>CAKRJT010000001.1 GCA_934351925.1 uncultured Lachnospiraceae bacterium
GACCCTTAAAGGTCTAATAATTAATTGCTAAGCTCTTAATTAAGCAAGCTCTGCGAAGTACTTAATCGTACGAACCATCTGGCTTGTGTAGGAGTTCTCATTGTCATACCATGAAACTACCTGTACAAGTGAGTTGCCGTCTTCCATCTTAGATACCATTGTCTGAGTAGCATCGAATAATGAGCCGTATCTCATACCGATAACATCGCTTGATACGATCTCATCTGTGTTGTATCCGAATGACTCAGTAGCAGCAGCCTTCATAGCCTCGTTGATGCCTTCCTTAGTAACCTCACCCTTAACAACTGCAACAAGGATTGTTGTAGAACCTGTAGGTGTAGGAACTCTCTGTGCAGAACCGATGAGCTTGCCGTTTAACTCAGGGATAACAAGACCGATAGCCTTAGCAGCACCTGTTGAGTTAGGAACGATGTTCTGAGCACCTGCTCTTGCTCTTCTCTTATCACCCTTTCTCTGTGGTCCGTCAAGGATCATCTGATCACCTGTGTAAGCATGAACTGTTGTCATGATACCGGACTGGATCGGAGCGAAATCGTTAAGAGCCTTAGCCATAGGAGCTAAGCAGTTAGTTGTACATGAAGCTGCAGAGATGATTGTATCATCCTTAGTAAGTGTTGTATGGTTTACATTGTAAACGATTGTAGGAAGGTCATTTCCAGCCGGAGCAGAAATAACAACCTTCTTAGCACCTGCTGTGATATGAGCCTGTGCCTTAGCCTTGGATGTATAGAAACCTGTACACTCAAGAACAACATCTACGTCAAGCTCGCCCCAAGGAAGCTTAGAAGCATCCGGCTGAGCGTAGATTGTGATCTCCTTGCCATCAACTGTGATAGAACCAGGAACAACAACAGTCTTGCCGTCCTCACCCTTAACAGAATCCTTGAATGTTACTGTGTGCTTGTTCTCGCCAACACGTCCCATGAAGCTACCCTGTGCTGTATCATACTTTAATAAGTGTGCTAACATCTCCGGGCTTGTTAAGTCGTTGATAGCAACTACTTCATAACCCTCTGCATCAAACATCTGTCTGAATGCAAGACGACCGATACGACCAAATCCATTAATCGCAACTTTAACTGACATTTTAAAATCCTCCTAAAATGTATAATATTGATTGTTAATTATAAATCAATCTTGCCTATATTCTACCTAATTTATATCAAAATATCAAGTCCTATTTATAAAAGAATTAATAAATTTAATATAAAGTGCGCTAAAAGATACCCATGAAGCCAACTGAGGAGAGTTCTTCCTTTTATTTCATTTTCTGTCAGCGTCCTCCTATTGAGTAATTGTTACAAAATTGTTACAATTCGTTTGTGCTTAGCTAAGGGCAAATAAAAAAAGGAGGTCTTAAGATATGTGTTTTAATTTTAATGGCTGTACTGAACTTTTCAATGCAATTTGCAGATTATTCGGCTTTGGCTGCTAATTAGTCTGTTCCATAATCTCATGCGGTACAATACAGCATAGTTTTGAGCTGTACCATCCATAATAAGGCTGCAATCCGAGGATATCAAATGAGGGGCAAAATACCTTTTGCCCCTCATATCATGTTTACTTAAGTTCAAAGCTGTCCACAGCGCCTTTTAAATCCCGTGTACACTGGTCAAGTTCCGTACCCGATGCCGCATTTTCCTGTGCAGCAGCGGCATTCTGTTCTGCCACCTGTGAAAGCTGCCTGGTCAGCGATATCATTAATAGTCTGCATTATGCTGTCAATCCGGTTGGTCTTATCTTCGATGATCGCCATCGCACCCTCCAATTTTCCCATGCATCTGCCGCCATCTTCAAGCCCTGAGTTGGTGTTATCCACCAGTTTCACCACACTGTCCGTATTTTCCACAATCTTTTTAATATGCTCATCAAGTTTTGTCACATTCTCGGTAAGATTATTTATCGCATATGCCTGTTCCGATGCGCCTGATGCCACCATCTCCAAGCTCTGCTTTATTCTGTTGGAAAATTCCACTACTGTATCTGCTTTTCCATTTATTCCTGCCATAACCTCATTGAGTTTATCAATAATTTCTGCGAGCCCGGTTCTTATACTGATAAAATCACCTTTATAATCATTTCCGGGAGCTATTGTCAGATTACATTCAGCAACCGCAGCGACTACGTCCGATATCTGCTCTATGTAATGTCTAAGCTGAGCCACTGTTGTATTAAGCGCATTACCTAACACATAAATTTCCTGGATATCCGAACTATCTGAAAACATGATATTCAATTTTCCCTCAGCAAGCTGCGGAACCATCTCACTGACTTCTTTTATAGGCGCAAACCAATTATTGCATCTTGACTTATTGTACCTGATTATGATAATGCCAGAGCCAATGCTTCCTACTATCCTCACAAAACACAACAGCATTTGACATTTTTTTACATTTTGCCGTATACTGCTGATATAAAATATCTCTAAGGAGAACTGCCATGAACAGACTCAAGCTTTGTGACTACCACATACACACCCGCTACTCCTCCGACTCCGACGAGGAACCGGAAAACATTGTAAAACACGCGATCGGGCTCGGGCTTGACGGGATATGCTTCACCGACCATATCGACCTTGACTATCCTGAGACC
Organism: uncultured Lachnospiraceae bacterium; assembly: GCA_934351925.1. Taxonomy (GTDB): domain Bacteria; phylum Bacillota; class Clostridia; order Lachnospirales; family Lachnospiraceae; genus CAG-882. Next base: position 2,614 of record CAKRJT010000001.1, read on the forward strand.
CCCGAATACGAAAATCCTGCCTTTGTCTTTGACACGAAAGAGTATTATAGGGAATTATCAGCCCTGTGCGGCAGATATTCCAATACCTTGGATATAAAAATCGGGGTCGAACTCGGACTCATGCCATATCTCGCCGACAGAAACAAGGTCGTGGCTTCCTCTGTTCCATTTGATTTCATAATAGGTTCGACACACCAGATAAACGGGCTTGACCCTTATTATCCGTCTTTCTGGGAAGGACGCGGCTGTGACGAGGTTGTCACTGAATATTTCGAGAAAACCCTTGAAAACGTGAAAAGCTTCACCGATTATGACGTATATGGTCATCTTGATTATATAACCAGGTATTCGCCTGACAAGAGCTATCAGTTTGATTACCATAAATATGAAGAGATAATTGACTGCATATTAAATGAAATAATTCATACCGGTCACGGCATAGAGATAAACACTTCTCCACTCAGCAAAGGACTTACGCGCACCAACCCATGCATCGAAATCGTAAGACGCTACCGCGAGCTTGGCGGCGAGCTTATCACCATCGGTTCGGACGCACATACCGCATCAAATGTCGGCGGATATTTCAGCGAGGCGAAGAATATACTGCTGTCCTGCGGCTTTAAATATTATACCGTGTTCTCCAAAAGAAAAGCAGCCATGAAGGAGCTTTAACGCTCCGGCATGGCTGTGTCTCTCTGTAAACGCTGTGACAGGTGAATTTTTACTTCTCCTTGTATTCACTGCAATACACTTATTCAAACCGTTCAGTTTTGCAGGTTCATTATGCTCTCCGTCTCAAAATCATATACAGAAGTCTCCATCTTTCCCACTATTGTTCCTCCGCCCAGAACATATCCGTCCGCATACAGCACGACCGCCTGTCCAGGTGTGATTGCGCGCTGCGGTGTCTCGAAATCCACTCTTATTCTCCCACCTGCAAGCTCTGTCACATGGCAAGGCGCCCCCTTGTGTGCATAGCGGATTTTCCCGATACAGTCCACATTGTCAAGACTTGATGCTCCCATATAGTTGACGTCATCGGCGATAAGACTTTTGCAGAAAATATCCTCGTTCTCACCTATCACCACCTCATTCGTCTCAGGTCTGATTTCCGACACGAACACATGATGCCCCATCGCAAGACCAAGTCCCCTGCGCTGCCCTATGGTGTAATGCGTTATGCCCTTGTGCCTGCCGAGTACATTGCCGTATTTGTCGACAAAATTTCCCTCGGGAACTTTAATTCCCGTTGCCCTCTCGATATATGCCGCATGGTCATCGTCCGGGATAAAGCATATCTCCTGACTGTCCGGCTTGTCCGCCACCAAAAGCCCTATCTCCGATGCAATCTGCCTTATCTGAGGCTTTGTGTATTCCCCGCACGGCATAAGCGTGTGAGCAAGCTGCTCCTGCGTCAGGTTATACAGCGCATACGACTGGTCCTTCGCGTCCGTCACCGATGCCGATACCGCATATCGCCCATTCGGAAGCTTTATAATGCGCGCATAATGTCCCGTAGCCACATAGTCAGCACCGATTGAGCGCGCCCTGTTAAGAAGTGCCTCCCACTTGATATAGCGGTTGCAGGCATTGCACGGGTTAGGTGTTCTTCCCGCAAGATACTCCCTGTTAAAATAATCAATAACCTTCTCCTTAAATTCGTCCCTGAAATTCATAACATAGTGCGGTATCCCAATCTTCGCTGCAACGCGCTTCGCATCGCCCACCGCCGATATTCCGCAGCAGGAGTCCGTCTCCGACTCCTTGTCGTCCTGCCAAATCTGCATTGTCACGCCGACAACATTATACCCCTGCTTCTTCAAAAGATATGCCGTAACCGAGGAGTCAACTCCCCCCGACATGCCAACAACAACTGTATCTGCCATAAAAACCTCCGAATTACTGTTCTAAATATATTTCATACTATTTTCATATATAATGATATCGAATTGCTCCGCACTGCGTGCTCCCACAATTCTAAAAACATTCGTAATTCGCACATTTTTCTTTGAAAAATGGCTTCTTACTCATGTTTTTGGCGGGTCACAATGTCAAAAATCCTCACGCAGGCAAGCTTGCATCGGACTTCTGACCTTTTGACCCTGATATCACATAAATGATATTACCCTACCAGCCGCCTCTTTTCAATAATTTAATCTGTAGATATGACTCAAAACAAGCTGTAAATCTTCGCTGTGTATAAGCTGTTATATTTATGCATATCAGCTTCGAACAACGGAGCTGATATGCATAAATATAGCAGCATATACACTCATAAAATAGCCCTCCCCCGGAATACAATGTAACAAACAACCTCTCCGGAGAAGAAATGTCAGCAAAAACAATAATAAAGGGGACCGCAATCTTCGCCCTCTCCGGCGTACTGTGCCGCATTATGGGCTTCATATTCCGCATATATCTTTCGCGAATAATGCCTGCAAGCCAGATTGGACTGTACCAGATGGTTATGCCTGTCTGTGTACTCGGGCAGGCTGTCGCCGTCGGCGGTTTGTCCACCGCCGTTACCAAGTACACTGCCGCCTATTTGGCACAGAAAAAAAAGGATAAGGGCTATGTCAATTTCCTTGCAACGCTTCTTTACTGCACCGCTGTTTCCGCGGTTATAGCCGTCATCATAGGCCGGAATGCAAACCTCATATCAAAAATATTTTTGAGCAGCAATCTGTGCGGAAGCCTGCTTGTGATAACCGCATACTCGCTGCCCTTTGCATGCATGCACAATGTCATATCCAGCTATTTTGTCGGACTTGAACTTCACGGGCTGTCAGCCGCCGCGCAGGTAATCGAACAGATAATACGAATCACCTGCGTTTTCACCTTCGTGGGAATTGCCGAACAGAACGGCAGCCCGCCCGATGCCGCAACCGCCCTTTACGGCATACTCGCGGGCGAGATAGCTTCATCGGCTTTCTGTTTTATCGCGGTTATTTTTCTCAAGGACAAATATAAGACTGAGGAGACAGCACTCTCAAAAACCCCTCTTTTCTACATCAGCGAGGGAATTGTCCAGCTCGCGGTCAACTACCGACTTGCACTTCCAATAACTGCCAACCATGTCTGCCTGCATCTCATGCAGAGCTTTGAGGCTGTGCTCCTGCCGATGATGCTTGTGACCTGCGGCCAGACCAACGAGGAGGCGCTGACTGCCTACGGCGTGCTTACCGGAATGACAATGCCTCTCGTGCTCTTTCCGGCAACTTTCACCAACGCCATGTCGCAGGCACTCCTGCCCGATATTTCCAAATCCTGGCAGACGCAGAACCTTTCGCGCCTCAGCAAGAGCATGTCCCTCGCACTGACGCTCGCCTGCAGCCTCGGCATTATGTGTATTCCGGGATTTTTCTTCTATGGTGCAGGCTTTGGCGGAATAATCTTTGACAATACCAAGGTGATAGAGCAGGTCCGCCTTATGTGCCTTATCTGCCCTTTCGTATTTTTGTCCACACCGCTGTCAAGCGCACTGAATGCCATGGGAAAGACCGGTACCGTGTTCATATCGAGCATGCTCGCGCAGCTCATCCGGCTTGCACTTGTTGTGTTTGTTATTCCACGCGCCGGCTTAAACGGTTACTGCTACGGGCTCATAATCAGCCACCTCTTTGTGTGCAGCTACATGATGCTTGTACTAAAAAAATTAACCGGATGCAGCTACTCATTTAAAACTCTGGCAGCCGCCCCGGTTATCCGTTCAATTATATGTTTTTTTGCAACAATCCCTATATACACCACACTGCACCGCGCGGGAAATCTCCCCGAAATCGCCTGTCTCATAATCGGCGGCGGTTCATACATACTCGCATCGGTGGTGTCCTACATATTCATGCATGATGTGAAGTAGACCTGACTGTATTTACGAGCGTTCCAACGCCCTCGACAATACATTCCACTGTATCGCCCGGCTTTAGAAAACGCGGCGGCACAAAGCCCATTCCTACACCTGCCGGAGTCCCCATCGAGATGATGGTTCCTGCCTTGAGTGTCATGCCCGATGAGAGTTCGCTTATCACATGCGCCACATCGAATATCAGAAGCTCCGTGCTGCTGTTCTGCCTGAGCTCCCCGTTGACCTTCGACTGTATGGTAAGTCTTGGCGGAAACGCTATGCTGTCCGCTGTCGTGATGCATGGTCCCATCGGTGTAAATCCGTCAAGACTCTTGCCGAAATACCACTGCTTATGGCGCGTCTGCACATTTCTCGCGCTCACATCGTTGATAATCGTATATCCAAATATATAATCTGCCGCCTCGTCCTCCGGCACATTCTTCGCGTCCTTGCCGATAATGACAGCAAGCTCGCACTCATAGTCGAGACTGTCAACGAGCTCCTCATGTGCCTCGATAAAGCCCTTGTTCGGGACAGCCTCGTTCACTCTCTTTGAAAAATATACCGCATAAGGTCTCTCTCCGCCGAATGCCTCCTGCTTATATCTCGCTGACTCAACCGCATGCTCCATGTAGTTAATTCCAAGGCATATAATATCCTGCTTAGGTCTTGGAATAGGCGCTAAAAGCTCCACGTCCTTCACCGGAATTGCACCATGTATCTCGTCAGGCTCCTTGCGGTTATATATGCCGATGAGCTCCTTCTCAGCCCTTGACATCTTCTCCACCACCTCCTGCATGTCCACATAAGGCATGCCAAGCGAGCGCAGCGGATACACCCATGTCTCGTCCTCATTTATAACGCCAACGCGTTCCTTTTTACCATCAAGATATGTAACAAGCTTCATAGAAATCTCCATTCCGCCGCAAAGCAACGGCACAAGTAGTAATGAAAATCATTTCCTATGATATTTTATCACCATCAAAAAAAATTTTCAATGTGGAATATGGCATATATTGACAACCGATGTGTAAGCTCATATAATAAACATAAATTCAGGAAAGGGTAAGTGTGATAGATTTGATTATTAGATAACTCTCAAAACAGACAACAAAAGTTACTATCATAAGAACGATTAAATGCGCCGCGGTTGTTTTATGCCAATTCCGCATTATCGTCTTTTTATGTTGCACAGAGATTATCTAAAAATCCGATTTGTTATACTTATTCCATGCATAAGCAGGCATGGATTTTTGTGATAATCTCTCTTTAATCAAGGAGGGATTTTTTTATGTCAGAAAAACAATTATTGTGTGCAGAAAATATTAAAGTAACCTACGGTGAACAGGAAGTTCTTAACTTTGAAAAGTTCCGGCTCTACGAGGGCGACAGGATAGGTCTTGTCGGGGCTAACGGTGCAGGCAAAACCACCCTGCTCCGGGTTCTGACCGGACAGCTAAAGCCCGAGAGCGGAACCGTAAAAATAAGCTGTGACCCCTTTTATTTCCGTCAGTTTGACGCCGATTGGAACATCTTTGAGCTTGACGCAAGGGAGACGAAACTGCTCGGCGTAAAAAGACAAATCTGGCAGGAGCAGGTCAGCGGCGGCGAAAATACCCGCATAAGGCTTGCCGAAATGTTCGGAAGCAACAAGGCGGCAGCCTTTATGGACGAACCGACCGCCAATCTCGATGTGAACGGCAGGCTCCTTCTTGCAGAGCGGCTGTCAAAAATGAGCTCCTTTGTAATCGTAAGCCACGACCGCACATTTCTGAACGAAGTATGCAACAAAATCGTCGAGCTGTCGGAGGGAAAACTCACCGAATATATCGGAAATTATGACGACTATCAGGCTGTAAAATCAGGACAGCTAAAGTCCCAATGGAATGAATATGAGAAATACACGTCCGAAAAGAAAAGGCTCACCAAGGTATATCAGGAAAAAAAAGCCCAGGCAAAAAACATGACAAAAAAGCCTAAAAATATGTCCCAAAGTGAGTTCAAGATGCGAAATTTTATTGGAACGCGCTCAACCTCAGACCGCGCCCGGAGCATGGAAAAAAGTGCACTCAATGTCCTAAAAAGGATTGAGCATCTGGAGGTCAGGGAAAAGCCAAAGGAGCTTCCAAAAATCAGACCTGATTTCAGGCTGACTAACCCGCCTGAAAACCCAATAGTTATCCGCGGCGACCATATATCCTTCAGTTACGACGAAAATATCATCTACGACGATGCCTCATTTCTTATCAAAAACAGGAGCAAAACAGCAATACTTGGAGACAACGGAGCAGGAAAAACCACCCTCTTAAATATGATTATTTCCCGCAATCAGGTGTCCGTCGTCCCGCAGGCACGCATAGGCTATGTCAGCCAAAATCTTGCCGAAATAGATGCCACAAAAACCGTGCTTCAAAACGCCCTGTCCGTCAGCATACAGAAGGAAGATATCACCAGAATAATTCTCGCAAGGCTGCTCCTTACCGGGAAGGATATGACCAAAAAGGCGTCCGATTTATCCGGCGGCGAGCGCATGAAGCTGGCATTTGCGATGCTTTTTGTCTCCAATGTCAATGTCCTCATTCTTGATGAGCCCACCAACTACATGGATCTCCCATCAATAGAGGCATTTGAAAAGCTCCTTCAGGAATACGAGGGAACGCTTTTGTTCGTTTCCCACGATATGAAGTTTGTCGATAATGTCGCCACCCAAAAGCTTCTCATATCGGATAAAAAAATTATTGAACTTTAATTATATGCGGACTTTAAAACACGCTGAACCACACGCGGCAGGTCAAGCATTATAAATATCAACGCCAGCACACATAATGTGTACATGATATTTCCGTGAAAAATAATTTAATACACGCAGTTTTCAAGAATACCTATATTTGCGAGGAAATAACATATTATCTGGATAGTAATTGTCGCTGCTGCCATCATAGGAAAGTACCTACGTTTTTTGTAACTTACCAAGATGGCAGCCGACAATCACAGGTCAGATGCTATTCTTAAACTTTTTACTCTTTTTTATTTTCCCGCCAGTCCCAAATACAAATCCAACTGCCTATCTTCCAAATCACCAACCAGCTCGGCAAAAGGCTCTAAATTCTTATCCACCGCAAAACTTTCCAGCGCGTTATAATAATCAAGTCTGTTCTCTTTAGCAATGGAAACCGGCAAAAATCCTTCTGACATAAGCTGATAATTCATAATTAGTCTTGAGGTTCTTCCGTTCCCGTCAATAAAAGAATGAATCCGTACAAACTCCGCATGTGTCCACGCCGCATACGCAACCGGATTTAATTCCTTCCTTTTCCATTCCAAATCAGAATAAAAGTTCTTTATCTGAATATACATGTCATTTCCCGACGGCGGTACATGTCCGGCTCCGCTAATTCGTATCTCCTGATTTCTGTATATACCGCCAACCATTATATTTTCCATCAATATCGCATGAATATCTTTTACTATTGTCTCGTCAAGCAGCTTTTTCCGTGCAATACATTTCTTGACATATCTATATGCCTTCTTGTGATTAACAATCTCATAGATTTCCCTTAACTCTTTTCCACCCACGGAAATTCCGTCTTCAAGCACAAGCTTTGTTTCCATCAAGGTGAGTGTATTTCCCTCGATAGCCGTTGAATTGTGTGTATAAGTAAGCTCGAAATCTTTTTCATAAGAAGATAAGGAAACAGAGTCAATTTTGCCCTTTTCCTGCTCAAATAATATCTTTTTTTTCAATAATTCATCAAGGTTCATTTCCTTATCTCCGTTTCATGCGATGTCGCTTCAATCACTATCCATTCTACAAAATATACGGCGTCACCTGATAAACATAATAATTTATCCAGTTGGTATACAGGTTGTTCGCATGTGCTCTCCACGACAGTCTTGGCCGTGAGTTCACGTCGCCGTCCGTATAATAATTGTATGGCATATCGATAGGCAGGCCCTTGCCGAGGTCGCGCTTGTACTCGATGTCGAGCGTGATGCGGTCGTACTCAGGATGTCCCATGACGAAAATGCGCTTTCCTCCCTCCGCGAGGACGATGAACACCCCAACCTCGTCGGACTCGGCTAGTATCTGAAGTCTTGCGTCGGCTAAGATATCGGACTTGGATACGGTAGTGTGGCGTGAGTGAGGCGCATAAAAGTAATCGTCAAAGCCGCGTACAAGAGGAACCTTGCGGTTTAATACCTTGTGCTCGAAGATACCGAACGCCTTCTTCGGAAGAAGCTCCTTGTGTATTCCATAGTGATGGTAGAGCCCCGCCTGTGCACCCCAGCAGATATGCAGTGTTGAGGTTACATGCTTGTCAGACCAGTCCATTATCTTAACAAGCTCGTCCCAATAGGTTACCTCCTCAAATTCCATCTGTTCAACCGGAGCCCCTGTTATTATGAGCCCGTCGAAATTCCTGTCCTTTATTTCGCTGAAAGTCTGGTAGAACTGATTTAAATGGGAAGCCGAGGTATTCTTTGAGACATGGGACTCAAGCTGCAAAAATGTGATGTTAATCTGAAGCGGCGTGTTTGAAAGTGCCCTCAGAAGCTGAAGCTCCGTATCCTGCTTTATCGGCATCAGATTGAGAATGAGCACCTCCAGAGGTCTTATGTCCTGCGAGAGCGCCCTGTTTTCGTCCATCACAAATATATTTTCGTCTTCAAGGACTGCCCTTGCAGGCAGATCATTCTGTATTCTAATCGGCATTAATCGTTCCTCTTTCCTGTCATATTTATGAACTCCTCCTCGGATATAATCGGAACTCCAAGTTCCTTGGCCTTCTGATTTTTCGAGGAATTGCTGGTTGTGTCATTGTTTATTAGATAATCCGTCTTGGAGCTTACGCTGCCCGCTGCCTTTCCGCCGAGGCTTTCGATGAGAGCTTTGACCTCATTTCTGTTGGCAAAATGTTCAACCGAGCCTGTTATGACGAAGGTTTTTCCCGCTATACCAGAGCCCATATCTGCCTTCTCCTCAGGGCTGAGCCTCAGCTCCTTTGCGAGCCCGAGTGCATTTTCACGCTTCCTCTCATCGGAGAAATACTTTACAATGTCGCCCGCAATAACAGCACCTATGCCGTCAATCTGCTTAAGCTCCTCCTCGTCAGCCATGATAATCGCATCGAGGCTGCTGTCAAAATGCCTGCAGATAAGCTTGGCATTCGCAGTCCCGACACCCGGTATTCCGAGCGCATATATGAATCTGCTTATCTGTGCATCTCTCGACTTTTCAATGGAAGCCATCATATTGTCGAAGGACTTCTCTCCAAAGCCCTCCATCGTGCAGATACGCTCCTTATACCTGTCAAGGTGATATATATCGGCGTATGTTTTAATCATACCATCATCTATGAATTTTTCAAGTGTCGCCTCCGATATTCCGTCAATATTCAGAGCATCCCTCGAGACGAGAAGTTCGAAGCTCTTTACCTGTTTTGCCTGACAGTCGGGGTTCGTGCAGTAGAGGCTGAGAGCATCGTTCTGGCTTCGTAGCTGCGTCCTTCCTCCGCATACCGGGCAGGTATCAGGTATAACAGCCTCTCCGTCATCCTTCTTATCCGTGCCCTCCGCTTTCTTCACCACTTTAGCAATCTGCGGAATAATCATATTAGCCTTGTATACGGATATCGTATCACCTATACCAAGTCCTAAGGCTTTCAGTATACTTACATTGTGAACACTCGCTCTCGACACGGTTGTTCCCTCAATCTCAACCGGCTCAAAAATTGCAACCGGATTTATGAGTCCGGTTCTCGAGGCGCTCCACTCTATCTCGATAAGTTTCGTGTCAACGAGTTCATCCTTCCACTTAAACGCGATGGAGTGTCGCGGGAATTTTGCGGTGCGTCCTAGACTCTCGCCATAAGCGATATCGTCGTAAGTGAGCACAAGTCCGTCCGACGGAAAATCATTCTTCTCGACCTCATGTGCGAAGTATTCAACCGCCTCCGCCATGTTTTTCTCATCGACCACACGAAAATCCACCGTGTCAAAGCCCTGACTCTTAAGCCAGTTAAACTGTGCCTCCCTGGAATTGCCGAAATCGACATCCGGCTCGTTCGTCTCCGGATTAACCGCCGATATTAGTGCAAAAGCCTTGAGTCTTACGTTCCTTTTAGCCGTAATCTCGCTGTTTAGCTGTCTTACGGAGCCGCTGCATAGATTTCTCGGATTTTTATATTTTTCTCCCTCCTCTGTAATGAGCGCATTGATACGCTCAAAATCTGAGTAGGTGATTATCGCCTCGCCTCTTATGACCAGCCTCCCCTGATAGGAAATCTTTGTCGGAAGGTTCTTGAAGGTTCTGGCGTTTGCCGTAATGACCTCACCGATATAGCCATTTCCTCTCGTGACCGCCTTTGCAAGTACACCATGCTCGTATGTCAACACCACGGTAAGCCCGTCGAGCTTCCACGATAGCAGGCACTTATGTGCCCCTGCAAAAGCTGCGAGCGCATCAATTGACTTAGTCTTGTCAAGGCTCAGCATCGGCGCGGCATGCTCCTCCTTAGGCAGCTCGCTCACCGTCTCATAACCCACATGCTGCGTAGGACTGTCCGACATGACTATTCCCGTCTCTGCCTCCAGAGCAGTGAGCTCATCGTAGAGCGCATCGTACTCAAAATTGGTCATAAGTTCCTTATCACCCGCATAGTATGCCCTGCCCGCCTCGTTTAATATCCCGATTAATTCCTTTATTCTGGCTGTCTTATCCATCACTCCTGCTCCCCCTTCCGCAAAGATTTCTAAGCTTAACGGTCTCCTCAGGTGTGAGCGGTCTTATCTCCCCCTCCCTGAGCCCGTTTATATTCACATTCATTATTCTTATCCGCTTTAGTGACAGCACCTCATATCCGAAGGCCCCGCACATTCGCCTTATCTGCCGGTTAAGTCCCTGTCTGAGCACTATTGTGAAGGTTCTCTTACCGTTTTTTTTGACAACACATCTTCTGGTAGTCACCTTTTTTCCGGTATTGCCGTCAGTTATCTCAACACCCGCTCCCATCTTCTTTATGAAGTCGTCGGTCACGTCCTTGTTGACCTTTACAACGTACTCCTTCTGATGATTATTGGATGTCTTGAGAATATTATTCATAAGCTCGCCGTCATTTGTCAGAAGCAGGAGCCCGCACGAGTCCTTGTCAAGCCTTCCCACAGGAAATACCCTCCTGTCAAGCCCCTTGTTTTTCAGATATGCATACAGGCTGTCCGGCTCGTCAGCCATCGTGGTCACCATGCCCTCAGGCTTATAAAATGCATATATAACCTTTTTTACGGTGTTCGGAGCCTTAATGCTTTTTCCGTTTACCTCCACGCTGTCACCATCCTCAATCTGCATGCCCATCACGGCTGTCGCTCCGTTTACACGGACACTGCCCGCCTCGATAAGCCTGTCAGCCTCGCGTCTTGAACAGCAGCCCGAATCGCTGATATATTTGTTAAGTCTCATAATCGCTCCATTTCTGTTATATCTTTTTACATAACATCAGCGCAGGACCAAATCCCGCGCCGATAAAGGAATCCCGCCCCGCTGTATTCCCCGCTTTATTCTGCCGTCTGCTGCTCATATAAAAATCTTGTCACTTCATCAAAAATGACAATACCCTCTATTTCCCTGAGATTATGCTGATTTGAAATCGCAGCCTCATTGTCAGTTCTGACCTGTTCCTCTATGTCATCCATCATCTGCCCCGAAAGCATGATTGAATTATAACTCTTCACTTCATCGCCGACATTGCTTCCGCATATATAGTATGTCCCACTCTCGTTCGTGCATATATAAAACGCATTCAGCATGATGACAACCTGTGCGCCAAGCGTGGTAAGCACTCCGCACTTAGCAACCACTATATAGCTTCCTTCCACCATTCCTTCCATCATATAACAGGTAAGCGACTTAACGGACTCAACATAACTGCTTATCCGCATAAAACTATCTCTGTCAAGATTGGTGCTGTCATTTGTCATATACATCGCCAAATCATATTCACCCGATGCAAGATAATCATAAAACTGCCTCACGAAACTCTTGATGTCATAGTCCATATCTTCCACAAATGACGAAACAGGCTCATCCTCATCTGTCTCGATAACACTGGCAGCCGATAATTCCACCGCCGTATTCTGTATCACCACTACATCCGTCATCTGCTCCGATACTCCTTTTTTTGCTGAACATCCGCTCACAAAACACAGCACACATGAAAGGAATAAAGCCAAAAACCTTCTGTACACAGTAACCTCCGAATATAAAATTCATCATCCAAGTCCGGCCCGGATGGCTGCATCCATTAATCTGTATTCCCCAATACAAAACTAATACAATTTTATCAATTTTTATCAAAAAAATCAATATGCTTTTATCCCGCCCGATCCTAATCCGGAAACCTTTGCTCAAATTTTCTCTTGCAAAAAAATCAATTATGCTATAGAATAGTATTTAGCGTTTTATCGCATGCACTTGTAGCTCAGTGGATAGAGCACCGGTTTCCGGAGCCGGGTTGTCGTGGGTTCGATTCCCTCCAGGTGCATTTTTTTATTGCAAAATTACCATTCGAAACCATTCTCCCTCGTATAAATATACGAGCTGTCTGACAGAACCTCCTCCCTCGCTATCTCCGTCTTATTGATGGATCTTATCATATCATCAAGTCCTGCACGGGTTATCTCCCCATCAATAGGAATAAGTATCAGCTCATGTACACTGCTTGGCACAATATAAAGATCAGACTCTATATGTGCCGTAAATTTTTCAAGCAGACCTTCATACAACATACTTGACGCACCATAGCTTCTATAGATATTCGTGAGAACATACATCGGGAACTGCTCATTCATGCTGTCCAGATGTGCTATAAGCGTATCTACATCTATATCCTTTCCCTCCTTTAACAGCATATCCGAGACAACCTGATTCATAGGCTTTATCTCAGGCGGATACAGCTTCGGCGTATTCTTCATTGCAAGTTCATAAAGAACTTCCTCCTCCACGCCCCAATGTTCCATATGATTGTTATAGACCGTGATTATTCCCCTGCCACAGTCAACATTCTCAATCACTACAAAATATACTATCGCAAGATTCATGAAACATCTGTGCGGTATCCTGTCTAAAAGCTCCCTGTTTCTGTCATAGCTTACAAGCCTGAATGCAATCTTGTCACGAAGCTGCTCGAAATTCGTAAAAAAATCCTCCGGAACTGTTACAAAACCGCTGTTAGCTATATATAGCTTATATATTTTGCCTGCAATCTCCTCGATTTCACATCCTGACAGATACATTGTATAATAACCGTTAAGGTATATTGTGGGAGAAAAATTGCTGCCCTTCGCCATTATCACAATGCCATCTAAAACAACTCCGTTAATCTTCGTTACGCGGTGAATAAAAACCTCTGCCTCCTTTCCGACAATCTTCTTTACGCAATCCACCACTGCGTTTAAAAATTCCTGATAGTTCATATTCTGTTTTCCTTTCTATAAATAAACTTTGACAGGCGCTCAAAGGTTATTCCGACCCCAAAAACAATATTCAACAGTGCTTCAAACAATAAAACACACTGTATCCCGCAGCAATCTTAAACTAAATCTAAATATGGGAAATAAAAGAAAATATAATAACTATATAAAAACCTGATAAAATATATATGAAAAATAGAACTTCGATTAATTCATATGTGAAATATCACATGCAATACATCATCTGTGATGCATCACATGTGATGTGGTGGGATAAACTCTCCCGCCACATCACAAATAGTAAAGATTAAGCTCTTGAAAGATACTCGCCTGTACGGGTATCAATCTTAATCTTCTCACCCTGTTCTACGAAGAGAGGAACCATAACCTTAGCACCTGTCTCAACGATAGCCGGCTTAGTAGCACCTGTAGCTGTGTTACCCTTAACGCCCGGCTCAGACTCTGTGATCACGAGCTCAACGAAAAGAGGTGGCTCGATAGCGAATACATCTCCGTTATGAGAGAGAAGCTTAACCATCTCGTTCTCCTTAACGAACTTGAGTGAGTCGCCTACTGTCTCCTTGGTAAGCTGAATCTGCTCATAGTTCTCTGTATTCATGAAGTGATAGAAATCATCATCAGCATAAAGATACTGATACTCAGACTTATCAATGTGAGCTAAATCAAACTTAGCAGTTGGGTTGTATGAGTTCTCGACAACGCCACCATTTATAATATTCTTAAGCTTTGTTCTAACGAATGGTGAGCCCTTTCCCGGCTTAACGTGCTGGAACTCGATTACCTGCCATATTGAACCGTCCATCTGTATTGTCATGCCGTTTCTAAAATCGCCTGCTGTTACCATATATAGGTATACCTCCTTGGAATAATCAATCTTCTGTTCATTTTAATATATCTTAAAACATATTTCAACTATTTTTTCATTCTATTTTGTTCTTTTTTGACTTTTTCCCTGTTTGACTCTATGTATCCAACTCAAGACTTACCAAAAGTGCATGGTTAACCTTCCTGATTATCTCACTGTCAAGATGGCAGACCTTGTCTTTAAGTCTCTTTTTATCGATTGTCCTAAGCTGTTCAAGTAAAATAACCGAATCCTTTATAATATCATATCTTGATGAATCTATCTCTACATGCGTCGGCAGCTTGGATTTATGCATCTGACTTGTTATCGCCGCGCATATCACCGTCGGGCTGTGCCTGTTTCCCGTATCATTCTGTATTATGAGAACAGGTCTTATTCCGCCCTGCTCCGAGCCGATAACCGGTCTTAAATCCGCGTAATATATATCCCCTCGTCTAATTATCATATCATACACTCCGTCCCGTCATTGCTCATTCCCCCAAAAACCGCGGAAATGTTTTTTACACACGATAAGTATTTCCATCTTTTGCGGAAGTGTATTCAAATAAATTTTCTTTTTTAAATATATATCCTCTTAACCCGCTTATTTATGTCACACACGAACTCATAGTTAAAGCGCCCGCACAGCTTTGACAGCTCATCAACGGTAATCACCGCATCGCCATCCTTCCCGAACAGTGTCACATCGTCCTCAAGCTCAACTCCTTCAATATGTGTTATATCAATCATCAACTGATCCATGCACACCCTTCCGACTATCGGTGCCCTCTGACCCTTAATCAGAACATAACCCTTATTTGAAAGCTGTCTTGGATAACCGTCCCCGTATCCGATTGATACAGTCGCTATACGCCTTGGCGAGTCAGCCACATATATTCCCCCGTAGCTTACCTCATCCCCCTGCTGTATGTTCTTAACATGCACCACATGACTTTTTAATTCCATAGCAGGATACAGTTCAATATTATGTACCATCTCGTCCGAAGGCTTAAGTCCATACAGTGTGATGCCTTGGCGTACCCACTCAAAGGTACATTCCGGCATATCGATGATAGCCGCCGAATTCGAACAATGTCTGTATGTAAATTCTATGTTCTTCTTCCTAAGCTCATCTAAAACACGGCAGAACCTGTTATACTGTGCCTTTGCCTTCGTCTTATCCTCCTCGTCTGCTGTGGCAAAATGCATGAATATCCCGTCACATATAAGATTAGGAAGCGATTTTATTTTCTCAATCTCGCATACCGTAGGTTCTATATCCTCCTCATGCTTTGCCGCAAGGCCTATCCTGTTCATTCCCGTGTCAATCTTGATATGGCATCTTCCACATTTTCCCATACTCCCCGCAAGCTGTGACAGCAGGCACGCCTGCTCATATGAGAACATTGACAATATTATATCATGCTCAATGGCAAGTCTATATTCCTTAGGTGAAATATATCCCAGCACAATTATGTGCGTATCGATGCCGGCCTCCCGAAGTTCCACAGCCTCCTCTATGGCAGCCACGGCAAATCCCGCCGTAATATCCCTGACCGCTTCAGCAACGCGCACCGCACCATGCCCATACGCATCGGTCTTTATAACAGCAATTATGCCTGTATTCTCAGGAAGCTTTTCCCTGCTCATTAAAATATTCCTGCGTACCGCCTCAAGATTAATCAGCGCATACGCCCGATTATATTCGCCCGTAAAACTATCCAAATCCATTCTTATCCCCCTGTATACTGCAAGCATTGCCTGCAGTACTGCCTCCAATAAATAGTTTGAAAGTTTTACTTTCAAACTTCTCCTATATCACTGCATTGCAGCGGCTTATACAATTCTTTTCCTGCAGCCGTTCATCTAAACGACTTAATTCAACTTCGCAGTATCCGTGGTATACATTCTATGATATCACGCGCCATAACGGAATGTTCTCCAAGTTTCTCTGCCGCCATATCGCCTGCCATGGCGTGAAGCTGCACGCCAACGCACAGTCTCTCAAAAAAACCTTCCTTCGTCCACGAATTCACAGCCGCAAGTATCCCTGTCAGCACATCTCCTGCCCCTGCCGTAGCCATTCCGGGATTACCGCATGTCGTTATAAACAGTTCATTATCCGGTGATGCCACTGCACTCACTGCATCCTTAAGCACACAGTATACCCCATATCTGTTTGCAAATTCAAGTGCATAATATGGTATATCGGCTGCAAGCTCCTTTATGCTGTGCCCGGACAGCCTGCCCATCTCACCCACATGAGGTGTCACCACAAGCGGAGCTGACCTTCTTCCTGTACCTTCTTCTCCTAACCAGCCCTTCGTATCTTCTGATATAATATTTAGTGCATCTGCGTCTACTATGACCGGTACCTTGGAATTTGCAAGCACACATGCCACTACCCTCTTTGAGAGCCCGCTCACCCCCATGCCCGGTCCAACAACGACAATACTTGCTCTTTCAAGCGCCTCCGTGACAGCTTTCTCAGGTTCATCCCCATAGCACCTTACAATAGCCTCCGGAAGCACTGACTTTAAATACTTATCCACAGACTCATGTGTGAGCACCGTAACAACCCCTGCCCCTGTGCGGTAGGCTGCAAGCCCCGACATGAATGCAGCTCCCGTCATATCCTTAGATCCGGCAATTATCAGCGGTTTTCCGTAATCTCCCTTGTTGCTTCTTTTCTCCCTGACAGGAACCGATATTCTAAAATCATCCTCACCGGCAAAATAAAAAGCACTTTCTCCGGCATTTTCCACTCTCTTATAGGCTTCAAAATCAAATGGCAGAAAACCTATCTCCTCGACATAAAGTTTTCCCGTGCATTTTTTTCCCGGATAAAGCATATGTCCAAGCTTCGCATAGCCGAAAGTGACAGTCACATCGGCATTCACAGCCACGCCCATTATCTGACCGTTTGCGGAATTTACCCCGGAAGGAATGTCCACACTCAACAGCTTTTTTCCTGCTCCATTCATATAATCTATAATCGCTGCGTATCTTCCCTCCACGGTGCGCGAAAGCCCTATTCCAAACATGGCATCCACAATTATAGTATATTCATCAAAAAAATTATGTTGTATGTCCTCCCCATAAAAAAACATGGGAATATCAAGAAGCTGTGCAAGCTTAAGCTGCGTCGCAAATTCAGCCGTAGCGTGCCCGGGCTTTCCCGTAAAAAGTATGCTGCACGCATTGCCCTCCATTGTGAGGATACGCGCCGCTGCAATCCCGTCAGCTCCATTATTTCCCTCCGAACAGACAAAAAGTATCCTTCCGCCTCCCTCGGCCTCTAACAGCCTTGCGGTGTGCTCTGCCACCTTGAGTGCCGCCCGCTCCATAAGTACAAGCGACGGCATGCCTCTCTCTATTGAAAAAACATCAATCTTCTTTGCAAGTTTTCCGCTAATTGCCCTTCTCATCGAATGCCTCCATAACTCCCGCGCCTAACATTCCGTGCAGGTATGTATATATCTCCTCATTCGTTATCTCCTTATCCTGCTTTATGACGACCCTCTCCTTGAGCTTTGCCCTCGTCTCCTCTATCCACTGCTCAAGAAGCTGTATGTCCTGCTTGTTCTTATTAATTCTCTGATAGCAGACGCGCACGCTCTCAAAAATCAGCGCGCTGTTCGCCTCCTTTATGCGCTCCGGAAGCTCATCTATCTCTCTCTCAAGATTTTCCTGTTTCTCCCTCGCTTCCACTATAAGCCGCTGGCTCGTCGCCTGCTTTTTGAGACGCTTGTTCATCGGTATGGTGGTATCCTCAGCGGTATCAAGCACGCTCTGCGTGAGTTTATCCCTCACCACCCTTATGTCCTTCAAATCAGTGTTAGCCTTCCCCTGCCTTTTTAAGAGCTCCATCAGTTCCTTTTCAAGCCTCTTTATGGCCGGTGTCTTTTCACTCTCGGGAAAAAGCTTAAGCCACCTCTCATCCAGGCTTGCTATCGGGATATTCTTCTTTTTCAAAAGTTCCCAGATGCGTATCTCATCTGAGCTCATCTGCTCCTTTTTCTGTTCTATTTTATCAAATCTGCTCATATTATCCCTCACTTCCGAGCGATTTATCGCGAGGAGGCGATGAGAAATTCGCGCAGGCGATTTCTCATCTGCCATCAAAGCAATTTGTTTTCGCTCGGAAACAAATTGCATGTGTGAAAAATATGCTATCAAGCTTATTTTTCACACTATCCCCATTTCTGGGTTCCATCGCCGTTAATCAGCAAAGAACCCAAAAAATACATATTTTTAGAACATATTACCACAAATATATAAGCCTTGGCAACGAAAAACAGACCATGCATAACTGCACAGTCTGTCATATTCTCTCGTAATCATCGTGAATTTATTTTTCCTTGCGTGCCAGCCGGTAAGACAACTGCATAAGGCTCTCTGACAGATGCACGTTCTCGACAACAACGTCATCACTTAACGCCAAATCCGTGTGCGCGAAATTCCATATAGCCTTGACTCCCGCTGCCGCAACATCTGCTGCAACATCTGCTGCGCTTGTCTTAGGAATTGTGAGAGCAGCAATATCAATATTCTCCCTCTTAACAAATTCCGGCATATCCTCAAGGCTCATAACCTCTATTCCCCGAACCGTCATTCCTACAAGTTTAAGATTGATATCGAAAATTCCCTTTACGACAAATCCTCTCTTCTCAAACGCTGAATAATTCGCTATTGCCTGACCAAGATTACCTGCTCCTATGATAATCATGTTATGTTTCTTGTCTATACCGAGAATCTTAGCAATCTCCGAGTGAAGATACTTCACATTATAGCCGTAGCCCTGCTGCCCAAAGCCTCCGAAATTGTTAAGATCCTGACGAATCTGTGAAGCCGTAACCTTCATCCTCTCGCTAAGCTCGTTAGAGGATATACGCTCAACTCCACTGTCAATAAGTTCCTCCAAATATCTATAATACCGAGGGAGCCGCCTTATAACGGCGGTAGAAATCTCTCTTTCGTTCATTAGAACACCTCATATAATACATTTACTATTCAAAATCATAATCACGAAAAACTGAATTCTGAATATTTATATTATATTCGCTTGTTAAAAAAAAGTCAAATTAATTTTAATTTATTACCGTAACGCTTACTCCGAAAGCTTCTCCCAGTCCTCATAAAGCTTCTCTAACTGCCTTTCAATCTCCTGCTTTCTCTCGTTCAGCTTCATAAGCTTTGGCAGATCTGTGTATACTTCCGGAAGTGTAAGCTGCTCATCAAGCTCCGAATTCTCCGTTTCAAGTTTTTCAATACTCTTTTCAAGCCTTGAAATGTCATTCTGTCTTTTTCTTAACCTCGCCTGCTCCTCCTTCTGCGCCTTCCAGTCATCCCTGACCGCCGTACTCTTCTCCTCACTAACAGCCTTATTCTCCTTAGGTGCAAGGATATCCCTCTTCTCGAGGTAGTAGTCATAATTGCCAATATAATTCGTTACTATGTTGGCCGACAGCTCAATTATCCTTGTCGCCGTCTTATTTATAAAATATCTGTCATGTGACACATAAAGAACTGTCCCTGTATAGCGGTTAAGCGCTGACTCAAGTATCTCCTTTGACATGATATCAAGATGGTTGGTAGGCTCATCGAGTATAAGGAAATTAGCGTTGGAGAGCATCAGCTTCGCAAGTGAAACTCTTCCCCTCTCTCCACCGCTTAAATCGCTTATCTTTTTGAATACGTCATCACCCGTGAACAGAAAACAGGCGAGCATGTTTCTTATCTGCGTGTTCGTCATATCCGGGTATGCGTCGCCAATCTCGTCAAATGCCGTCTTATCCATGTGAAGAACATTGTGTTCCTGATCATAATAGCCTATCTCGACATTAGCTCCGAGGCGCACCTTCCCGGCATCGGCATCTATTATGTGGTTGATAATCTTAAGTATCGTGGTCTTTCCCGTACCGTTGTTACCGATGAGTGCCACTTTTTCGCCCTTCTTAATCTCAAAGTTCACGTCTGAAAACAATCTGTTACCGCCAAACGCCTTTGCAAGTCCTTCAATGCTAAGCACATCATTGCCGCTCTCCTTAGCCGGCTCTAACTTAAAATGCATCGTCTCCTGCTCTGTTATCGGTTTGTCGATAATCTCTATCTTGTCAAGCATCTTCTCACGGCTCTCGGCACGCTTTATCGACTTCTCGCGATTGAAGGATTTAAGCTTGGCTATAACCTCCTCCTGATGCTTTATGTCGCGCTGCTGGTTATAGTACTCCTTAAGCTTTGCATCCATGAGCTGCTTTTTCTTTGCAGCATAGTCTGAGTAATTGCCTGAAAACATACTCACAATGCCGCGCTCTACCTCTATCACCTTCGTCACGACCTTGTCAAGAAAATAACGATCATGTGCAACTATAATCACACTTCCATCATAATTTACGAGATAGTTCTCAAGCCATGCTATTGAGTTCATGTCAAGATGATTGGTGGGCTCATCGAGCATTATTATATCGGGCTTTGACAATAACAGCCTGCCAAGCGCCACCCTTGTTTTCTGTCCTCCGGAGAGCGTGCTCACCTTCCTGTCAAAATCAGGCTCATCGAATCCCAGACCCTTTAATACCCCCACCACCTCGCTCTTGTAGGCATAACCGTTCTCAAGCTCGAACCGGTGCGTGCTCTTAGCGTAAGCCTCCATGACTGCCTCAAGCTCTGCGCCCTCTCTGCTGTGCATTTCAAGCTCAAGTCTCCTGATCTTCTGTTCGAGCTCTATAATATCCTTCTTCACACTCATAAGCTCATCGTAGATGGTGTTATCCCCTGCCAGGTTCTGATGCTGTGCCAGATACCCGATTGTCCTGTCTTTTGCAATGATGACCTCTCCGCTGTCAGCCTGGTATTCACCCATGATAATGCGTAAAAGCGTAGTCTTTCCGGCACCATTAATTCCGACAATTGCCGCCTTCTCACGCTCCTCGATGTGAAAAGATGCATTCTTTATAATCTCATCTATACCGAAGGACTTTGATATATTGTTACATGCTAAAATCATATTTATACCCCTGCATACTGCAAGCATTGCTTGCAGTACTGCCATCAATAAGTTGTTTGAAAGTTTTTCTTTCAAACTTATCTCCCTGTATACTGCAGGCATTGCTCATTTATTTCATTCACTCTCAACGATTATGTTCACCGTCATAGTTATCGGAATAACTCCGTCGTCAGCGGTAAAGGTTATATTGTACTCCCCTTCCTTTTC
Organism: uncultured Lachnospiraceae bacterium; assembly: GCA_934351925.1. Lineage (GTDB taxonomy): Bacteria > Bacillota > Clostridia > Lachnospirales > Lachnospiraceae > CAG-882. The sequence continues at coordinate 24,004 of CAKRJT010000001.1, forward strand.
AGGTGTCCAGATAAAATTGCCGCTCAAAGTGTCAAAATCCGCACCGTAAGGGAGTCCCTCAGCCTGCATGAGTATCGTTCCCGACTCACACTCGACCACATACTCGTTGTCAGCCTTCATGTCCCACATAAACTGCTCAGCATCGGTATTCACCCCGTCAGTGAGCGGGTTTCTGACCATGACATCGAAGCACACCAGCTTCCCCACCACAACATGGATATCCTCCACGGGCACAAAGTACGGTCTGTGAACCGTCTCCGGAAGCTCGTACTCCTCCGTCGGTACCTCGTAGGTAAAACTCTTGTCCGTACCGTCCATCACGGCCGCCGTAGGATATGTATAAAGTCCGTCTCTTGGAGTTCCCGGTGCAGGCGCATCCACCAGCACCTTCTCAACGCGGTAATTCTCCCTATCCTGTCCCGGAATGATTGTGACCGAATTGTCCGTGGAATGATACGGGTAGTCCGGCACATACTCAAAATTAGTAGGTCTCTTGTAATTATTCTCGACAAGCACGATGTGTGCTGAAGTCTCATGTGCCATAAGCTCACAGTCTTTCAGCATGCCATCATGCACATCGTCGAACACAACCGCCGGTCTCTCGTCCTCAACGATATAGCCAAGCTTGATATTCTCAAGCTCAAGCCCGTCTACATGGCGAGCATATAGACCATATGCAGGAAGTATTCCCCAGTTGCTTGGCTCAGGATACACTCCCGCAAGCTCAGGCACATTGTACGGCGACGGAGTGAACCTCTCCCTGTCCACATCCCAGCTCATTCTCGGAAGTAGTCCCTCGTTCTTTAAAAAGAAGGTGTTCACAAGCCATGGCAGAAGCTGTGTTGACGGCTTAGAGCCAAGCTGCGAATACTCCCAGCTCGTGTTGAGCTGTCTCTGCTCGACCGCATGCTCCATTAGAAGTCCGCCGCGGTATTCCACCTCGATATTCCTGATGCTGACGTTCTCCACATGGCTGCTGTCAACACCCATTATTATGATAGGATATCTCGGATCTGCGTCCTTGACCTTGACATTGCTTATCTCTATATTTCTTATTGAAGCTATATTCTTATTGCCGACAGCATTTGCATAGAGGCAGCGCTCATTCTCCTTTATCCCGCTTGAAAAATCCGGCTCATAACTTTTGCTCTGTTTATTATATGCATATAAGTAATATTTTCCGTCCTGCTCATAGTAGTTAGCAGGATTCAGCTTCATCGGATTGTCCTCATCTACAATATTAAAATACGAATGTCCGTCAACAGTCACCCTCTTAGTATAATTGTACGACGGAACATATCTTGCGGCAGGATAGCACTGATATCCCTCCTTATTCGGAATAACCCACTCAGGATTGTCAAGGCGCACATTGGCCTCAGCCCTGACCGGTTCCTTATCACTGTTTCCCGTGACCGGATATCTTCCCCTGTCGCCAATTCTTATATAGATAGGCGAACTGCTCACATTCTCCATCGTACAGTCAGTAAACACGATATCTGTCAAATCCGATGTATCGACCGCCTCGAGCGCGAAACCTCTCGAGCGCTTAAAACGCACATTCTTCACTGTCACGAGCTCATACCCGCAGGTCGACTCCGTTCCAAGCTTCACTCTCGCCGTAGGGCCACACCTGTCAGTTGCCACCACCTTGTCACAGGTGTACCTGCCCTCGTACACGCTTCCCGCATCGTAGCCCGTGACATCGCAATCCTCTATGTATACATTATACAATGGCATAAATTTTCCTGCACCGTAGGATGCCTTCATAACAAGTGCGTCGTCAGTAAGTGAATTAAACCTTGAGTGTACCACTGTCACATCACGGCAGCAGTCGACATCGAACGCATCTCTTATAGTATCGACAAGTATACCATCGACGAGCATATTCTCAACACCCTCACAGATTATGGCAAAATGTCCCGCATCAACTATCGAGAAATCCTTCAAAACAACATTCTTACAGTTGACAAGCGCAATTCCCTTGTTGCCGTACCATGCACCGTCATGTCCCTTTTCATTGCGATAGCTTGGATTAGCTGGGTCTCCGCCTAAAAGTGCATACCTCGTGTAGCCATATTCGTCCTTGTAACTGCCGTCGATGAGTCCCTCACCGCATATCATCACATTTGATAAATCCTCGCCATATATGAGACTGTTCGCAAAATATGTATGCCCGTGATCCTGAAGTCCGGCATATGGCCTGACCTCCGGCTCATCATAGAATCCTCCATCACCCTCGCAGTTTTCATAGGCAGTGTGTATCTCACTTCTGGCAGCCCTTATCACGGCTCCCTTCTCAATGCAAAGATTCACATTACTTTTAAGTCTTATGGTATATGTTTTATATTCACCCTCTGAAAAAACAACCGTTCCACCGCTTCGCGCCGCGTCCTCTATCGCCCTGTTGATAGCCGCGGTATTCGCGGCGGGCAGCTCATCAGGTGCCGCACCATAATCCCTCACATCATATTCCTTTTTGCCCTTTTCCAACTGCCTTGCCGTTATATCACAGCCTGTGGCACGTTTCACTGTATCCATATTTATCCTTTCTTTTTGAAGTTATAAACTTCAAGCATCCTCCTGTTCCTTGTTGTTTCACGCTTGAACATATACAATAAATGTAATATAATTAAACTGATTAGTCAATAAAAATAAGAGAACTGTTACGAGGCATAATTATTATGAATACTATCACAATCAAAGTCGACCCTTCGGGAAAGGGTGATTTCACAACCATCAATGACGCCCTTGACTCCATTGAGTCCGTCAACGACAATATCCCCGTCAGAATCGAACTTGCACCGGGCGAATACTACGAAAGGCTTGAGATAATACGTCCGCATGTCACACTTGCCGGAGAAGATCCTGACACAACTTTCATAACACACAGTCTGTATGCACTCATGCTGATGGAGGACGGAACCAAGCGCGGAACCTTCAGAAGCTACAGTGTCCTGATTGATGCAAATGACTTTACTGCCGAGAACATCACCTTCGAGAACGCTTCAGGTGACGGACGCGATGTAGGACAGGCTCTCGCAATCTACTCCGAAGGCGACATGGTCAAATATATCAACTGCTGTTTCCTTGGCTGTCAGGACACGATTTTTACAGGGCCTCTGCCTCCTACCGAATTAAAACCGGGCGGCTTTGTGGGACCTAAGCAATTCGCCCCGAGAATTAACGGAAGGCAGTACTACAAAGACTGTTTTATCCGCGGTGACGTGGACTTCATATTCGGAAGCGCTACAGCCTACTTCGAGAACTGCGAAATCTTCTCCAACAACCGCGGCACGGAGATTAACGGCTATGTCACGGCTCCATCAACACCTGAGGGACAGGAATACGGCTATGTATTCGAGAGCTGCCATTTCACAAGCAACTGTCCTCCTGACTCAGTATACCTTGGCCGTCCATGGCGCGACTACGCGAAAGCCGTATTTCTAAACTGTGAGATGGATGCACACATAAGACATGAGGGCTTCCACGACTGGAACAAGCAGAACTCGCACGAGACGGCTTACTGGGCTGAGTACAACAGCACGGGGGAGGGCTCAAAGGGCGAGCGCGCACCGTGGGTTCACAGACTCACCGACGACGAGGCTTCACACTACAGCCGCAAAAACGTTCTCGGATTTTAAGGGAGTGAATTTATGAATTATGCAGAAATCAAAAATGTAGATATTGCAAATGGTCCCGGTGTCAGGATTTCACTCTTTGTGAGCGGATGTCCGCACCACTGCAAGGGCTGTTTTAACGAAGTGACATGGGATTTCACCTACGGAAAGCCTTACACCCGCGAGACAATCGATTATATCCTGAAGCTTTTAAGTCCTGACTATATAAGAGGAATTACCTTTCTTGGCGGTGAACCGATGGCTCCCGCAAATCAGGGCGAGGTTCTTAATACAATGCGGCAGATTAAAGAGCACTATCCCGGCAAGGATATCTGGCTGTACACCGGATATCTTTTTGATACCGACATTATCGGAAAGATGGTCGATACTCTGCCGCACACACGCGAAATTCTCTCCTACATTGATGTAATGGTCGACGGCCCTTTTATCGAGGAGAAAAAAAATCTGAATCTGCAGTTTCGCGGCTCGGAAAACCAGAGAATAATCGACATGAAGAGAACACTCGCAGACGGACATATTGTCCTGCTGACTGAACAATGACAACTCTAAACAGGCGCGCCTATGCAGGCTGCGCCTGTTTCATTGTGTTAAACATCCTTTAACACGCAAAAGACCTCGAGGAAAGCCTCAAGGTCTCAACTCAGTGCAGTCGGCGGGACTTGAACCCGCACCCAAGCAATATGGACTAGATCCTTAGTCTAGCGCGTATGCCAATTCCGCCACGACTGCATGCTATGTACTTGCCATTGTGACTCTTGTGTGTCACAACAAAATGTATATTATCACATGTCTTTTGAAATTGCAAGCATTTTTTTGAAAATTTTAAATTATTTTGTTTTTTCTTTTCCTTTTTCGCTTTCTCATTTATAATATAGTGTAGGTGTCAAAATTGTTTTTGGCACTCACACAATATTATATAAGGAACCGAGGATTTTATGAACAACATTCAAATTAAAGTCAAAAAACTTAAACCCAATGCAATCATGCCAACCCGCGGCACGGAATACGCTGCCGGAGCTGACTTATATGCCTGCATAGACAGCCCTGTTATCATTGCCCCACATGAAACTGTTATGATAGGTACAGGTCTTGCAATGGAGATACCGGAAGGCTATGCAGGACTTATATATCCAAGAAGCGGCATCGCCTCCAAGCGCGGGCTTGCGCCTGCCAACAAGGTCGGCGTTGTAGACCCTGACTACCGCGGCGAATTCATGGCAGCTATGCATAACCACTCCTCCAAGCCCGCTTCTATCGAACCGGGTGAGCGGATAGTGCAGCTTGTCATCACTCCATTCCTCACCGCTGATTTTTCCGAGACGGATGAACTGTCAGACACAGTGCGCGGCGAGGGCGGTTTCGGTTCCACCGGCGTGCGCTAGACATCCGAAAATATGCACATCCTTCTGTCCGGTTTATGCAAATAAAAGCTGTAATGTCAGCACATGGCGGTTTTATCCTTCCGCCATGCACATTCATTACAGCTTTTTAATTATTCCAGATGAAACTGCTCCACAATTTTCCTGAGCTCTTCAATGGACTGCCGGCATTCCTTGAGCCTTTCGCAGCCCTCCGCAGTAATCTCCTGCGTCTTGCCCGACTTCTCGGCGATATCATTAATTCCCGCTGACGACTGTGCCATCATGCTGTTGATGCCTGATGCAGCACCCGATATCTGCTCTATAAGTGCCTCAAGTTCCTGCATGGCTTCCTTAGTCTGACTCATAACCGTCTTAAACTCTCCGGCATCCTGTCTGTACTCAGCACCAGCCTTCTTAAAGTTCTCATAATCTCCGACAACGGTATTTTCCACAAAATCCATTATGGTAGATATACATTCCGTCAGATTGTTCACTGCAAGATTGACTTCACCGACAATTTCATTAATGTTGTCCACACTGTGAAGCGTCTGTGATGCCAGTGTTCCTATCTCCGATGCTACAACCGCAAATCCTCTGCCGGCATCGCCTGCTCTTGCCGCCTCTATACTTGCATTTAATGCAAGAAGATTCGTCTGTGAGGAGATGTCCTTGATATCCTTTGTCAGCTCATTTATACGGGCGACAGCCTTAGACTGCTCTATCGCCTCATTAGTTTTGTCCTTAATCTTAGAATATACCTCATCAACCTTGCTGCTCGAAGCAACACTTGTCTCCTCCATGGCGACTGCACGTTCCTGTATAAGCTGCGAATTCTTTTCGCCCTCAACCGCAAGTCTGTATACTGAAGCAGAGCTCTTCTTTACTTCTTCAATATTTTTTGAGATATTCTCGGTATTGTCTGTCGTCTCCTGCATGCCCGCAGCCAACTGCTGTGTCGCTGCCGAATTATCCATCGCATGGTCGCTGTTGGCCTTCATAATGTCATCAAGCCCGGATACGTTCTCAACAATCGTAGAATTAGCCTTTTCAAGTCTCGCCATTATATCTCTTAGTACTTCTCTCATCTCATGTACCGAGGTCGCCATGACACCGATCTCATCCTTCTGCTTTCTAAGCTTCTTTCCCATCTGCGTAGGCGTAAAATCAAGTCTTGATGTCTGCTGTATTATATCAGTCACACATCTTATAGGCTTTGAAATCATATTGCCTATCACAATGCCTATCACGGCAGAAACGATAAGCGCAAGTACAAGCGCTCCTAAGATAAGCCCGACAAGCCTGTTGGCATCCGCAAAAATCTCCTTGTCAGGAGCCGTCAGCACAAGCTTCATTCCATTGTCGAGGTCAAAATAGAAAAGCTGATTCTTCACATTCTGATATGTGTACAGATATCCATTACCCTGTCTCGAACTGTCATTCAAAACGCTCGCTATATCGGATAATGAGCTGTCAAGCTCTGCCATGTTCAGCGACTGTGTAATATACTTATGGTGCATAAGTTCGCCGTCAGCATTTGTAAGAAATGCGTAGCCTGTGTCGTAAATGGATATAGCATCTACATTATTCGTTATCATAGAAAAATCGATATCCATTCCCACAATACCTATTGAGGTTCCGTTAGACGCATACAGCGGCACAACATAGGATATCATGTACACATTAATATTCTCATTAAGATACGGATCCATCCACAAAGGCTGTCCCGCCTTGACAGGCCGATAATACCAGCCCACATGTGCATCGTCGTTCTCGTCATACATCGAGAAGTCCGTCGGTGTAAGCAGCGTAAACTCATCTTTTGTCGAGTTTCTTGACAGGAATATACCTGATGTCGGATTGGAATACTGAGGATTGTACCTGATATACGCCGTAACCGCACCATCCGTGTGGGAAGCAAAGTTGACAGCCTCCGCCGTAATCTTCTGCGTATATACATCCGCATATGCCTTGCTCCTTACAAATGCATCAAAATCAAAATCATCGCTCACCGCATCGCTTAGTGTATTCACCGACTGCTCAATCTGTGAAATTATACTGTTTATGCGCTCAGCATAAAGCTCGCCTTCTCTCCTTGCCCTCTCTTTCGAATCCCTTGATGCCATCTGCGACGAATTGACCATCGCAAGTGTGCCTATTACCGAAGCTGTAAGAAGTGAACACAACAAAATACTCATAATAATCTTTGTCCGTATTGTTTTCATAGTCTGCCTCCGTATTCAGTTATTATCATGTTCATTGTATATACAATTTTACTCCCACGCAAAATAAACTGTCAACACATATCTGCTATATTTATTTATTAGACTGTATAGGTATAATTCTCCCTGTCTCCGCCATAGTTCTGTGTGAGATTGAGAGCACCGTTCTGTCCTTTGACACCCTCTTTAACGCCTGAAGAACTGTTTTCTCAGTCTCGGCATCAAGGTTAGCTGTTATCTCATCGAGCAGAAGCAGCTCCGGCTCTGCCGCTGCCGCCCTCGCGATCGATAGAAGCTGCCACTGCCCCTGCGAGAAAAGCTTGGGCATACACATTGTATCATAACCTTTCTCAAGCTTCATTATGGTCTCATCAAGTCCTGTAAGTGTTGCCGCTGCCCTTACCTCCTCATCCGATATCGACTCATCAAAAAGTGTTATCTGATCCTTTACCGTTCCGGGCACCATATGGAACGACTGCTCCACATAGCCGAACAGATGCCTCCTTTCGCCGTCCCTTATGCTGACCGCCGGAATACCGTTTATCAGCACACTTCCGCTCTGAGGCTCATACAAGCCTAGCAGCAGCTTGAATATCGTGCTCTTACCCGCACCGGTTCTTCCCGCGAGCGTCACCTGCTCTCCCTTATTTACCGCAAAGCTGACATTGTCCAGAACCACATGCTCATCATAGCCGAAGGTGACATTCCTAAGTTCAACGACAGGCTGATTATTTTTTCTGTCAGGACCGGCATCATAAGCCCTATCCGTTTCCTTTTTCTCAGGCAGCAAGAGGAACTCGTTTATTCTCTTAATGCCCGCGAGTGCAGACTGTATGGTCTGTATCTCCATTCCAAGACTCTCCACAGGTGAAAAAATCTCAGATATATAGTTGATTACCGCAACCGCAGTACCTGCCGACATTCCGAAGAACGCTAGCACCTTCGTGTTCCCCGATGCAGACAAAAGCATGACAACAGCCACCACAGCCGCATTGAGTATCAGTATGACGGGGGAATATATCGCATCGTAGAAATTGGTCTTTTCCATGGCGTAATAGCTCTGCCCTATATATTCGTCATATTTTTCTTCCATATAATGTTCCTTCATAAGGCAGTGTATCGTCCTTATATTGTGAAGCGTCTCCGGCACATGTCCCGATGCCCTGCCGACAGCCTTTCTGTTCTCAAGCTGTGAAGCGAACATGTTCTTCTGCACATACCTTGTAAATAAGAACAGCACCGGAAGCAGAATAAGAAGCACTATTGCAAGCCCCATATTTTTCAACCGGATGACAACGAGAATACTTATAATCCTGCACGCATCCGCGAACATGCTTACAATTCCCGAAGTAAACAGATTTTCAACCGTGTCGACATCACCGACAAATCTTGACACCAGATTGCCCGGCTCCTGCCTGTTGAGCTCATCTGCCGTAAGCTTAATCATTTTCTCCATGAGCCTGCTTCTGACGGCATGTGTTATCTTCTGACCAAACACGGTCAAAAGTCCCTCCCTCGCCGACTCCATAATACCCGTGAGCGCAAGCATCGAAAAATACAGAACAACCATATGAAGCGGAAGGTTTTTTCCTGTTGTGAGTGTGTCGACTATGTTCCCAAGTATAAGCGGCGGAAGAAGTGCCAGCACGACAGCTCCGACAACGGCTGTTACTATGCCTGCAGAGAGGAAACCATATCGCGCCGCAGTATGTAAAATGATACCTCCGACATGCCCGAGCTTCTTGTTTTCATTCGTGTTAAGCTTCATCTGCGATACCTCCCTCCTGGTCGTAGTAAAGCCTTGCATATTCAGGAACCCTGCTCACAAGCTCGGCATGTGTACCAATCTCTGCCCTGCCGTTTTCGAGCCATATAACTTTGTCCATCTCAGGAAACATGTACAGCCTGTGGGATATTAGAAATACTATTGTCTCACCGGATATTCTCCTTAGGTTGTCATAAACCTGCTTCTCCGTGTTCTTGTCGAGTGCCGAGAACGGATCATCCAGAACCATAATCGGTTTCTTATGGCAGATAGTTCTCGCAAGGGCAAGTCTCTGCGCCTGGCCTCCTGACAGTCTCACGCCTCCCGTTCCAACCATCGTGTCGGCTCCATTCTCCATGTCCGCCACCTCATCATCAAAGCATACATCTCTCAAAAGCCCGTCCACATCGCTGTTGTCTCCGAGAAGGATATTGTTCCTTATCGTGTCGGCAAACAGCTCCGTGTCATGTCCAAGATACCCAACCAGACCGGCGCGCTCCTTCGCATCAAGCCGCGCCAGCTCCCTGCCGTCAGCCTTGATGCTGCCGTCGTATATATACTCGCATAAAAATGTCTTTCCAAGCGTCGACTTTCCGCACGCCACCGGTCCCGTTATTCCTATTATCTGTCCCTTCTCTGCCTTAAATGATATTCCCTCAAATATCTTCTCATTGTCAGGCGCATCCGGATAGCCAAATCCGAGATTATCTACCTCGAGCTCTCCGACCTTGTTTAAGCAGGTTTCGTCATCAGCTTCCCTGTCCGCCTCAGTGCTCTCGTTCTTCATAAGCGGCTTAATTCTCTTCCAGGATACCTGTGCCTTGTGTACGGCATTAAAAAGCTTCGCCGCCTTCGACGATTTCACCGACAGCTTGGTAAAGCAGGAGAGGAAGGTCGTGAATGCCGCGATATCCCAGAGTCTCCAGCCGTCACCAAGAACATTTTTTCCGCCGAAATAGATGATAAATATTACTCCGATCATGGAAATCACCCTGTACAGCGGTGTCATCATGGTATTCCAGATATTCGCTTCAACTGCCGCCTTCTCATACGCCGACAGTTTCTTCTCGTAGTCTCCTCTTCTCTCCTCCTCGCAGCCAAACACGCGGTAGGTTATGGCATTGGATGCCCTGTCAAGCGTGGCATCGCTCAGCACTCCGGACTGCCTCTTGTATGCCACACCCGTGCGCTGAACCACAACCTTCAGTTTCTCGGCTGCCACATACGAAACCGGCGGAAAGAGGAGGCTTATGATTGCGAGTCTCCAGTCGTACCACAGGAGTATTCCCATATAAGCCAAAAGTGCAGCTCCCGTGTCAAAAACCTCCGTAGTAAACTTTCTCATTCCCTCGGCACAGTCATCGACATCGAGGATTGCCTTGGTCATCATGCTTCCGACGCCCTCCTCATTAATCTCCTGCCTGCTCTTTCTTACAAGGCTTCCGTACAGAACCTGCTTCATTCTTCTATTGACATTGTTGGCAAAACGCCGCACATAGAAACGCTTGACATACCTTGATGCCTGCACTATTCCCGTCACAATGACATAGGAGGACACAAGGGTAAGCATATCGTAAAAGCCCTTCCTGCCTCCAAGGATATCCACAAGACAGCCCGTCATAAGCCCCTCAAACCACGGTCCCGCCAAAAGACCAAGATTGTAAACAAGTCCCGACACCGTCACAACGGTGAGCACTCCCCACTCCATCTTAAAATACGAACCTATTCTGTCCGCCTTAAAATTGCCTGCATTAAGATTTTCCTTTTTCTTCATAGCTGTTTTGTCCTTTACGCAAAAAAGATGTACTATCAACCAAACAGATGATAGTACATCTTTTTTTCTGTGTCAATACACGCCATGACACATATTATTTATTTCGCAATAATCTCCATGAGCTTGTTACTTCTCTCGATAAATGCACTCATGCGCTCAGGCTTAAGCGGTGCATGTGCGAGCTCGGCAAGGTCATAGAGCTGCTCACACAAGAGTGCCGTGTTCTCACCGTCAGGATTAGCCTCGACGAACTGAACAAGCGGATGCTTTGCATTGAGCACGAGGGTCTGTCCCTCCTGTCCGAACATTGAAGGATCCATTCCATACATGCCGTACATCTTCATCATATCCTGCATACGCTTGGAGTCCTCGGATACAGTAATCATGGAAGCTATCGACTCATTCTTTAACTTCTCGAGCTTAACTGCAAGCTTGTCGTTATTAAGCGCCTTCTTAAATACCTCTGAGAGCTTGTCCTCCCTCTCCTTGAGAGCCTTGGCCTCGTCCTCGGTCTGCTCCTCCTTGAAGGTCTCGGTAAGGTCGGAGTCGATGCTTAAGAACTTGACGCCCTCGTTCTTCTGCTCAAGATGATTGATGAATGCTGAATCGATATTATGTGTGAGGATAACGGCATCTAAGCCCGCCTCCTTAAACATCTTGATATACTGACCCTGCTCAGTCTCATTCTTTACATAGAATACGGTATTCTCATGCTTCTCCTTGTTCTCCTCAAGGCACTCAGGCAAAGTGAGATACTTGCCGTCAAGGTTCTTAAAGAGGATGTAGTCCTTCATCTTCTCGAAGAACTTATCATCCTTCAGACAGCCGTATTTGATGAACGGATTGATGTCGTCCCAGTACTTCTCGTAGCTCTCCTTCTCGGTCTTGCACATACCTGTGAGCTTGTCGGCAACCTTCTTGGTGATGTAATCGGAAATCTTCTTCACGAAGCCATCGTTCTGAAGTGCACTTCTCGATACATTAAGCGGAAGGTCAGGACAGTCGATAACACCCTTTAAGAGCATGAGGAACTCAGGAATAACCTCCTTGATATTGTCAGCAATAAATACCTGATTGTTGTAGAGCTTTATCGTTCCCTCTATCGTGTCATACTCCGTGTTTAACTTAGGGAAATATAAAATACCCTTTAGGTTGAACGGATAATCCATGTTAAGGTGTATCCAGAAAAGAGGCTCCTTGTAGTCCTTAAATACCTTGCGGTAGAACTCCTTGTACTGCTCCTCGGTGCAGTCATTAGGATGCTTTGTCCAGAGAGGTGTCGTGTCGTTAATAGGAACAGGTCTCTTGACAATCTTGAGCTTCTTAGAAGCAGGAACCGTCTCAACAGTTTCCTTAGTTCCATCCTCCTTCTCAATCTCCTCGGTCTTAGCCTCCTCAACGATTGTCTCTACAACCTTATCGGTGTCAAGAAGCTCGTCCTCATTGATTGTCTGATACTGCTCGCCTGCGTCGGCGTTCTCAACATATATCTCAACCGGCATGAAAGAGCAATACTTCTCTATAACCTCCTTAGCGCGGTACTCGTTGGCGAACTCATTGCACTCCTCCGATAAGTAGAGAGTGATCTCAGTACCTCTCTGTGTTCTGCCGCCCTCCTCCATATCGTACTCCGTGCCGCCGTCACACTCCCAGTGAACCGGCTTAGCATCCTCCTGATATGAAAGTGTATCTATTGTAACTCTGTCTGCAACCATGAATGCCGAGTAGAAGCCCAGTCCGAAATGACCGATTATCTGATCCTCGTTAGCCTTATCCTTGTACTTCTCAAGAAATGCCTCAGCGCCGGAAAAGGCTATCTGACAGATGTACTCATTGACCTCGTCAGCAGTCATACCAAGACCGTTATCGATGAACTTGATTGTCTTATCCTTCGCACTCACGATAACCTTTACACAGTACTTATTGTCCTCAGGCGCGTTAAACTCACCCATAAGCTCGAGCTTCTTTAACTTGGTTATGGCATCACAGCCATTAGAGATGAGCTCTCTGTAGAATATGTCGTGGTCTGAATATAACCACTTCTTAATTATAGGAAAAATATTGTCACTGTTAATCGATAAATTACCATGTGTATTAGCCATTTTTATAACCTCCGTATACATAAACTTAAAATCGGTATCCGTTAAAAATCCATCCTGCTCCGATACCGCAGCCGGCAGGTATCTAACCTATCCGACCTGCAACAGCTATATAGTAATACCTGTTTTTGCAAATGTCAACACTTTTTAGCACTCATTTGTACTGACTGCTAATAATTTTATACTTTTTTAATTATTTCCATATATATTCACTTGTTGAAAAGCAATTTTTGTTTTATACTGTATATTATGATATCCGGGTCAAAAGGTCAGAAATCCGATATCATATTATTTATGAGAGTCAGAAGCTATTTTTCCCCTCATTTGATATCAGGTAATAAAAAGGACGACAAAATGAACAATGATTTAGAATTCATATACATCAATCTTGATGACGGCAACGGCAGCAAGGACGGCAGCCGTGGCAATGACAACACGAACAGCAATAATAATAATAATAATAATAATAATAACAGTGACAATAGTGACAGCCATGATGTTGACAGCAATGAAACTGACAGCGATGATTACAATGACGACAATGCAGCTTCCGCAAACGACGACTTAATCTATGAGGAAGAGTCCCTCGACACCGAAAAGAAAAAGCCCGGGCTTCGCTCGAAGATTGTCCATGAGATTTTAAGCTATGTCTTTATCATAGCCGCTGCATTTGTGCTCGCGGTGCTCACCAACCATTTTCTCATAGTCAACGCAAGAATTCCTTCCGGTTCAATGATACCCACAATTCAGGAGGGAAACCGTATAATAGGAAACCGTCTCGCATACATTAATTCCGACCCTAAGCGCGGAGACATTGTCGTGTTCTACTACCCTGACGATGAAAGCCAGAAGTTCATAAAGCGAATTATCGGGCTTCCCGGTGAGACCATCTACATTACGGACGGCATTGTATACATAGACGGTCAGCCGCTCGACGAGAGCGAGTATCTCACCGTCGAGACTTACGGTGTCAGTGGCCCTTTCACAATCCCTGACGACTGCTATTTTATGCTGGGTGACAACCGTAACAGCTCCAACGACTCCCGTTTCTGGGTCAACCACTTTGTGAGCAGGGACAAGATAATCGCAAAAGCCCTGTTCTGCTATTTTCCGACAATGCATCTGATTAAATAGCATGTACCGTACACCTGTCGAATATTTTACATAACCAATAACACAATAAAAAGGCTTTGCATAAACGATTTCTGCAAAGCCTTTTTTCAATCAATATTCACTTTTAAGCTTTTCCCATGCCCTCTCATCGAGAGATAGTGTAATTCCCTCTGAGAAATCTGCAAGGCTGCTCTCAAACTGCTCACTCCGCCTTCTCTGGATAATGTTCTCCGCCTGGCTCTCGGCTTTCCCGGCAGCATTGTCATCGATGCAGTATATAACATAGAGCCCGCTGTCACACCTTACGATGCCGCTTATCTGTCCCGCATCAAGGTTAAACGCCGCCTCCTCGAAGCTCTGTTCAAGCTCTCCCCTTCCAATCTCGGCTGAGTACACCTGACTGTCACTGTATTTTCCCGCCAGCGATGCAAAATCAGCGCCATTTTCGTACTCCTCCAGCGCACCGTCCAGCCTGCTCTCCGCCGCAGCGTCTGAGGACTTAGAGTAGATATACTGTATTTTTATGACGCGCGCCTCGTCGACACTTATCTGTGTGTCCACGTCGCGTGTCAGCTCGTCATACACCTTGTCGGAGAGCTTCATCATCGCAAACAGTTCCGTGACCTCTCCCTGCGTGACATATGAAGCTGTCTGTGCGTACTCATTGTAAAACAGCTCCGCCCGCTCTGCACAGTCGGCAGTCTCACCTGCATTTAACTCAATATGCTTATCCCGAGCGAGCATATTTACCAGCACAAGCCGTGCCGCCATGTCAAGAACCATGTCGTCAACATAACTGCCAAACGGCACTTTGTCAAGCTCCATAGCCCATATATCCGACGTCAGCGCAGCCTCATAGCCGTCTCTCACGGCAGACAAAAGCAGCTTCACCTGCCCGTCCGTCAACGAAACACCCTCCCCGTCTATCAGAGCCTCTTTTTCTATCCCCGTGGTAAACCTGATGGTGTATCCCTTAATGTCAAGCTCAGGTCTGTCCGAACTACAGCCGCACAGCAGCACCGCCGCCACACATACAAGGGCACAGATCCGCCGCATACTAACCTTCAACATACAGATATCTTCCGTCAGGAAGAACGAACACCTCAAGCGCTTCCGATGCGTCCTCCATCTCCTCGTCATCAATTCCCTCTTCTCTCCAGAATGCTCTTAACTCCTTCTCTGAGTTGAATACCTGTGCAAAGCAGTCCTCCAGGAACTCCATTGCCTCGTC
The DNA here is from genome assembly GCA_934351925.1 of uncultured Lachnospiraceae bacterium. Lineage (GTDB taxonomy): Bacteria > Bacillota > Clostridia > Lachnospirales > Lachnospiraceae > CAG-882. The sequence goes on from CAKRJT010000001.1 coordinate 39,204, forward strand.
CACTGTCCCTGCAACCGGCTCGTCAAACAGCTTGCCCTGCTTCTCTAAAAATACCTCTGCACACATTTCATCAATCTCACTCATACATTAACCTCCGCTTTATCTTAATTTTTAGTTTTCCATTTCAGTGAGCAGCCTTCTAAGGCTCTTCTCCACACAGTCGGTCTCATACGCCGCATGCTTCTTCACCTCGGGCACCGCCTGTCCCATGACAACAGGGTGCCCAACCGACTGAAACATCTCAATATCGTTAAAATTATCGCCAAATGCAAGACACTCCGACTTATCAAAATGCAGCAGCCGCTGTATAGTCTTTATAGCGCTTCCCTTGTTGACTCCCTGTGCCGTATAATCAAGCCACTGCTTTCCAGATACGCACGACTGAGCGCGTCCCTTAAATGCATTGAGAAAATAATTCTCCGTGTTCTCTATTCCGGTCGGGTCGTACACCGATATCTTCACATAGTCCTCATTAATGTGTTCTAAATCATCGACAAGACAGATGTCATTTTTCACGATATCCCTCATTCTGACAAGATACGCCTCCGTCTTAGGCTTAAGATAAGAGGTTCTCTCACCCGACACGAGCACTTCACACTGCGAAATCCCTGTGATTGCCCTTATAATCTCTCTTCCGAGTGTTACGTCCATCGGAGTCTTGTCAAGCAGCTTATCCTTGTAGATTATGACAGAACCGTTCTCACATATATACATCATATCGTCTGCCGCCTCGCCAAACAGCCTTTTTAGGTTCGGATACTGTCTTCCACTCGCCGCACAGAAAATTATTCCCGCTTCTTTAAGTCTCTTAACTAACGGAATCAGCTCCTCCGACACCTTCTGCGCCCCGTTAAGCAGGAGCGTGCCATCCAAATCACTTGCGATAAATTTTATTCTTTTTCCTTCCATTCTAATCCCCATGCCACTGCTTTTGCAGTGACTCAAATAGTAATGAAAAGCGCGCTTTCTACATGCCTTCCACTAAAACCACCTATAACGACTTAATTGCAATGCATTTTAAGAAAAAATACACTCTCTCATAATCCTTCCAATCGGAAGCCCTACGACATTGTTATAGTCTCCCTCTATCTTCACAATAAATTCGGCAAAAAGCCCCTGAATTGCATAGGCTCCGGCCTTATCCATCGGCTCTCCCGTTGCTGCATAGCTGTCTATCTGCTCGTCCGTCATAGGTGCAACATATACCTTAGTCTCCTCGACGAAGGTTCTCGTCTGCGCTATGCCCTCCCTCAGATATACCATCGAAACGCCGGTGTATACACTGTGCTGCTTTCCCTGCAGGAGCCTCAGCATCCTCACCGCGTCGTCCTTGTCCTTAGGCTTTCCAAGTATCTCATTCTGATATGCGACTATCGTGTCAGCTCCTATAACGAGAACATTCTGACCCTCCCCGTCATCGTTTTTCTCACCCGAAAGCGAGTCCATGGCTGCCTTATACACGAGATCTCTGGCCTTCTGCGAGGACAATTCCATAACTATCTCCCATGGAATTTTTCTCGTGATTATCTCATCACCGTGGCTTGGCATGACCTCGAACTCAAGTCCCATCTGCTTTAGGAGCTCTTTTCTTCGCGGCGATGCCGATGCAAGTATAATCTTGTTCATATCACGGATTGTTTTCATCTGATATGTCCTCCAATGTATCTATATTTATCATTTCCCATTCCATTAAAAAGATTATAATGCATACCCGCATAGCCGTCAAGTGAGCTGGACACCACATATTTACCTAAGCATTCTCCTCAAGCTCCACATCGTTATAGTTTACGTCTATGCCGCGCGGCTCAACAGGTGTCGAGAACACTATCTGTGTGCTCGTCCTTCCGAACTTCTGAAGCTGCCCGATAAACGTGTCGAGCTCCTGTGTGCTCGGGAACATCACCTTCAACAGCATCGAGAAATCTCCTGTTACACAGTTGCACTCTATAACATTAGGACACGCTTTCACAAAAGGATAGAACTCCGGCTTCTGTGTCGGCATTACATCAAGATTGATAAACGCAGTTATGTGATAGCCCAGCTTAAAAGGATTTACCTTAGCCTCGTAACCCGATATTATCTGCTCCTTCTCAAGTCTCTCAATTCTGGCTGAGACAGCCGGCGAGGACAAAAACACATGCTCAGCGAGCGACTTTAAAGGCATTCTGGCATTCTTCTGCAATAAAGTGATTATTTTCTTGTCAATTCTATCCATGTTGGTATTCCTCCGTTTCTAAAATAAAAAAAGACAATATCTCCGCCCGCTTAATAAAAATAAGCGAATACGGTAAATATTGTCCCCTTTGACATCTTTTATTAATTTTCTTAATCTGAATACATCATACATTAATCTTTTTAAAATATCAAGTTTTTTTCTTAGTTTTTTTCAAACAATGTGTTCACGCCGGACGCGGCTGCCTGCACATTGTTTTGCCGCGCAGGCTTAATTTCATTGCAATTTCGTTCTATATATGATATCTTGTAATTGTTCAGGGACAGACGGTAAGCTTTTCCCTGAGCAATCACTTCCATGTAGTAAAAAATCGCATCAGCTTACAAGGCAAAGACGCAGAAAGAGGAGCATATGTCAAATAAGAATAATAATGAGGATTACATGAACGAGTTCGAGGAGGGAACTGTCACACTCTCACTCGACGACGGCAAGGAGGTTGAGTGCGGTATCGTTGCCGTATTCCCTGTAGGCGGGCAGGACTACATTGCACTTTTACCGCTCAATGATGATGACGCCGCCGAGGGCGAGGTATATCTCTACCAGTATTTTGAGGACGAGAACGGCGAACCGTCACTCGGCAACATTGAGGACGATGAGGAGTACGAGCGCGTAGCCGACGCATTCGACGAGCTCATGGACGATGACGAATACGCCGAGCTTTTGGCTGACGATGACGAGGAGTAATTTCCACGCACACTGTTTTAGTTATCCCGAATAATTTGTGCCGGAGCGGTTCCATCTGTAGCCGCTCTGACCACCTGCAAAGCCTCCGGAAACGGGGGCTTTTGCACTGTATTTAGATTTTTCCGGAACGTACAGCCCTGCCTCTATGAGAAATCTGCTTACATCAAGAGTCTTATTGTACTTTTCGGCAGCGCTGTATATGTACAGTCTGCTCTTTGCGCGTGTCATGGCAACGTAGAACATTCGGCGCTCCTCCTCAATATCAGTGTCGAGTACCGCCTTCTTGTGCGGGCACACTCCCTCGTTGGCATCAATTATGAACACCGTGTCAAACTCAAGCCCCTTCGAGCTGTGCATGGTAGTGAGTGTCACCCTCGGGACGCTCCTGTCTGGAACCTCATGCACGCGCTGTCTGTACTCACTCACAGCCTTGTCCCACTCAACAAAGGTGTGGTGTTCCCTGGCACTCTCGTGGATATCATTTAACACATCAAACAGCTCGTCCGCCTGAATATGGTGGCTCACCGCATACTCCGTAATGTATTCATCATACCCTATTCCGCGCCTTATATAGTTCACGGCGGCATACGGGTTGAGCTTTGCAACCATCTTTAGGTCGCTTTTAAGCTTCATTATCCTCTCCACCATCCACTGCCTGTCCTCATAGCAGGTACACAGCTTGTCGAGGTCTATTTCCTCGTCCGTCAGGTAATCCCTGCCTATGTACCGCTTAGGCTTATTGCACACCGATATGAAGTCCGCCCTGTTCGCCGTCCCGAGTGCAAGCCTTATGTACGCAAAAATATCCTTCGCAATCCAATGCCCGAACATGTCCGGCAGCTTATCCCTTATCTGAAACGGAATTCCGTTCTCCATAAGCCTCCTTACAAGCGATCCGATGCCTGCCGAGGTTCTGTAGAGCACCGCTATGTCGCTATAACGCTTCTTCTCACCATTTACAAGCGCCTTTATCCTCTCACACACCTCGTCGTACTCATCTATGAAATCCTTCGTCTGTCTCACCACCACGGCACCGCCGCCTGATCTGCTCGTCCTTATCTCCTTCTTATATCTTTTATTGTTAAATCTTATCACGTCGCCCGCTGCCTTCACAATCTCCGGCTCCGAGCGGTAATTGACATCTAGGAGCACTCTCTTTGCATCCTTATAGTCCTTCCCGAAATTGAGCATGATATCGGGCTTGGAGCCACGGAAGCCATATATGCTCTGGTCATCATCCCCCACGATGAAAAGGTTATTCTCCGGTGCAGCTAAAAGTCTTATGGTGTCGTACTGTATCTTGTTGATATCCTGAAACTCATCTATAAGAATATATTGGAATTTTCCCTGCCACGCCGCTAAGATATCCTTCCGCGCAGCCAGAAGCTCATATGTATAGCACAGCATATCCTCAAAATCTATCTTCCTGCTCTCCTTAAGCTTCGCGGTATATTCCTCAAAAATACCCCTAAACACATCAGCCGGGCAATTGACCGAATAGTAGTTAGCAATGGCAATCCTCTCCGACTTGACGCGCCCTATCTCCCCAAGCACATTTCCCACGAACTCACGCTCGTCCTCTATATCGAACTCATGCCTCGAGACTGCCGCCTTCACTATCGAATATCGCTCCTCTTCCTTTATTATATTGGAAGCCGACAGATTGTAGGCGTGCTTTAGTATCGTAAAGAACACCGCATGAAATGTTCCGAATGTCACATTTTTTGCCGTTCCATCGTCCATAAGCCTGTAAAAGCGCTCCTGCATCTCCAGCGCCGCCGCCTTTGTGAAGGTAATCACAAGAATGTTCAGCGGATTGACCCCCTGCTCAACCAGATGCTTTACACGCCTGGTTATGACTGTCGTCTTTCCCGAGCCCGGTCCTGCAAGCACTAACATCGGTCCGTCCATATGATTTATCGCTGTGTTCTGCGCGTCGTTTGACTGCATATATATCCCCCGTCTTTTGTTGTAATTTATATAGAATATTTCATTTACATAGAATATTAGTTACCATATGCGGCTTTGTCAATATGGCACAATGCCCACACACACATACTTTATTAATGTAAAACGGGAGCCGTTACATATCTATCATACATAACAGCCCCCGCCCGGCAGATTTTCTATGTGAAATGGTAATACATCTTAGACCGTATCCATTTCTGTCTTAAATGTATTTTTCACACTAATCCCCATGGCACTGCTTTTGCAGTGACTCATCTTCCCACGAAAGTAGCGCACTCCGTCTCTGATGATATCATCGCATGGCTGCCAGTCACATCGACATGTTTTGCCGTACAGTTCTTGTCATCATTATAACGGCACTTCACCGCATCACAGATGATGTTGGTGACTCTCCCAGGCTCGCACTCGCACGCAGAAGTCACTCTTGGGCTGCCGCACTCGCAGAAGGACGCACAGCAGGTAGCTGACGAACTCTCTGCCATAGTTCCCTCAATCTTGATGCCCTCTCTCTTACAGCAGTTGCAGTCATTGTATGCACAGCTCTTTACCCCGCAAGCTAAATCATTCATGTCCACACCTCCGATAATAATGTACAACGAAAAAATCATTGCACAATTATTATGGCAGGGAATAATTTTTTTATACCTGAAATAATATATCTGTCATCTTTTCACCGCATCGACAAGCATAAAAATTCCAAATAACAGTGGCTGATGCACGAGATATATTATCATGGTGTGCCTGCCGATAAACGCGAGCGGGCGGCAGAAATTTTTATACAGAAAGCCCGGAAGATTTTTACATTTAAAAACGTATCCTGCCGTTGTGCCTGCAAGAAACAGAAAGCCCCATGGGATAACCGGATAATAGTCTGCCGAAAAAAGCTGCTGCCCAAAGCCCATTATGTACAGAAAATAGTTCTTCCCGCCGTACAGAAACGTCGGCATGTTAACCATTGCAGAGCCAAAAGCAACCCTCCCATAATAGATATTACGGCACGCAAAGAAAAGAAACATAAATACAGCCATAAACCCTGTACGGATATACATTTTCTTTTTATCAAAAGCTGCCGCCGGCACACCCACGGCACACTCACCAATCCCGTACAGCGTCATCATCATTCCAAGCAGGTGAAGGATACCGAATACAATGGTCTGCGACGGCATAACCGCAAAGGTCACTATAGAGAGCAGCAGCGCAATGAAAAGTGTCCTCACGCCTCTTTTTAAATTGTTTCGCGAAAAATTGCAGGATATTCCGGATATGAATATGAGTGAACCGGACATACAGTCGCGTATGGTCGAGAACCGGTGCGAATACAGATACGGTATGCCATGCCCGAGTATATCGTTCAGATCGTACATGAAATGATAGCAGACCACATATATTATCAAAATTCCCCTTATTATATCGAGAAGGTATATTCTCTTCCTATTTCCCATCAGGCTGTCCATCTAAATCCTCATTTTCCGCTAAACGCAGCACTACCGTTATGCCATTATTTTTAGCTGCAATCAATATTGCAATTTATATGATTTTAGAATTGCGGGAGCTGTTTTACGGCAGAGCAATTCGTGGATATCAAATAATGGGCAAAATACCTTTTGACCATCATATCATTTATATAGTAGCACAATGTATCATCTTTAGCAATATATTTAATTTTCTCCCGCTCCCGGACAACTTTTTGTAAGCTCCATACGTTGACTTTTGTGCCCGCTTGTTATAAACTATCCTAGTTCCTGTCAAACAGGAGCTGCGATAGCATAGTGGTTCGGGCATTTTTGTCCGCTAAGAGGGAATCAGGTGAGAAACCTGAACGAACCCGTCGCTGTATTGGAATAGTCCTTCCGACGCTTGTGCCGCGTGAAAATCACTGGAATGTCCTTCATTCCGGGAAGACACGGAAGGGTGCCACGTCCTGAGCCAGAAGACCTGCCCTATGTGAGAAGCACCTGTCCACGAGGATCTGGACAGCACTTCACCGCATCAAAAATACAATATATTAAGGAGAAAACAAATGAGCAAGAAAAACAAAAAAATCTTATTTGGTGTTCTTGGCTTAGTTGTAGCTGTTGTAGTTCTGGCACTGCTCTACATCAACTTAAGACCACAGCCAAAGGATGCAGGTGGCAAAAAGACCATCACATTGACCGTAGTATACGCTGACGCGAGCACAAAGGATTTCAAGATTACAACCAGCGAGGATTACCTCCGCGGCGCGCTTGAGCAGGAAAATCTTATAGCCGGCGACGAGTCCGAATGGGGACTGTATGTAAAGACTGTTGACGGTGTTACCGCCGACGATGCCGCACATCAGTACTGGGCACTCTACATTGGAGACGACTACGCACAGACGGGCGTTGACTCTACACCGGTAAATGACGGTGACCGTTTCAAGCTTGCACTTGAGACATATTAATCCCATTTTCTGAGCGAAAAAAAAATTGCATGTGTGAAAAATATGCTATCAGGCTTATTTTTCACACTAATGTCCAAAATGTCACTTTTGTGAAACAATAAATCAGGAAACATAACATACTATCATGAAATATAAAACCTTCGAAATAGTACTTCTTGGAATGTTGGGAGCAATCGCCTATGTCGGGCAGATTGCTCTCAGCTTTCTGCCAAATATAGAGGTCGTATCCATACTGTTCATGGTCTACACCAAGACCTTTGGCAAAAAGGCTCTCTTCCCGATATATGTGTTCGTTCTGCTTGAAGGAATATTCTGGGGCTTTGGAAGCTGGTGGATAATGTATCTTTATATCTGGGCTATACTGTGGGGCATCACGATGCTGTTTCGCCGCAATGACTCCCCTGTTTTGTGGGCAGTGATTAACGGTGCATACGGGCTGTGCTTTGGAGCACTCTGCTCCATCACCCAGGCCGCCCTGTTTGGTATAGGTTCAGGCTTAGCGTATTTTATAAGCGGTATTCCCTTCGATATAGTGCATTGTATAGGCAATTTCTTCACCGCATTGTTTCTGTATAAACCACTCACATTTTTACTCTCAAAAGTGAGGAAAATGCTTGTAAAATAACATGCATTGACGTAAAATAAATATAAATCCGGGCTGCCCTTTTCCGGCAGCCTTTTTTCTTTATAAATAACTTTGCCGCTTTTATTTGCGGCAGAATCGAGGTTACCATGTCAGAAAAATATGTTGCATATGTTGGATCATATACACATGATTCAAGCAGAGGAATTACCATTTTAGACGTTGATAATGAAGCCGGACGTATGGCATACCGCGAGGAGGTTATCGTCAACAACTCCTCCTACCTCACCATATCCCACAGCGGAAGATATCTTTATTCAATAGTTGACGAAGGTGTATCATCCTTTAGAATTCTTCCTGACGGTGGGCTTGAATATATGAACACCTCCTCCATAAAAGGAATGAGAGGCTGCCACCTTTCAATGACCAAGGCTGACGATTATATATTCGTGTCAGGCTACCACGACGGCAAGCTGACCGTCCTGCATGTCAACCCTGACGGAACCGTCGGCTGCATAACGGACGAGGTATTCCACAAGGGAATGGGCAGTATTGCAGAGCGCAACTTCCGCCCTCACATCAACTGCGCAGTACTTACCCCTGATGAGGAGCTTTTATGTGTCTGCGACATTGGTATGGATCAGGTCAAGCTCTATGAGTTTGACAAGACTACAGGAAAGCTCAAGCTTTCGGATATCATACGCTGCCAGCTTGAGTCCGCGCCACGCGAGATTACTTTCAGTCCTGATGGTAAATTTGCATATATCGTATGCGAGCTCAAGAACTACATAGATGTATACAAATATACACCTGAGAACAAGACCCGTTTCGAGTTTGTCCAGAATATCTTCACCGTCAGAAAGGGACATAAGGAGAATACGGCAGCCGCAGCCATTCAGGTATCCAAAAACGGCGGCTATGTATTCTGCTCCAATGCGGGCGATAACAGCGTGACAATCTACTCTGCGGACAAGGAGACCGGGCTCTTATCACTCAAGAACAGCCTTCCTATCAGCGGAGACTATCCTAAGGATATCAATCTGTTCCCTGACGAGAAGCATCTCGTATCGGTCAACAACGAGTCAGGCACACTCACCTTCTTCACCATTCACTATGAGAAGGGGCTTCTCGTTATGAATGGAAATCCAATCAAGATAGATACTCCTAACTGCATTATCCTGCATAAGCTTGCATAACCCATTTGAAACATGCGCCGCAAGGCGCACAACAAAAATACCGCGCAGATTTTTCCTGCGCGGTATTTTTATATCTGTACAGAATATAAATCACATATTCCGCCAAATCCAATTACTTTTTCTGCCCCTTAGCATCCCTCTTTGAAAGCTTAAGTTTCTTTAACGATATCTCTTTGTCCTTATACTGTATGGACACATCAGCATCTTCAGGCATCAGGTACACCTCATCCACGTTATCCTTGTCGTCCACCTTCATACCACGCACACCAACGGCTCCCTTCTTCTTCTCCGGAACCTCCTCGAGCATGAACCTGAGGAAATATCCGTTCTCGGTCTGAAGCACAACACTCTGTGTGTTCACTGTGCTCACAACCTCTATGCTCGCTATAAGGTCACCCTCCATAAGCTTCGTAGCAGCGACTGTTCTCTTTGACACGTCAAACTCTGAGCCATCCACAAGCTTCATCATAGCCTTCTTAGTTGTAAATAATAACTTGCGCCCTAAAAGCAGGCTGTTGCAGCACAGGAATACAATCTCCTCCCCGGCACTGCTGTAGTTGCCAAGATTGTCAATCGGCGTTCCTTTATCGCGGAACTTGACAAAAGGAATATCTTTCACCTTTATCTGGTGCAGATTTCCATTGTCCGTAAAAATACATATCTTATCAGTATTCATACAGTTGAAAACATACTTATTCTCTGCATAAGCAGCTTCCCTGTTCCTCTCGAAGGTTGCAGTATCTATTGTCTTGGCATAGCCAAAACGATCCATAAGAAATACCACTTCCTGCTCAACCAGCTTCTGTTCCTCAAATACAGCCTCCTGCGCGTCCTCTATAACGGTCTTTCTTGGCAGTGCATACTCCCTCTTAATGTTATCCAGATCCTTTTTGATGACCTTGGCCATGGATCTTTGACTGTTTAATATGTCCTCATATTCGGCAATCTTAGCAAGTGTCTCCTCATACTCTTTCTCAAGCGCGAGGATTTCGAGTCCGATGAGCTTGTAGAGACGAAGCTCCAATATAGCGCTTGCCTGCTTATCGGTAAAATGAAGCTTGGCAGCGTCCTTTCTTGACTTATCAGATTTGAAATTAATGCCCTCCGTATTTCCCGTTATGAGACATTCCTTCGCCATTTTAAGGATCCTGCTTCCCCTAAGTATCTCGATAATAAGGTCGATTATGTTGCAGGCGCGTATAAGTCCCTCCTTAATCTCCTTATTCTCGAGCTCTTTATTGAGAAGCGTCGTGTATTTACGGGTTGCAAGCTCAAACTGAAAATCTATGTGATGTGTGATAATCTGCTTAAGCCCGAGTGTCTCAGGTCTCCCGTCAACAATCGCGAGCATATTTACGCCGAAGGTATTCTCAAGCTTGGTCTTTTTGTAAAGCATGTTGATGAGCTTTTCCACATCGGCGTTCTTCTTGAGCTCAAGTACAATCCTTATTCCCTCCTTGGAGGATTCATTGGAGATATCAGTAATATCCTGTGTTTTCTTTGTCTCAATAAGTTCAACTACATCTGATATAAATTTGCCAATTCCGGCGCCTATCATGGTATACGGTATCTCGGTCACAACCAGCTTGTCCTTTTCGCCCTTTTTTGCGGCCGGCTCAAACTCAACCTTTCCTCGAAGCTTAATCCTGCCTGTACCGTTCTCATATATATCAAACAGTTCACTCTTATTCACAACAAGACCACCGGTAGGAAAATCAGGTCCCGGCATATACTGCATAAGTTCCTGCGTCGTGATGTCCGGTTTGTCCATGCACGCCTTCACCGCATCTATGACCTCACCGAGATTATGAGTAGGTATGCTCGTGGTCATACCCACCGCGATACCCTCTGAGCCGTTCACCAAAAGATTCGGCACACGCACCGGAAGCACGACGGGCTCCTTCTCAGTCTCGTCAAAATTCGGCATGAAATCAACCACATTCTTATCAAGGTCTGCAAGATACACGTCCTGCGTAAACTTCTTAAGTTTCGCCTCTGTATATCGCATTGCCGCCGCCCCGTCGCCCTCTATGGAGCCGAAATTACCGTGGCCATCCACGAGCGCCATGCCCTTCTTGAAATCCTGTTCCAACACAACAAGCGTGTCATATATAGAGCTGTCACCATGCGGATGATACTTACCCATGGTATCACCGACAATACGCGCTGACTTACGGTGCGGCTTGTCGTAGTTGAGTCCAAGCTGCTCCATCGCGTAGAGCACACGCCTCTGAACCGGCTTCAGTCCGTCACGGACGTCCGGCACGGCGCGCGCGGTGATAACACTCATGGAATAATCTATGTATGATTTCTGCATCAGCTCAGAATACTCTGTCTGCATAATCTGTTCTGCCATTTTAATCCCCATTCCGCCACCCAACAGCGGCACAAATAATAATAATAATAATAATAATAATAATAATAATAATAATAATAACTCTTACGCCAAATCAAGCTCCGCGTCTTGTGCATGCTCGTATATGAACCTTCTTCTGGGCTCCACATCGCTTCCCATAAGCATGGCCGTCACATCGGATGCCATCTTCGCGTCCTCTATCTCAACCCTCTTTAATATTCTGGTCTCAGGGTTCAATGTCGTCTCCCAAAGCTGTTCCGCATCCATCTCTCCAAGACCCTTGTATCTCTGGAGCGTAAAGCTGCCGGTGTGTGTCTTTCTGTATTTCTCAAGTGCCTTATCATCGTAGAGATACTGCCCCTCACCTTTTTTCGGCACAACCTTGTACAGCGGAGGCGTTGCAAGATATACATGTCCCTCCTGTATAAGTTCAGGCATAAAACGGTAGAAAAATGTCAGAAGAAGAGTGGCAATATGAGCTCCATCAACATCCGCATCGGTCATAATGATAATCTTATTATATCTTAACTTCGTTATATCAAAATCATTGCCGTATCCTTCCGAAAAACCACATCCAAAGCTCGTTATCATGGTCTTAATCTCTGCATTGGCTAATACCTTGTCGATAGTCGCTTTCTCAACATTGAGCGTCTTGCCTCTTATTGGAAGTATCGCCTGTGTACGTCTGTTTCTCGCCGTCTTTGCAGAGCCTCCAGCTGAGTCTCCCTCTACTATGAATACCTCACATTCTTCCGGGTTACGGCTCTCGCAGTTGGCAAGCTTTCCGTTGCTGTCGCAGGAAAACTTCTGTTTAACCAAAAGATTGGTCTTAGCCTTCTCCTCAGCCTTACGGATTTTCGCAGACTTCTCAGCGCAGGCTATCACTGTCTTTAACGTCTCAAGGTTCTTGTCAAAGTATCTTACAAGTTCATCACCCGTGACCTCAGCCACAACCTTGCCCGCGTCCTGATTGTCAAGCTTCGTCTTTGTCTGTCCCTCAAATCTGGGCTCCGGATGCTTAACTGCGACAACTGCCGTCATACCGTTTCTCACATCCTGACCGGTAAAATTGACATCCTTATCCTTCAACATGCCTAACTCTCTCGCATACTGGTTTATGACCATTGTAAACTTAGTCTTAAAACCCGTAAGGTGTGTACCGCCCTCCTGCGTATATATATTATTGCAGAAACCGAGAATATTCTCCTGAAATGCATCCACGAACTGAACAGCACACTCTACCTCAATCCCCTCACTCATATGTTTGAAATATATTACATCATGCAGTGTGTCCAGTCCCTCATTGAGTGCCTTAACATACGCCCTTATTCCGTCAGGTTCGTGAAAAACCTCCGCTTCCTCCTCGCCATCTCTCTTATTCTCAAAATAGATGGTAAGCCCCGGGTTAAGATATGCCGTCTCATGCAGCCTGCTCTTTACCTGGTCCGCCTTAAAATATGTCTTCTCAAATATCTCATCATCCGGCAGAAAAGTGACTGTGGTTCCCGTGTCGTTCTTCCTGCAGGTTCCTATCTCAGCAAGCGGAGCCATGACATGCCCTCTCTCATAGCGCTGCTTATAAACCTTGCCGTCCTGTCTTATCTCCACCTCAAGCCATCTTGACAAAGCATTGACTACGGACGCGCCTACTCCGTGGAGACCTCCGGATATCTTGTATGCACCGTCACCGAACTTGCCGCCAGCATGAAGTATGGTAAATACCACTTCAACGGCAGGTATCCCCGCCTTAGGGTGTATTCCGACCGGAATTCCTCTTCCGTTGTCCTTAATCGTAGCAGTTCCGTCCTTGTTGAGCATAACCCATATTGAATCACAGTAACCGGCAAGATGCTCGTCCACCGCATTGTCCGCAATCTCATAAATAAGGTGATTAAGTCCCTTCGTGGATACGCTTCCTATATACATTCCCGGGCGCTTTCTGACCGCCTCGAGTCCCTCTAAGATCGTAATGCTCCCGGCACCATAATCCTGTTTCTTTTCTGCCATGTTAATCCTCATTTCTAAAAATTAATGTAATTGTCCACAGCCCTGCTCTGAACAGTCACAAATCAATACGTTTTCGTCTAAATCCAAATGTATGTTCGTATTATAGATTAAACCGAACATTTTTTCAAGCCTTTTTTTCCACACCATGGTAAATAACGTGAAGCTGTAATATAGCTAATACATTAAAGAACCATACTATCGCTGCACTAACCAACAATAGTATGGTCCATCTTCTTCAAGTATTTCCTAAAACCTTCTCATGCTGCAAAGCCATGTCCGATATTAGCACACAAGCCTCACGTTGTCTACACTCCGAGTATATTTCTTACGGTATCTTCCATCTTGTCACCGTCGCATACTCTGTCATGGAGAACCGGAGCAGTCCTGATATCCTCAATTGCCTGTGGAACAGCTACATTGGCAAGCTTCGACAACTCATCGACAAGCTCGAAATCCGTCATGCTGTCGTACTTAGCCTTGTCAATTGCGTCCATTACACTTCTTGTAAACTTGAACGGACTGGCTGTAGAAGCGATGACCGTCTTTGTCTTATCGCCTGTCGCGTCAACGTATTTCTTGTATACGGCTGCTGCCACGGCAGTATGCGTATCGATGACATAGCCCGTGTCCTCGTAGAGCGTCTTTATTGTGTCCGCAGTCTCCTTCTCGCTCGCATAATTTCCGTAGAAATCCTCAAGCTGTGCCTTCATCTCGTCCGTAATCTCATAACGTCCGTTTTCCTTAAGCTGTGCCATAAGCGCGCCGTTTTCCTTCGCCGAACCTCCGGCAATACGGTATATAAGTCTCTCGAGGTTGCTTGAGATAAGAATATCCATCGAAGGTGAACTCGTGAGCTTGAACTCTCTGTTCCTGTCATACACGCCCGTCGAGAAGAAATCATATAAAACCTTATTCTCATTCGAGGCACACACAAGCTTCGCAATAGGAAGTCCCATATTCTTAGCGTAAAAAGCGGCAAGGATATTTCCAAAGTTTCCTGTCGGAACGACCACATTAATCTTCTCGCCCTGTGCAATCTCCTCATTTGCAAGAAGCTTGACATAAGAATATACATAATAAACTATCTGAGGAACAAGTCTGCCTATATTGATGGAGTTAGCCGATGAAAACTGGTATCCGGCAGCGTCAAGCTCCTTAGCGAGCTCCTTATTTCCGAATATATTCTTCACACCCGTCTGTGCATCGTCAAAGTTACCCCTTATTGCAACGACATATGTATTGTCACCTTTCTGTGTGACCATCTGCTTCTCCTGGATAGGGCTCACGCCGTCCTTAGGATAGAACACGATAATCTTCGTTCCCTTCACTCCTGCAAAACCTGCAAGTGCAGCTTTACCTGTATCTCCTGATGTCGCAGTGAGAATCACAATATCATTTTTAATATTATTCTTCTTTGCAGATGTTGTCATAAGATGTGGAAGGATTGAGAGTGCCATATCCTTAAATGCGATAGTGGCTCCATGAAACAGCTCCAGATAGTATGCACCGTCAGCCTTCACAAGAGGTGCAATCTCAGTTGTGTCAAACTTAGAGTCATATGCATTTGCAATACAGTTCTTTAACTCCTCCTCAGTAAAATCTGTGAAAAAGAGCTTCATTACTTCATAGGCAACCTCGCCATAGCTCATCTTAGCGAGCTCGTCAAAGCCCTTGTCAAGAGCCGGTATGCTCTCCGGAACAAAAAGACCGCCGTCATCGGCAAGACCTTTTAAAATAGCCTTCGAGGCTGTCACCTTAACACCGTCATCCCTAGTACTTTTATAAAATAATTCCATAGCGTCCTCCAGCAGATTTTGTAATAATATTATTTAAAACAAAAGGCGGTAAGCCTAATACTTACCGCCAATTTTATCACACTTTATTTCATTAAACAAGTAAATTCTTTAATAATATCCAAAGAAAACATGTCCATTGTACTCAAACAGGCGTTTAAGGTGAATTGCAAACCAGCTCTCCCCTCCCGCTGAAGCACTTGCCGCAAAGAAAAGTGCCCCTTCGGAATAATCTTCTCCGATTAACGCCCTGTCAACTGCCTCATAGGATGTATCCGTAAGCTCCACGGAATAATACCTTCCATCCATCACCGGCTGAAACTGTGCTCCGTTTCCCTGAAAAATAACCTCTGTCACATTGTCAGGAAAATCCTTTGAAAATACTCTGTTGATAACCACGTTCGCAACCAGAATTTTTGCCTTAATGTCAAGCCCAGTCGCTTCCGCTTCAACAATACGCACGAGATTATTGTACTCCTCGTCCGTAACCGTGATAATCGGATTGATGTAATCGGCACTTACAAGCGCCTCCTCCGATACTGTTTCCTTTGCATTGTCATTCACATCCGCATAAACACACGAGTATTTCAAAATATTTTTCTGAATATCTACGTTCATGGCAGCCGCATTTATAAGCGCGCTTACTGAACTGTGTATATCCTGCTCTGTGTCATTAATGAGTGATGTGAATACTGAACTCTCTTCATTGATGTCATCATCCGTCTCCTCGTCCTGCGCGACAGCCTGTCCCGTCCCGGCATGCGTTGAAACGACATTGTTCTTTCCTCCGCCTCCATAGCATGTTGAATTCAGGCACACAACCGCAATCACGGCTGAGCCGGACGCGATGATTGCACATCTTCTGTACATGCTCTTGGTAATGGTCTTAAAGAAACCAAAAACACCATTAAAGAGTGAAAAAATATTCTTCATCTTTAAACCTCGCATTTCAAATCAATGTTTTTTTGTTCTTGTTGCAATTATATTTACGAATCCGATTTTGTCAATCAAATCACTTTTTTTTGTGAAAAACGTCTTTTGTAACATTTTTGTAACATTTTTCATTGGCATTATATCCAACTATTTTTCAAAATATACATTATTTTTGTGTAATATAACACTTGAAATTTTCCCATGCTAAAAAGGCAAATGATATATTCTCGTCTTTTCTCCGAATTTTTCTTCTAAAAGTGGAGGAAAAGGACCTGATTTTTTGATTTTTCAGGCATTTAAGTGGAGGAAGTTATTGATTTCCAGAGCAAAAATGATGCATCAGCCCGCGAAAATGTAAACTCTTACATTTTTAGGTTCATACATTAAGCGGCGGGATTGTTTTTTCTTCCAAACTTACAGCATCAAAAATGGCTCGCATCTTAGAATTGAAAGGAGTCTTGAAAGAATGTATAATTAAAAATCATATGAAAATACAAAAAAGAGGATTAAAATGTCACTACCCGGAACATTCAGAGCCCAGAAAAAGGATGGTACAGCATATTACCGTTCATCTGTTACATACAAAAACAAGCATATAAGCCTCGGCAGCTTCCCAACCGAGAATGAAGCATCAGCGGCTTATCTTGACGCGCTTGACATCGTTGACGCGCAAAAAGGGCACACAATCGACAATTATCACACCCACCACCATGTGCTCACCTTCGACAAATATGTGATACTTATAAACTTCCGCGACAACGGCATATATATAAAGACACCAATCTACATGATGAAACATTATTTTATATATTTTTTATCGGAAAACGAGGCCCTGAAATTTGATGTAGACGACCTGTTCTACTACTCGAACCATTCCATAATGAAACGGCAGGGTTATCTATTTGTCGCTGACTACGGCATGCAGGTCAACATTCTGTCGCGCTACGGCATACGAAGCCACTCCGTAAAGGGACGCGACTACGAATTTATAAACGGCGACGACCATGATTACCGCTACAATAATATAAGAGTGATAAACAGATACTACGGGGTCGAGGCAGTAAAAAAGAACGGCCGCATAAGCTACCGTTCCCGCATCCATATAAATGGAAACTATATAATAGGAAGATACAGCTCCGAAAATGAAGCCGCCATAGCCTACAACAAGGCTGTGGCAATGCTTCGCAGCCGCGGCTGCACAACCGCATATCCCGAAAACTATATTGAGGGGATATCTGCCATAGAATATGCCAAGCTCTACAACTCGGTAAAGCTTTCAAAGCGCTTCCGTGAATATGTTTCTACTTATTATTAATGTAATTCACCAGTCCGCCCGCTGCTATGAGTTTCTGCATGAACTCCGGGAATGCCTGACCCTTGTACTGCTTTCCCTTTGTCACATTGGTGATGATTCCGCTGTCAAAATCAATCTCAACCTCATCTCCGTCCTCAATGTCTTTGCTGGCCTCGGCGCACTCTATAATAGGAAGTCCGATATTTATGGCGTTGCGGTAAAAAATTCTTGCGAAGGTCTCGGCGATTACACAGCTCACCCCCGCAGCCTTTATGGCTATAGGTGCATGCTCTCTTGATGAGCCGCAGCCAAAATTCTTGTCTGCCACGATGATATCGCCCTTCCTAACCTTATTAACGAAATCCTTGTCGATATCCTCCATGCAGTGGGCTGCAAGCTCCGCAGGATCCGACGAATTCAGATATCTTGCCGGAATGATTACGTCTGTGTCGACATTGTCTCCATATTTAAAAACTCTTCCTGATGCTTTCATGTATTACTCCATTTCTCCGCCCACATGGCGGCTGAATAAATTTTAAAGTCCAAGCTCAGCCGGCTCGCTTATCTTTCCCGTGACCGCACTTGCCGCAGCCACGGCAGGGCTTGCAAGGTAAACCTCCGACTTTACATGTCCCATACGTCCGACAAAGTTGCGGTTCGTTGTGGATACACAGCGCTCGCCCTCAGCGAGGATACCCATATATCCGCCAAGACATGGTCCGCAGGTAGGTGTGCTGACAACAGCTCCCGCCTCTATGAAAGTCTTTAAAAGCCCCTCCTCCATCGCCTTCAGATATATTGCCTGTGTCGCAGGAATTATGATAACCCTGAGCCCCGGCGCCACCTTTCTGCCCTCAAGCACCTCAGCAGCGATACGGAGGTCATCGAGACGTCCGTTAGTGCAGGAACCGATTACAACCTGATCGATTTTCACCTCTCCTGCCTCATCGACAGTGTGTGTATTCTCAGGAAGATGAGGGAATGCCACCGTAGGCTTGAGCGTTGAGAGGTCTATGGTGTATGTCTCATCGTACACAGCGTCCTCATCCGCCTCATAGATTGTATATTTCTTCGTTGAGTGTTCTCTCATATACGCCTCAGCGATGTCATCCACAGGGAAAATACCATTCTTTCCGCCCGCCTCAATCGCCATGTTGGCTATTGTAAATCTGTCGTCCATGGAAAGGTTCTTTATTCCGTCTCCAACAAACTCCATAGACTTATAGAGCGCACCGTCAACACCGATCATTCCGATAATATGAAGAATTACGTCCTTGCCGCTCACCCACTTAGAAGGCTTTCCCGTAAGAACAAACTTGATTGCGGAAGGTACCTTAAACCATGCCTTGCCTGTAGCCATGCCTGCTGCCATATCGGTCGAGCCGACACCTGTCGAGAATGCCCCAAGAGCTCCGTATGTACAGGTGTGTGAGTCAGCGCCGATGACAACATCGCCCGCAACTGTAAGCCCCTTCTCAGGGAGCAGCGCATGCTCAATTCCCATCTGACCAACCTCAAAATAATTAGTAATCTCATTTCTCTTTGCGAACTCTCTCACGCACTTGCAGTGCTCTGCCGACTTGATATCCTTATTCGGCACAAAATGATCCGGAACAAGAGCTATCTTATCCTTATCGAACACTCCGTCGACCTTCATCTTATCCATCTCATGTATGGCAACAGGAGATGTTATATCATTTCCAAGAACCAAATCAAGATCAGCCTCTATAAGCTGTCCTGCCTCAACATAAGGAAGTCCTGCATGTGCTGCAAGAATCTTCTGTGTCATCGTCATACCCATAAATATTCCTCCATGCCGCCGCTCGGCGGCTAAAATAATAATGAAAAAAGTGCTTTGTTTTTCTAATAGTTCAGCCCGCTGAACTATTGTGAAATCGTAATACATCTTAGGCTGTGTCTTTTACTGCCTTAGATGTATTTTTCACACTATTCCTCTTTTCTGTCCCTGTCCCACATTCCACAGCGGTCTTTCAAGGTTACTGATTGTATTATAGCATATTTTATGCTATTCTAAAAATACATATTATTTATACATTGTATAACTTGAAGTTATAGTATTTAATGTAGTCATATTATTTATTTTTCAATACCGATTCTACATTAAATTAATTTTAGTACCTTCTAAGGACGGTACATGATTTTTTTTAAACATGCAATCTGTTTCTGAGCGAAAACAAATTGCTTTTGATGTCAGCCTCATCGCTATAAATCGCTCAGAAATGAGGATTAACATGACGAATTCAGGAAATCTGTGGCATACCCCCCTAAATCTCTACAATATATTTCTCACAACAGCACAGACGGGCAGTCTCTCGGCAGCCTCAAAGCGGCTGTTCATAAGCCAGCCGGCTGTCAGCAAGGCGATTAAACAGCTTGAGGACGAGCTTGGCATAACCCTCTTTTTCAGAAGCTCAAAGGGTGTAATCCTCACCGACGACGGTGAACTGTTATATTCACACATTCTGTCTGCCTTTAATGAGATTAACGCCGGTGAACTGCTGCTGCGCTCAAGAAAGGAGCTTGGCATCGGGCGCATACGCTTCGGTGCCAGCAATACCCTGTGCAAATATATCCTGCTGCCTCGACTTCAGAAATATGTTCGGAAAAATCCGCACATCAGCATATCCATCAACTGTCAGTCCTCCATTCACACGAGGGCTCTCATCGACAGCCGTGACATAGATATCGGGCTTATAGCCACTCCCGACTCACAGAGAGGATTGAAGCTCTACCGTGCCGGCTCAATCCATGATACGTTCGTCGCCTCCCCCGGCTACATAAAAAATCTCCTTCTGCGGGAAAATACCAACATGCACAATCTTTTTCAAGGTGCCAACCTTATGCTGCTGACAAGGGACAATGTCACAAGAACCTATGTAGATTCCTACCTTAATGACATGCTTCTCTCCCAGACAACGCTCATGGAAATCGGAAGCATGGACCTGCTAATCGAGTTTGCAAAGACAGGACTCGGCATAGGCTGTGTCATACGCGAATTTGTCAAAAACGAGCTGGAATCCGGTGCTCTCATGGAAGTCACGCCACCGGACATTGACATAAAAAAAAGAGAGGTAAGCTACTGTGTCAACTCTAACCTGCCTCTCTCTGATGCCGCTATGGATTTTTTGGACAACTATGGTCTCTAGTCCTGTACTTCCTCATCAGGATCCGTCTTATATTTTGGAAACAGCGGAATCCCCTCTGCCCAGTACTCCACACGCTCAGCGTACCGCTCATTAAGCCACTGCACAGCCTCCTTGCGTCCCTCGGGCGTGAAAGGGAACTGTGCAGTGGTTTTCTTCTGCTTCGTCTTGTCGTAATTGAACGGTCCCCTCCATATTGTCACATCAAACAATGCGTCATCATTTTTGTGCGGGTCATGATTGAAAACCACATTCTCAAGGGGATTTCTCGCCATGCGAAAATGCATTCCGCCACACTCACCTATATATGGACTGCCATACTGAAAAAAATTAAAGCCCAGAATATCCTGCATATCTATTCCCATTATTCCGCCTCCTGTAGGACTGTTATTTTCCAATTTATTCTATATTCCGCCGTACTACGGCACAATCAGTAATGAAAAATATATTTTAAAACACTATTCATCTTTCGTTTAATAAATTCTAAACTGCTGTTGATTTAATTAATTTCCATTTTTTGGTATTTTGTATTAGTAGTTAAATTTTACTTTAACAATAAATAAATGTACTGGAGGATTTCTATGAACTGTACGTCCCATGATACCAACCGTATCATAGGTAACAAGATTTACCAACTCAGGCGTTCTATTAACATGACACAGCAGGAGCTCGCTGACAAAATCGGAATATCTGTCACTTTCTTATCAGAAATCGAGAACGGACGCAAATCAATGTCCGTGGATACCCTGGTTAAGCTATCAAAAGGTCTTCATGTTTCTCTTGATACCATCGTTTTTGGAAATGATGCCGAAGATGACATGCAGAAAGATGTAATCTCAATGATGTCAACCCTTCCTCTCGAATACAACGAATCTATTCTGTTAATCGCCCGTGAGTTCACACGTCTTAATCGCAGCAAAAAGCAATAGAACCAAAAGACACCCCATCTCACAGGTTAAACTGTAGATGGGGTATGCCATTATTGAAACTCAACCTTATATACAAGAACCCCGCCTTCCTGAAACAGAAGCTCATCTGTGGCAAACCTGCCGGTGGAACCAATAAGATAATACATTCCCCTGTCGGAATTATCCTTAAAGCCCTCGTCGGTCAAATACTCCTGTGAGACGATTATCGTACTGTCCACTCCGTCGAGCTGATTTAGCATCCTGTACTCTTCCGGCACACTATCATCAAGCACAACGAGATACTCAGGAATACACCAAAACGGCAGCATCGCATCAAGCTGATAGGAATTATTCTCGGTCAGAACCCACAGCCCGTCAGCATATTCTGCAAGAGCCGCCATCTCCTCATCGTACACCGCAGCATCCCCGTAGTAGTCAATCCCATATCCATACCTGTACCCTGCAAAATCCCCCACAATAAAGAGTACACAAAGACCTGCAAACACAAGCTCTCTTCCTTTTACGACGTACTCCGCCGCAAGCGAATACAACATAAGCAAAATTGCCGTTATCTCAAGCATCTGCGCCGGATAATAGTATCTTCCCGAGGTGAGATAATCAGGTGTAAGGATACGCACCAGCACGGCATACGCAAAGGCTCCCGCCAGCGCCTTCATAACAAGATTTCTTATATTTTTTCTGTGTTCGCGCACTGCAGGCGACACAAAAAACGTCACGCTGAGTCCCACGACAAATATCATTCCAAACACATACGCTCTCTGAAAAACCGATACCTGCATTATTCTGAACGCCTCGTATAGCTTTCTGAACATGTGCAGAAAATCCACTGCACTCTCAGCAATCGCCCCCGCATGGCTGTTAAACAGCATACTCGGCATCCATAACGGCCACAGCACAGTCGCAAGCCCCACCGCCGCAAGCATAGAAAGAAAATACGCCTTTACCCTTGCTCTGTCCTTCTTCCAATACAGAATGAATTCCACCACAAAGAACGCCATTGCAAAGAACGCAAAATAATACTGGGTAAGAAATCCCCCCGCAGTTATAAGCATCAGCCAAGGATAAAACCGTCTTCCCGCACCTGGCTTATTCTTCGAGAGCTTATTTTCTGAGATTTTAAGCTCATGGTATAAAAGTCCCATCGCAAAGAATGTCATCGCCATGTACATTCTCACAAGAAGCATGTCCGACAACGTACTCATGTTAAACAGATACACCCCAACGGAAGCCACCGCCAATATTCTTTTTCCCGTCACCCCATACATCAAGCCCCACAAAAGTCCCACCGTGCCAAGCAGGAACAACAGATTTACACAAAGACCAATCCACTTCGAGTGTCCCCCCTGTATAACCGAGGAGATATACATAAATATGTAGTACAACGGCGGGTGAACCTTGTCCTTAGCCACATTCTTCAACGTACCCACTATGGTATCCCCTTTCGTATGTGACAGCATATCCTCAACCTCTGCCCTCGAATACACCCTCCCTGCATCAAACTGGTATGTCGCCCTGCCTGAGTTGGTTATCGTATAAGAGTATATCTCATCGCAGAAGCTCAGCCGCTTTCCCTGTCCAAGATATATAAACAGAACGCATGCTGCCGCCAGACATATCATTATACCTACTATATTTAACGCCTTATCCCTAGAACCCGCCATATTTTTATCCTCATTCCTTTTATATAAAAAAATCACTGCACAGACCTGCACAGTGATTATTTTACACCATTATTATTTATCTTGTCCAGCCTTACCCACAGCCTTCTCCACGGAATATTTGTCAGAGTAATAATTCACGTCCTTCGCCATGTCGGAAACCTCGGAATTTCTCATATCCTTTAGATACTGATGCGTGTTGAAATCATCGGACTCAAACTCCATCATCGCAACAGCTATGTTCGAGCAGTGCGCCACGATACGCTCAAGATTGGTGAGCAGGTCGTTGAAAACAAAGCCGTTTATAGCATCACAGTTACCGCTCTGAAGTCTCACTATATGATTTCTTTTAAGCTCTGCACAGAGCATACGGACCGTTATCCTCAGAGGCTCAACCTGACGCGCCATGTCAATATCGTCCTCCGTGAATGATTTGACCGTCATATCAAGCTCTTCCTTGACTGCGCTGTACAAAATCTCAAGCTCCCTCCTGGCGTCGTCCGAGAACTTAATCTTCTTCTCGACAATCTCCTTCGCAGCCCTCGATATTCCGCAGGCATGGTCGGCAATTCGCTCAAAGTCACTGACCGTATGCAGATACTTGGAATTCTGTCTCGTCTGGTTCTTGTTAAGCCCTATCGCCGTAATCTTCATCATATATGTATCAAGCTTATCCTCGTACTTGTCGATTACGTTCTCCTTCTCCTGAATAAGATTGAATTTCTCAACAGAATAATCATCCATGAGTTCAAATGCCCTCATAACATTCTTCTGAGCCTTCCTTGCCATACCGTTCATAACCGTTCCAACCTGTGCAAGCGCAAGCTCAGGGTTTCTAAGGAAACGCTCCTCAAGCAGATCGAAATCCGCCTGATCCTCCACATCATCCGGCGTATCCTTGATTATCCAGAACATGAGCTTATTAATCTGCTTAATAAATGGTGCAAGGATAATGATCGTCAAGGTTCTATATATTGTATTCAAAAGGGCAATGGACACGGACTTCATCTCGATATCCATGAACGCAAACTGTCCGCCGCGCGTAACAACCGCCTGCACCGTATAAAATATGGTTCCGCAGATAATCATACCCGCCAAATCATTAAAAAGATATACTAACGCTGTTCTCTTACCATTCTTATTAGAGCTCATGCCGCTCATAAGAACCGGACATGCTGCGCCAACGCCTATACCCATAACAATCGGAAGTGCCGCCGAAAACGGAAGAAATCCCGACATGGCCACTGACTGCAGAATACCAACAGACGCCGATGCGCTCTGCAAAACAGCGGTAATTACTATACCGAGAAGAATTCCAAGAAAAGGATTGGAAAACTTCGTTAACATCCCCATAAAAAACGGATTGTTCTGAAGCGGAGCCATAGCCTCCTTCATGGTGGACATACCTATCATAAGAATCGTAAAACCAAACAGGATATCCCCTATAGCCTTGTGCGTCTCCTTCTTAGAAAGATTTCTCACCAAAAGACCAACTATTGCAACAATGGCAGCGATACTTGATGATGACAGAAGCGCCGCTACTCCCTCTGCCCCCTGAATATCCGACAGACACAAAATCCAGCCCGTGATACTCGTTCCTATATTCGCACCCATTATGATACCAATTCCCTGCACGACCTTCATCATACCGGAATTGACGAAACCAACAACCATAACAGATGTCGCCGAGGACGACTGTATAATAGCTGTAACCCCCGCTCCCAACAGAATTCCCTTAAGCGGAGTACTTGTCAGCCCATACAAAAGCGTCTCAAGCTTATTTCCCGCGACTTTCTTCAGACCGTCCCCCATCACACCCATACCATACAGGAAAAGTGCGACACCACTAAACAATCCCAGAAATAATAACGTCACCGATACAGCATCCATAACCACGTCCTCGTTTCTTTTATTCTCTTAACATACGGATTAATTGTAATACAGAATTTTCCGTTTTTCAAGAAATTTACATCGCTATTACTCATTGTTCACACTTTTTTTACAAATCAATAGGGACTTTTCTCGATTCTGTTAAACTTAAATCCGGTTATGGAACCAACCACTCCTCCCGCAATATGTGCCATATTCGATATATTATCGTCGTAAACCAGACCGTCATACACCTGCTGTCCAAGGAAAATCGCTGCCACAAGCACAAAGGAAATCGGGATTTCCCCTTCCCTGAAGCTTGTAAACGACGTAAGCAGAATGAACGCAAACACTACTCCGCTCGCCCCGCACAGTGCCACCCTCGGGAAAAAGATGTAGTTGATGACTCCCGTCACAAGGGCTGTCACGAGAATAATCTTCACGATATTGTCTCCCCCGTGCTTCTCCTCAAGCATCGGTCCAAGCAAAAGCAGATACGACGCATTTCCAATAAAATGCGCCCACCCACTGTGCCCAAGCACATGTGTAAAGAACCGCAGATAAGTGAGCGGATTAGCAAGCGACGTATGATACGTCATAAACAGCAGCACATTGCTCGCACCCTGCGTTATATAGTTTAACAGTGTCGCCACAAAACACAGCAGCACAAACGTCAAAGTCACAGGTGCATTGTAGGTCAGTCGGATTTTTTTCATGGTTGTGTTCTCCTTTACAGCATTATATTTCAGGACTTCCGGGTGGACGCCCGATTCTGTTTTATTTAATTGTATATAATGTTGGGGGAGGAGTCAATGGGAAAGCTGCTTATGTTAATATACAGATATACATCACCTGAGTATACAATCCGCTTCTTCAAGTTATCACAAAAAACACTGCCGGTTCCTGTACAAATGAATTCATTTCAAACAAAGTCAACCTCCAGCTCAATCAAAATCATAATCATCCGGGTCTATCCCTGCTTCTTCCAAAATCTCTGCCCTCTCATCAGGATCCTTTAACTTCATTATTTCTTCTGTAGTATTTGTATAAGATACTATTTGCTCGACACATCGTTCCAACTCCTTAACATTTCGTATCAATTCTTCCTTTACAATATCTGTCATACTTTAGTGATAACGTTTACTTTGACCTTAATATCCATTTTTCATCAACGTCTTGCATATATTACGTTTCAGTTGCACAGTCAAATTTGTTTTTGGAAACAAATATCTGATTTTTTTCATACTTTCTATATACCAATCAGGAACTTCACATTCTGACAGCAATTTTTCGATTTCTGCAGGCATGTCATTATAAAAGTATTTCCCTTTGCGTACATCCTCTTTTATTTCAAATACCAAGCCTAAAGGATTGTTATATTTTGTCTCTATCTTATGGTACAAATAAGAATAAACATCCTCACGACACGAAATCAGGTCATTCAATTGAATTCCTTTTTCATATAGAAACTCCGAGTTATTCTCCCATGCGTTGGTGCCATGTAAAAAACCATAAACCGCAAGCAACCCGCTAAAATTCATATTGTCAGGATTTTTAAATAATTTATTCAAATCCGCTCCGCTGTAATAATGTCTAAACGCACACTCCCTCACTGAATAATTAATGTACGATCTTATTTGTTTGTCTGTATATCCTATCTTTTCCATGTCAAAAAAAGATATATACTCCTGTTTATTCTCATTAACAGTCAATATAGAAAATTCATCTCGTAACTTACGGAAATTCTCATACTGCATTGTTATTATATATTCAGGAAACTCTTTTGACATCTCCTGTGATATCAGTGCAAACTTTGTTCCAATAATATCATCGCCATCCGGAATTTCCACATCTGTTATAGGTGTATAAATTATATTAAATTTTCTTATTCTGCCATATTTTAAGAAATAATCATTCAGACATTCCTCCACAATTTTCGTAGTATTGTTAGAAACATATATGTCATTACTTCTCTCAATAGGATACATATTCCCTACATCAATTCCGAAACCATCCTTATAATATTCCATTCCACATATGCACTTTTTATTTGGAGCATCTATCCCACATTTTACATTTGGTATAAATTGAATTTTATGGCACGCCGGACAATAATAGTACGCCGGCAAAGGATTCACATTTGTTCCACCCAAAAGCCATGCAATAAGAGATGCTCCCATCTGGGCATTTCTTACTTCAAAGTACGCTCCCGCTTCACGGCATTTTTCATATAACTTTCCCATAAATCCCATCCACAAAAGCGCTTCCTGCCCCTCGAGCATAATCTGCTCTGTCTTAAATCTGTTAGTTATTATCATCGGCGGTTTGTCCCCGTATAACTCTTCCAACCTTTTTTCTGCCTGCTTAATAATTTTATTTTTCATTGCAAATAAGTCCTTTCTTACATAATCTGAAGAATCATATTCGCAGGTTAACAACTCGTCAACGCTTACACATAAGACCTTTGCCAGTTTCTTTATAACATCTGTTCTTGGCTTGGAAACTCCATTTTCCCATTTTGATACTGCCTTATCCGAAACACCGACGAGTGTACCTAATTGATATTGAGACATGCCACCTCTCTCCCTCAATGTACTGATAAAATTTCCAAAACTATAGTCTCTCATAATTTTCCTCCGTCACCTGCTGATTTTATTTTACACCGCTCTCATATTGTTTCAACTTTTTCATGTAGAATAAAAGTAGAGTTCCTTCATAAGGCAGATAAACTTTTCATATTCCTATATCTTTACCCATTACGTCTTGGAATTCAAGGCAATAAAAACAATAACGATAATCACTATCACCACAAACAGCAATACCGGCTGCGTAAACAAAAACATCATTCCAATCCATAATACAAAAAATCCAATGACTTTTCCTATTACTGCTAATCCTGAATAATCTCCCTCGCAGGCTGCTCCTATTGAACACATAACAAAAAGTAAAATAAATGCTAAAATATGCATAACTGCCACCTTTCCGCCATTTCATAGCTGTAAACTAATGCCTATTTTATATTGCAATTCACGGCTTTTGTTTGTTACCCTCATTATACTTGACACCTGTTCTATAAAAAGTACAGCTCAACAAAAAACGCCGAACAACCTATTCTCCCATCAGGAAAATTAATTATTCGGCGCTAAGGCGATTTTGTTCAGATTTTTGTTAATATTGTCGTTTGGTATGATATAATTAAAACCTTCATTGAACGCATCACTGATTGGTTGTTGTTCCCAGTTATCGCTTGGTATGATATAATATAGCTCATTCTAATAGAGCGTCAAAAATGGTTGTTGTTCCCAGTTATCGCTTGGTATGATATAATTGTCATTTTGGTCGATTATGTCACCGGTGGGTTGTTGTTCCCAGTTATCGCTTGGTATGATATAATCTTCATTTTCTTGATACCGCCTTCAAGCAGTTGTTGTTCCCAGTTATCGCTTGGTATGATATAATGTCACCCATTAAGGGTGCAATTGTCCACTTGTTGTTGTTCCCAGTTATCGCTTGGTATGATATAATCTATGATTTGGATATATTTACAAAGATTTGGTTGTTGTTCCCAGTTATCGCTTGGTATGATATAATACCGGGGACATCCTCTGCAGCGGTTTAAATGTTGTTGTTCCCAGTTATCGCTTGGTATGATATAATCGCCCGTAAGCGCTACTTGACACAATTGCGGTTGTTGTTCCCAGTTATCGCTTGGTATGATATAATCGGATAACTTCTTGGCGAAGTGAGCTGTCAGTTGTTGTTCCCAGTTATCGCTTGGTATGATATAATGAGCCATAAGCTCGGACTTTTCACTATCGAGTTGTTGTTCCCAGTTATCGCTTGGTATGATATAATTGTTAAATCCTCGAGCTTGTCAGTGTCCAGTTGTTGTTCCCAGTTATCGCTTGGTATGATATAATTGGGAGTGCTCATTTCTTGAATGGTCGGGTGTTGTTGTTCCCAGTTATCGCTTGGTATGATATAATTTTTGAGGAAATGTATTTTAACTAGTGAGGGTTGTTGTTCCCAGTTATCGCTTGGTATGATATAATAAAAGCCGCGAAAGCTGACGGATGGATCGAGTTGTTGTTCCCAGTTATCGCTTGGTATGATATAATCCGCGTTTTCAACATGTCATAGGCGCTATTGTTGTTGTTCCCAGTTATCGCTTGGTATGATATAATAATCCGGTACATTGAATATAACACAATAAGTTGTTGTTCCCAGTTATCGCTTGGTATGATATAATCAACAGCCCGGCCCGTGTTGGCAAGGCTGGGTTGTTGTTCCCAGTTATCGCTTGGTATGATATAATATATGGGATAATGAGTTGCGCACTTATACAGTTGTTGTTCCCAGTTATCGCTTGGTATGATATAATAAAAACAGAAGAGTGCTGTGATGTTATGGGTTGTTGTTCCCAGTTATCGCTTGGTATGATATAATCACCTTCGGATTCGCTCCGCCTGCGTCCTCGTTGTTGTTCCCAGTTATCGCTTGGTATGATATAATCTAATCTCGTATAGTTCACAATCGCCGATTGTTGTTGTTCCCAGTTATCGCTTGGTATGATATAATAACCATGCGAATATGTTTATTCGAGAGCTCGTTGTTGTTCCCAGTTATCGCTTGGTATGATATAATATTATCATACCATAGCTTCAAAAACCAAGGTTGTTGTTCCCAGTTATCGCTTGGTATGATATAATAGAAAACCGGCACGCCCGACATTTACTGCGTTGTTGTTCCCAGTTATCGCTTGGTATGATATAATTATGAGTGAGAGTAACCACTATTGCGACAAGTTGTTGTTCCCAGTTATCGCTTGGTATGATATAATATATACAGACTACGGCTGATACTGAATAATGTTGTTGTTCCCAGTTATCGCTTGGTATGATATAATTTCAGGAAGTCCGAGAAAAAGAGGAAAGCGGTTGTTGTTCCCAGTTATCGCTTGGTATGATATAATTGAAAGTGCCAACGTCCGCTTTTGTGTTGTGTTGTTGTTCCCAGTTATCGCTTGGTATGATATAATCTTTTTACCCGTTCCAACGTCCGCAATTACGTTGTTGTTCCCAGTTATCGCTTGGTATGATATAATTGATTTTGCAAGAACAGGGAAAAAACTAAAGTTGTTGTTCCCAGTTATCGCTTGGTATGATATAATAATGGCTACATGGTGGCTGAATGATTTGATGTTGTTGTTCCCAGTTATCGCTTGGTATGATATAATGCAATTGAATCAAGGTTGAATGCGATAATGTTGTTGTTCCCAGTTATCGCTTGGTATGATATAATACATTCTGAAAAGTATTTAAAGCTTGTACCGTTGTTGTTCCCAGTTATCGCTTGGTATGATATAATCGTGAAATGCGTTTTCTTTGGATTAGAAAGGTTGTTGTTCCCAGTTATCGCTTGGTATGATATAATTGTTACTGGAGAATTTACAGTAGATGATATGTTGTTGTTCCCAGTTATCGCTTGGTATGATATAATAGGGAACGAAAAATCCCCGTGATTACTTATATTCACGGAGATTTTTCATGCAAAAAAACAAGTCACAATTATGCCTTTTAGCTCTCAAACCATTCTTTTTTCAAAAAATATTTATCAAATCCGTAGACTCGTCCATATCGTGGAAGGTCGATGTTCCTAAAAGAATGTCTATAGATGAATACTGCTTTTCAGACAATATCAGACAGCGAACCGCTCCTTTTTGAGGTAGATTTTGCTTTAAACGTTGCTTGTGCATCTCGATTGAGTCCGCGCCATTACATAATCTTGAATATACAGACCACTGAACCATCACATATCCGTCTTTTAAAAGAAATCTGCGAAACTTCGCTGCTGCCTTCCTGTCCCTGTCCTTTACGACAGGCAAATCAAAAAATACCATCAGTCTCATAAATTTATTCATAGCTATGCACCTGCAACGGTATCAATTCCGGGAGTTCCAGGTCAGTTCTGTTTCCCTGTATCGCTCCACTATAGCTGTAGACAAGCATGTCAATACAGTTGCTGATAATGCGCTTCTCTCCTTTCACTGACATATCGTAGTTAATTATATTAAACAACTCTCTCTTTATCTGAGGAGTCAAATCGGCATCAACCTCCGAAATATCAAAATGGCTTGCCACATACAAATCAACCAATGGTCTAAACACTTCAATAAGGTCATCTGCCAGATTAAAACCATTCAGTTCACTGTGATGGAACATTCCAAGCGAGGGCTCCAGACCATAACACACAACCGACCTTGCAATCAGCCCTCTTATTATCGCATATGCGTAATTCATCGCAGAATTTACAATACACTCATCTGCTCTTGTAAATCCATCGCCATACAAAACACGAAAATAGTATGCCGCCGCCTTTGCCTCGACATACGTTTTATCTCCTGACTGCACTTCCTTTGTCATCGAAAGAAGCTTTTCGTATCCATCAAGCCCCATCTCTTTGAGACACAATGCCTGATTTTTTATCTTACACACAATAATCTGCTGCCACAACCGCTTAATCAACGGCTTTCCAACCTCAATCTGCTTGGTGAGCAGTCTGAAATGTCTGCTGTGCTTCGCCATCGGAAGAAGTACCGCATTAGGAAGATGTTTTTCATCGCAGACATATAAAGCAATCCCCTGTTTTGCAAACTCCGAAAGCATATATGCAGATATCGTAACAGCTTGATTTTCTATCAGAACGCAGTTAATATCCTCCAGCGGAAAACTGACGCCCTTTTCGCCTATCACCAACTGCTCGTTTTTGATATGCAGACCTATAGAACTGTCAATCTTTATGTTACGATATCCCATACATACCTCCCAAAAACTATAGCAATTCTAAAAATTAATGCATCTTTTAATGTAAAGTAATATTTTAAGATATAGAAGTTGCCATATGCAACAATTTATGGAATTGCTTTAATTGAATGTCATGCGTTTCTCTTTTTTTACAAATGAAACATTTCCCAACACATCTACCTGACACTTTTGAATATTTTTTAAGCCTTGAATTCCAAGACTTTCATATGTTGCGCTGCTATCATGAAATTTTCCTGATATACTTGCCGTAGCTGTATTAGCACCTGTAAAATACGCGTATAAACTCTGCACTCGTATTGTTTGTCCATCAATTGTTTTTACAGCTACTCCCTTATCACTCTCAATATAAATCAAATCCCTCGAATAAAGACTGAAAATAAAGTTCTCATCATTCATCATACGCCATTCTGACAATATCTTATTAGCTGTAGCCGCCCTATTAGGCAACCTTTTCTTCACCACATCAGCCGTGTAAATCGGGACAAAATAGTATTTTTTCTTACCCTTGTTTTCCTCGCAGAACACATCAATTCTGACCATGGAACCGTTGGCAGCTATACCATTTCCATCTCTTACAAGTACTCCTGATGTCTGCTTTTCAAACACCTTAATTTTCTTGACCACAGGTCCCGGAGTTCCATCTGACTTTGGTTTATGGAACGGCTCTGCAAAAGCCTTTTTAGGGTCATTTCCGTACCGACTAAGTCGGTCGACCAGTGCCTCATAGAGCAGTCTGTCACTGTCCGGGTTAAAAAACTCCTTTATTTCGCCATCTTTCAGCTTGATATCCTGAATAGATTTCTTAGTGACCACATAGCCTCCGGTTTCAAAGATGCTTCCCCCGTCCTCATAATACTTCGCCGACCGTATAGTCTCCTCGTGTGCCTGTCCACTGACCTTGTGATTTGGCATTCGCGATACAAATATTCCATCAAGCACGCCCCTGCGTCCCGGTCTGCCCTCGACAAACATCCATTCAGGATAATTTATCCAGTTAAACACATCTCTGTGCGACAGAATAAATTTCCTCGGCGACGTTCCCTCGGAAACACTTTCTCCCATTGTGCTGTATCTTGACATACGAATATCCAGCTCGTCTACGAAATGCTCCCATGGCATCGGAAGCCTTACGCCGAACTTCTCATCCCAGTCCTCGCGTGAAAAATTGTCGCGGTTTAATATTTCCCACGTCTCCTCGTCCATGAACTCGAAGCCTCTCGAATAAGCTAACTCTCTGCCCTTTGAATAGCGGGATATCCTGTTAATCATTCCATCGGTTGTACATGCTATGACAACAGCGTCCTGTGCGTGATGGGTGTCGGTGCGTCTGTCCTTGCCAGCGAGTCCCCATCTCTTGCTGAGATAATGTGTTATAGTGCCGTTTACAGCCATAACCTGCTTTTTTCTCTCCCTCTCGAGATTGAGGTAAGGTTTTAATACAAGGTTCTGGCGTATCATATTGTAAATAATTCTTGTTATGTATTTTGTGTCTGTGAGGTTACGCTCCTTAAACTCTGCTTTCTCCTCGTCAGATATATGCTTTTTTAGGAGCTTAAGCTGTTTTTTATAATCCTTAACCGTATTTCTTACCAGAGTCTCATATTCGTTCCACGCCGGCTCGCCTTTTTCAGCCATGATATACTCATAGGGTGTCCGGTTGCCCTTCTGCCTGTTCTCCGAAGCCTTCACAAGTACCTTATTGCGATATGAGTCATCAAAAGTAATGCTGTACGGCAATATATGGTCAACATCATACCCTCCATTCGATGAGAAAAGGTCATTTATATCAATCTTATCTCCCGAATAAAGACATACTCCTCCCTGCTCCTCCCAAAGACGGAACTTTACTATATCCTGCCCGGTCGGATTTGGCTTGTACTCCCTGACACGACTTAAAACCTTGTCATTTTCCTTCTCTCTCGCCTCCATGTCGGACTTGATTTTCCTTCTCTCATCGAAATCCTTCGACATTTCTCTCGCAAGCTCAATGTTCACAGCCTGCGGACTGCCATACTCGAGTATAATCGCATTTATGACCTTGATGGTCTGCGATACCGAGCGTCTGACAACAGGGTTCGTGATATCATTTACAATGTTGGTGATATTTTTACCTTTTAACAAAATCGACTTTTCGCCGTTATTCTCAGCCCTGAAATCATACCCGGCAAGCTCACAAGCCTTATCGTAAGTATTTCCCTGAAGCAGAAACGGGATAATTTTTCCCATGGCCTTGAGTGACAGATTATGAAATTTACTCGGTGACATTTCCAGCAATGCATCATAACATTCCGGAGCAATATCATGTTCAGCCAAACGCCTTATTCTGCTGTCATCGTTCTTGTACAATGTAAGTATCCCAGCTATGTCGTCATACAGCTTTATCTTATCCGGTGATAAATGTTCCGAT
Organism: uncultured Lachnospiraceae bacterium; assembly: GCA_934351925.1. GTDB lineage: Bacteria > Bacillota > Clostridia > Lachnospirales > Lachnospiraceae > CAG-882. Next base: position 73,524 of record CAKRJT010000001.1, read on the forward strand.
ACAACCTCTTCCCCGAGAGCCTTGCGTATCTTGTGATAGTTCTCCATTTTCACGAAATCTGTATCTTCAGGAGATTTTTTGCTTCCCGATTTCGGACTGTAATTAAGATTATAGAACTTATCCTCCTCCGCTAAACCAACCGTCTTACGCACAGCGGTGTATTTTACCGTATGCTGCCTGTGCATAAGAGCTATAATGGCATGGCGCTCATCGCTCGTAAAAAATCTTGTACTCCCATCGGCAAACACTATTTTCGTATGGTTTATCTTCTCAAGCGCCACAAAAAACTCAGAGGTATAAGCAGCTTTTGGAGCACGCTTTTCTCCGTTCTTACCCTCGAAGGTACACAACCCGACTCTGTCCTCAAAGCCCTCCATGGCGTACCTGCTCGGAGCGCCCGGTCCCATGTCAAACGAACGCTGACTGAGCATAATGTCAAGATATGCCCTTTCAAGCTTCTCTGTGGCAGCATCATTTCCCAGCGCTCTCTGCGCCTTAAATATCTCCATCACCTCATCGGCAAGCATATCTCTAAGAACTGTATGCTTGTAATCACCCGACTTATTGCGTGGTGTGAGTATGTATCCGTTTTCATTCCAAGGACAATCAGTGCGGAATTTTTCATCAAGATAAATCATCTCACCGACCGTGCGGTATCCCTTCTCCTGCATAAGCGTCTTGTTAGCACTTATACTCTTTTTAACCTCTCCCGTATCCGAATCGTCTCCGTCCGCCGCCTTGCTCGTCGACTTAAATCCTCGATGCTTAGCAATATGCAGCAAAACCTGTGCCAGCTCATCATTGGTAAGCCTTCTGTCAAGACCTTCATATCTTAGCTTATACACGTCAGGCAGCCCTGTTCTCTTGTAGCGTGCCTCAAACTCCTCAATGTTGATAAGCCCTTCCGCCTCAAAAAGCTTCTTGATGCGCTCTAACCTGTGCCCGCGCCTTCTGAGTCTCCTTCTGGCTGAACGCGCCTCACGCCTTGGCAGTGCGAGCGACGCCCCCGTCTTAGGCTGCTCCGCCGTATCAAAAATCCTCACTCCCAAATCAATAATTCTAAACGGTTCATCATGGGTATTGTTCTCAAGCACAGCCCAACCAACCGACGCAATACCTATATCAAGCCCTATTCTGTAATTCAAATCTGTCGGCTTAGGTACTTCTGCTTTTCTGTTTAAATGCTTCATCTCCTCCATAAATATTCCTTTCTTCCAAAACCTTATTTATCAAATAAATATTCTCTCATATGCCGTTATAAAAATACTATTACCCAAGCGATATATAACATATGATGTATAATGTTTCTAATAGGGGATTGGATATAATTATTTGATTCGCTTTAATAATTATTCTTGCTCACTTTCCGCGTAAAATAGATAATCCCACCTAAAGTATTCACTTTAGATGGGATTAGAGCTTTGAGGTACACCGCTTATTGCGGTCGACCTTATTGTTGTAACCGTTTATCGCTTGGTATGATATAACGTGCTTTTATTATATCTCATCCATTTAGAAAAGTAAAGACTTATTTTGTAAATTTGTCTATTTTTTATTAGAAATCAACTATATTTGTATATGATAATATTTTCACTCCTCCTTAGGCGCAAACCTGTCATAGAGTGCCATCAGGTTAGCCGTCTTTTCGTCGTAGAACCTGTCCTCGGAATCGGGCTTGCGTACAACAAGCCTTTCGTAGAGTTCCTCGACACCTCCTCTCACATAGTCGTTGAAGGTTCCCATAAGTCTGTCATACTCTTCCTTTGTCTGAGCGCCCCTGAATGCCTCGCGCACCCTGTCCTCGTCCGTCGCACCGGAAGCCGGGTCAAGCATCACCATCATCTGCATTATGAAATCCAAGTCCTCCTTGGCATTTATCATCTGGTCCGGCAAAATACTCTTGGTCTCAACAGGTGAATAATCCCGCGAAGCCTTTCTGTCAATCCTTATGCCTATTATGGCAGCAAAAATATATACATCTATGTATCTCTTGAAATATGTATGTTCATAATCATTGGAAACGCAAAGTTCACTAACCATACGAGCATGTTTACCTACAAACTCAAATTCCTTCTTAAAAAATTCAAAATCCGCCACTATGCCCTGTCCACCTTTCTTATCGATGCGAAGCTCTCATCGGGCTTCTTGTCAATCGAATACTCTGCCCCGACATATTGGTCCAGTCCCGTGTACGCCCAGTCCTTTCGCAGCATGAACACAATCACCTGCTCCGAAACCTGCGGAAGCACATTCGCCACGAGCGAAATATTCTCCTCGCCAAGCTTTGAGAATGGTCCGTCAAGAACGATAGGGAGCGTGTCTTTTCCGTCATTGTCCATATCTGCATTGCCGCTGTTGTACTCCAGCTTCTTACGGCGGCTGTAGTCCATTATCGTGACAATGAAAGCAAAATTTCTGGCAACCTTCTCTCCCTCGGACAGATTTTTCTCCTCCCTGTAGCCTCCTATGTCAGTCTTGTAGCACATCTGTATCTCATAATTTTCGGTAAGCTTTATTTTCTTGTCCTTTGCGTTAAACATCTTTGAAAAATTAGCCTGTATCTCATTGTTAAAGTCATTAAAAATTTTCTTCTCGCGCTCGGAAAAGTCAGCACTGATTTTGTCGTACACCGCTTCCGCAAGCTCAATCTTTCTCCGCCACTTTTCATTCTCGGCATTTTTAGCCTCCTGATTTCTCATCTGGATTTCAATGCTCTGAATTCTGCTCTGATTTGATGCTATGGCGCTCTTTAGCTCACCCTTTTTCAGCGCAGCGCTGTTCGCCTCATTCCTATAACGCTTGAGCTCAGCCCTCTTTTCAGAAAAATTAATATTCCGGCTCATTTTCTGTTCAATCTTCTGAAGCTGGATACAGTTTTCCTCATAATCCCTGACACTGTCGTCAACCTTTGCCGCATCCTCGGACAAATCATCTTCGCTCCTGTTCCAGCGGTTGGCGGTTTTCTCAAATTCCCCCAGAAGAGAACCCATATCGGCCGGCGGGAGGTAATTTCTCTGTTCAAGCAGACATTCGAGTGCATAGGAGTCCTTCGTTATCGGGGTTCCGCATATGCACCGCCCGCTCCTTATTATGAAATCAATGCTCGCCTGCCTCATATGCGGTATGTCACGCCTCTCGCCCGCTATCGATTTTACCAGCCTTAACGAAGCCTCGATCAGCGGCTTTGCAAACACTCTGTACGCGTTTGCGTTATACTCGAGCACAAGCGTCCTGTAATTTGCGAGATATCTTTCACTCTGCGCCCTAATCACGCTCTGGCACTGCCTGTATGCCTGCTGAAGCTGTTCCGTGTCCTTGTTCGCCTCCAGATACAGCTCAATTTCCTCACACTTTTTATTACAAAGGCTGATTGTCGCGTCCAGGCTTTCTATCTGCTTCTGACATCTCTCAATATCCCGCTCCAATCTCGTCTTGTCCCGCTCATAGTCGTCATATATGTTTCCTTTGCCCTGAATATTTTTCCTGAATTTTTTAATTACAGAGTTGTCTCCCATATCCTTAAGGTGCAGCATTGCCGATTTGTACGCGGACAGACCCGTTAAAATATGCACTGACTCCTTGATATTTTCGCGCACTCCGTTCAGTGCAAAATCGCCCCAGCGCTCGCCGTCAAAGAGAAAATAATGCGACAGATTTTTAGGAAAAAGCTCATTTATAAATTCGTCGATTTTGACATGATTTACCCCCGGCTCAACCTCGCGCTTTATGTCAGGGCTGTCCACATCAGCGATATACATTTTCAAAGCCTTGTAGGACTCCTTCGCGAGAAATTTCGGGTACACTCTCATGTACTCAATCTCCCTGTGAACGGTATACAGATGTTCATTGTCCGTCGCCGTTATCTCAACGAACACCGTAGCTGTCCTGTTCGCATCGAGCTTTGCGAGGACATCGTTATTAAGCAGTTGATAATCGCTCTCCTTCTTTCCGCGCTCAGTCATAATCGCCCCATACAGACACCAGCGGAAAGCCTGCGCTATCGTCGTCTTGCCGACGGTGTTATCCCCCAATACCACCGTAACATTGTGCTCCTCGTCGCAGCTAAAATCAATCTCATTCACACCCTTGTAACGCATAAAATTCTTCATTTTAAGTGTCTTAAACTTCATTCGTACCTTCTCCTCCCCGCTATTTGCTTAGTTTCAGATTTTCGCTGATAATCTTCCCTATCTCCTCCGACATCTTCTGGTCAGTAAGTGCCTTAGTTCTCAGGTTCTTTCGCTCAAGATGAAGGATTTCAAACATGACTGATTTGACCAGCTTTTCATCTATGTTGTTCATTCTTGCTGCCTCCTCTCCTAATACTGATGTGCAAATAAATGTGTTTATAATTATTCAGCTAATCTATGGTACTAATAGATTTATATGTCTTTCTATTGAGCCAACCAAATGTTCATATCTACTTTCGAGAACATTTCTACACGATTCTTCCGTTGAAGTATCTAAATCGCAATTTAACCCAAGAAAATTTTTAACAGCTGAGCTATTGATGCTCCCCACATAATCTGAAAGCAAACTATCCGATATTGCCAAATTTTCATCTTCTGTTATGTAAATAAAATTAATAGGACTATTCAGAAAATATGCATTATCTCTTCGCTTGCTTTCCTCTCCTTTCCCTAATTTTGCCCTTGGTGCTACAATCGACCCTAAAGGAATAACATGATGTTTTTCCAATTTTTCCTTAATAAATGGTGTCATATTTATCTTTTCATCTATTACTCCTTTATAGGTTTGTGCAAGAAAGAACTGGCATATAACATCCCTCAAAAATTCTTTTGGACAAGTCATTCCCTCTGTTTTATATAACAAAAAATCTTTATTTGAAAAATTATTTGCTTTAAACATATTTTTTGTCAGAGTATTTTTTATCCAATCTGCACTATAATTACTTTCAAAGCTTTCTATCAAATTTACTATGCTATTGATTGCATTAATATTCTGGTCAACATTAAAATAACCCGAAAAAATACTGCTCCAATACCACGCTTCTAAATAATCATAAGTCCTGCTATTGTTCCTATATGACTGATTAAGCAATATGTACGCAATAACGACAAGCATTAATTTATAATTGATATCCTTAATATTCCTTACTCCACAACGCATCTGTAGAAAAAATAATGCCAGATCCATCGCTTCTACAACATCATTGCAGTAGACATGCAAATCTCTTGCTGAAACGTCCATAATTTTATTTTTCTTTATCAAATCAAGTCTAATTTTTGAAGTATCAAAATCATGAACATGTGCATATAACGACATAATATTTAAGTACGCATCTATATATGCCGGTGCTATTGTATCTTCGTTCATATTTATGCACCCTAGCTCTACAGTAGCAATATATTCACCTGATTTTATAATTCCACATATAGCATCGTCTCTACGGATTGTGTCATTAAAAACATTCTCACCATAATCTCTAACCTGTTTCATATTATTCAATACAACGTCATAATAATTTTCCTTACTCAATCCAGCATACTTAGCCATAATTAACTCGAATGTTCCTAACGATATACCTCCCTTATTCAGATTTTCGTAAATATTAATTGCTCTATCCCTTCTACGATTATTCACAATAAGCTGATGTAACTGGATATCATCAAGGCATGAACGTAAATATGCAATTATGTTGTTTTCCCACTCCCTTCCCTGCTTTGCCAAAGCTTCTTTAAACGACTCTCTGTCTCTAATACTTTCACAAGATGCCAACGCATACTCTGTCAGAATATCTTCGGCAAAAAATATCTTTTCTTCTTCATTAAGTGCATCAAATTCCTGCAAAATATCAAGCTGTACACTATCTGAAATTCTTTCAACTATACTCATTAAATGGCTCTGATTTTTAGGGCTTCCAGCTATTAAATACAATGGTATTAAATATTCTTCACCACTAGTACAAAAATCTACTAAGGCACTTATTGGAGAATTATGTTGAAATGGATTATAACTTGTCTCATCCCCAGCTTTAAATGGAATAATTTTTATCATATCCACTATTTCATCAGACAAAAAATCCGGTTCCATTGTCGTAGGGTGCTCAAATGGTATTAACTTTCCAACTTTAAAATAATCTTCATCTTTTCTTTTTCCATTAGCATCACGATACTTAGGTAATCTAAGAAAAAACCTCCTCTTTAAAGAATTTTGCTGAATTAGCTCACTTGCCTGCACCGCCATATCGAAAACAATATTAGAAAAGGCATTTGCAAGCACAGTTAACCTCTGCTGCCCATCCAATAATGCATTTACTTCACCGCTAATTCCTAACTCATCTGCACGTTTTCTGGTTTTACACCCAATTTTTCTATATGCATATTCATCTGCCTTCACCGTCAACATAAGGACGCTTCCAATCGGCATCTTGGCTAATACTGACGCTATTAACGACGCCTGCTTTTCTTCCTTATCCCACACAAATCTTCTTTGAAAATCCGGCAATAAAATTTGCTGATTTCGTATCTTTTCTAACAAACTATCAAATGGCTCATTAATCGGCTGCATATTTCTTCCTCCTAAATCTCCCCCAGCGCCCCGCAAAGCGCGTCAATCTCATCCGTTGTTGTAAACATGCTCAGGCTCGCCCTGACAACGCCAAGGTATTCCCTGTCGTCCAGAAATTCGTGCACAAGCGGCGCGCAGTGGTAGCCCGTACGCACCGCGATGTTGTAGTCCGCGTCCAATATCATTCCGACCTCGGAAGCCTTGTAGCCCCTGACATTGAGGGCGACAATTCCAACATGCCTGTCCGCAGACGGGAGATACAGCTTCACATTACTAAGCTTTTGAAGCTTGTCAACCATGTAATGTGTCAGGCTCAGCTCTTTTTCCAGGCGTGCTTTAATCTCTGTATTGTCAACACCCTTTATGGCGGCGAGAAGCCCTGCTGCCGCGACCACGTTGGGGCTTGCGGGCTCGTAGCGGACTGTTCCGGTATCGGGCATACGCACATTCAGCGAATCACTGCCCGTTCCGCCCGCGATAAAGGTGTCAAGTTTCCTGCCGTTTCTTATAAAAAAGCCGCCAATCCCGAGGGGACCGTAAGGTGTCTTGTGCCCGGCAAACACATAGAAATCCACAGCCGGCTGCGCCATGTCAAACGGCACAAGCCCGAGTGCCTGCGAGCCATCCACCGTGACGACCGCGCCGTACTCCTTGGCTGCGGCAGCAATCTCCTCTATAGGCAGTATGCAGCCGGTGACGTTGCTTACATGCGTCATAAAAATGTAGGAAGGGGCATGGACGCTGAACTCATATCTAAGTCTGTCCATATCTATGCTGCCGTCAGTTTTAAGAGGCATGACAATAATATGATTTTTAAAACTGTCCGCTTCCCTATCCGCCCCCCTGTTCTCATCTCTAAACACCCTCTGGTTATAGATCGTCCTCACCACCGCATTGTGCTCATATGGTGAAATATATATGTACTGCCCCTTCTCAATCCCAAGTCCGCCAATTATCTGATTTAATGCAAATGTAGCAGAGGACGACAGTACGACCTCTGCTACATTTGATGCATTTACCATGCGGAGTAATTCTTTTCTGAGATTGTCGATGATGTTGGCAGACTGCTGCACCAGCGCATAGGAACCACGTCCGGCATTGAATGCCAGACTGCGGTTTATCATATCCATCTGTTCGTAAACACACTCCGGTTTCGGATATGTCGTCGCTGCGTTGTCAAAATAAATCATGCTCATTAGTAATCTCCAAATTTATATAATTTTGTCATAACAATTCGGAGTCAGCCTCCAAAAAGTTACACATTCTGTTTTTATTTTTCTCCGGCAACAAGCTTAGCGAGCACTCTCGCAAGCACCGCGACCTTCTCGTTCGTCTCGAGGCTGTCCCCGAATTCATCAAGTGCTTCCTTAATCGCATTTTCGAGAAAATACCCGGTGCTGTCATCAGCGATATCCTCATAGCTGCGCTCAAGCAGGCTTCCGCCCTCGCCCTTTAAGATAATGCTGCTTAGCGGAGCGCCGCTTTGCGTGCTGTTCTCAGCCTCGTCGCAGAATTCATTCCAGCCGGAACGGAAGTTCTCGACCATGCCGTCGCGCCAGTCATCAACATAGATATCCGTGACGAGCTTTGACAGCTTAGCGACCAATTCACGTTCATCGTAGGTGGACAACTGCGAGATATACGACAATATCGCTCCCGTCCTGCTCTTAGTCACATGCTTTGAAAGCTTCTCCCCGTACTCACCGTAGTAGCCATCAAGCACGGCTCTAAGGCTGTCCGATGTATCCGCACCGCAGCGCTTCTTTATGATGTCTGCGACTCTGCCAGACAACACATCCAGGTAGCCGTCCAGGTACCGCTTCAACTCTCCCAGCTTTTCCGGCACGGACGGCAGGTCATTTTCCTTAGCTCCGACTGCGCGGGGCAGCCCGTTAAACAGGAAATCATGCGGATTGTAGTCCTGCCGCCTTAGCGCGGAGCACAGACTTCTGAGCGCTGTCCCCATATCCTCGGATACGGTAATATCGCGTCCGACATTTGCCGACGCCTGCGGAAGTGAACGGTACCACTTTAGTATGCCGTCTAACACCTCCCAGTCCTGCGGTGCGCCCGCTATCTTAGCCTTAATACCGAACAAATCCATAAGCCCCGCAATGTAATTCTGCTTTTCTATGGTGTCATGCTCCACATAGAGAAAATAATTCTGCGGTGCATCGTTTATATTTCCAAGTATGGCGGCATCGATGTTTACCTCTCGCTCTTTCAGGCTTATAACCGGCTTATCCTGAAGCCTCGAAATGCACAGAGCCACATATATCGGAATAATTCCCTTTCTAACGCCGCAGCCGGTTCCCATGAGACGGTCATAAAGCACCTTAAAAGAACATTTGCTGCTGTCGCACATCGCAATAAAGCGTTCTATCTCAGATAGCACGACCTCACAGCCGCGGTCAAGGTCTCCTTTCCCGAGAACACCCGTGTTCACCAGAACCGCCCTGTAGATTGTGGACTCGGGAGAGGTTCCCTTCTCCAATGCCGAAAAATCCTCATGTGCAAGGAGCATATCCGTAATCTTGTTTCTCGCCTTCTTGTTCTGTGCAGATATGTTCTGCCTGTTTATAAGCTCATTGTTTACAATAGGCGAATTGTTGTAGTACTCGGTCATTATGCTGCTTAAAAACAGATTAAAGCCCATTCCGTGCCTGAAACCCGAATTAAAGCTCTCTCCGTTGTGGAACACGGCACACGCGCCGCTCTCGGGGTTATACGCGGTCTCAAGGTATCTGTTTATCTCGTAGGAAATATCGTCGCAGTAGTTGATAAGCTCCTTCTCAAGGACAAGGTTATCCTCAATAAAGCTCTTATCTTTTATGAGACTCTGTGCAGCAATATATCTTCTTAGGCTCCCGCCCCTGTCAAACACGCCATGTGTGACGAGCACAACTATCCTGTCGTCCGCAAGCCTTGCGGAAAGCTCCGCATCATAGTCAAACTGTGTGTCAGCCACGACCGCGACAATTTTTCCATCGGAAAAATGCTCCGCAAACAAAATCTCCGGTGACGGCAGCTTACTTATCTGCTCAGGTGACATGAACACATATTCAAAATATCTGGTCATCGAATACAACTGGTTGTATTTCTTAGGCAGAACATAATCGTACTCGGAAACCGCCTTGAGTGTCCCCAGTATATCGGCATCTGCCGGCAGCTTTGCAGCCCTCTTGGAAATCTCCGCCTGGATATCCACTCCCACATTGTTATAGAAGCTGTAGGAATGTCTGCGGGAGCGGTATATTATAATCTTTTTTTCGACCAGCGCATCGACAACTCCTCTACATTCATCGTCATAGAGATTGAGCGCACCTGCAAGCTGCGGCACGTCTGCGAGGAGCTCATCGGGCATGTCGATTATGTTTATAAGTGCCACTGCCTTTATAAGCTTTCTCTCAAGCTCATCGTCCGTTCTCGAGAGAGCATACTCTGCCTTCAGCCATTCATTGTGGATAATCGTGTCCGACGGCTCCTCCCTGAACAGGCTTTTGAAATAGTCGTACACCGTGTCAGCCGTCACGCCGTAATCGGCTGAACCGCTCTCACACTCCTCTATCATTCTGCACAGACTTCCCTTTTCATCGTGTGACAGGTATGTAAATATGCTTCGCTCGTTCTGTGCCACCTTCCCACTTATGTGAAGCAGCATATACGCTGTCAGCGGCATAAGCGGAAAGCAGCCGCACACGACATATTTTTTGAAATCCTCCTCGTCAAACAAGCCTGAGAAGCATGAAAATCTGTAGGAATTTACCGCATTGGTGTAATATCTTTTTATTCCCGGAAGCTTTTTCAGGACGGACTCATCCTTCTTCAAAACATTTCCTATGAGCTCATAATTATTCTGCGAGGATACTACAAAGAGCACCTCCTTTATCCGGCCCTCGACGCCTCTGAAGGCATTTCTCATGTCAGCGGGCAGCTTCGCACCGTACTCCTTGACGCTCTTGTGCGCCACGAAGGTAATGAACATTCGTCCCTCTGATTTTCTGTCCGCAAGCTCGCACATATCCTGCAGCACCTTCATGTCCTTAGCAAAAGTCTCCTTCTCATGTCCCTCGATGTATTTACTGAACTCGTCGAATATTATGTAAATGCCCGCATAGCCGTAATCGCGCGACAGAACCGCCTTAATCTGCTCATATATCCTCACGGTCTCGAGCATGACTATCGGGCTGAATTCACTTCCGCTCGTCACTGCCGGGTAAATTCGGCGGAACAAATCAAGCGCCTGTCTGTCATTTTTTTCAAGCCTTTGACAGAATGTCTCCGCATCGGCGCAGCCGTTTTTATAAAGCTCGCGCGCAAAATGACCGTACGCCTCCGGGAAATCATTTTTCCACTGCGTAATCTTCTTAAGTGCCTCGCTGTAATAGCTCTCCGGTACAATGTTCTCAAGCTCAGTGCGCTTTAGCGCATCGGTAATTCCGATTAAAAATGCGTGGTTCAGATCCCCGTCCGTGCCCGAGATAATCACGGGCAGATAAGGTCTTTCCATATGCCTGAGCCTGTCAAGGAGCACCAGCAGCATGTGTGACTTTCCCTTGCCATACGGACCGATGAGCATTGTCGCATGCTCCCTGTCCTTAGCTATGTTGTCGAGATAGTAGTCTATGATGTCCTGTGAGGAACGTGTATACACATAATTGTCTATCTTTGCCCTGTTGTCCAAATCCAGATAGAGATTAACCGAATTTTCGAATCTCTTATCTATCTTAACCCAATCCTTTAGTCTGTCTGCCATCGTTATCCCCTCTGATTTTCTGCCTTGTACAAATAGTATTTTTCAATCACCTTTTCAGGCGCTATGGCGTTCTGCGCGTACACCATGTCAAGCCCCGCCGTCCTGTTCACGGCAATATATCCCTCCGATGCCAGTTTATCGAGGTAAAAATTGAGACTGACGCGGTTTAAGTTATATATTTTTCCCGGAAGCCTGTCGCCGTTTAGCAGTGTGTCTATGCTCACGCTGTCTGTCCCGGCATCGGCAAAATATCTTCTTATAAGATATAGCACCGCCATGTCCGAAAGCAGCTCCTGCGACGGCATATGTTTCTTGTATGAGCCGCTGTTTCTCTTTAAAAGAGCGAGCTCGGAAAACGGGCTTACTTTTTTCTCCTCCGGGTCATAGTCCACATTCTTCTCCCTCGAATACATGTTTATAATCGCAGTGACATCAGCCGACACCGAACTCTCGGTGATTGCCTGCTGCATCGAGTACGTCTTAATTTCCCTAAGCATGGCATCACACAGCTCTTCCTTTGTGTACTCCTCATTTCCTATCCTGTTAAAAAATACAAACCAGCTCGTAGCAAGCTCTGCATTGCAGGCAAGATTGGCATGCACAAGCCACAGCGTGAACTTGTCCTCGAAATATGGGTCATGCGTGCTTATCAGCTTCCCGACGCGGCTTAACAACACTTCTCCCTTACTCTCAACGGTAATGCCACCTGCTCTCAGCCAGTAGCGGATAGCCTTCGCCATGTTCGTTCCCACACCGAGTGCGTCCGCGCCCGAATACTCGGAAAAAACCTTAGGGTCATCGGACACCGCCCTCAGCCCCTTTGCAAGCCAGCCCTCCCTCAATATAAATGTCTCATGCCCCTTCAGCCTTATCTTAACAGTCTTTTCTGACATAATTTTCCTCCGAAATTTTATAACAAATGCATATATTCTTCGCGCTTATCTCCATGCCGCCCGTCAGCATATCTTCACACTAGCTTCTCTTTACCGCCAGCACCTTCTTCATATAACAGCCCGAATTGAAATGGTTCACGCACTCCGCACAGCGTACACATTTTTCATCGTCTATGTGATATCTGTTTCCACCGTCAGGCAGGCTCTCAAGTCTTATCGCACCATGCCTGCACACGCCCTCACAGGCGCGGCAGCCCATACAGAGCTGATACTTCGTGAGCTGGCACTTGACCTTATCCTCGGCTGCCTCGAAGGTCTTAGCCCCGTCTATATGGTGGTCAAGTATGGTGATTTTAAGCTTCGTGTTTCCCTTTCTTCCCTGAAGCCTCAATAGCTGCACACCCTTTCTGTTCAGCACATACACCTCTCCCAGACGCGCATTTCCCATATTGAAATCAAGATATCCGAACGGTTTGAAAAGTTCGTACAGTTCATCGGTTATAGGCTTTAACAGCTCGTAATTGTAGCTGTTCTCCTCCACGACACACGGTGTGAAACTCACCACGGCATTGTCCGCGTAGGCTATCCCATTTCCGCCCTGTCTTGCCTTCCATTTACCGCTTCGTACATACTCCTCAGCATCGGGCTTTCCGATTTTACGCGCAAAATCCACCAGAAAAGCCTGCCACTTTCCGTATTGTTCAGGCATATATATCTTAGAAAGAAACTCCGACCACACGCTGTTGTTCGGACAGCAGAAGCACCCCACCCTCGCATAGCCGTAGGTGTAAGCCTCATTAAAATCAATTTTTCTCTTCAAAATGTACAGCCAGACGTCAAAATCCATCCAGTCGATAGCCGGAGACACTGTATTCTGCTTCGATATCTTTCGCCCCTCGGTCTCCCTCTCGTACTTGCTTCTGCTCGCCGACTCGCTTCGCCTTATTCCATAGAAGGCGAGTATCTTCGTCTTATCCTTAAAAAGAGCCGTGAGCTTCCTGTTTATGGCTCCCGTCTTAAAAATCGTGCAGCACCAGCGCATGACACGGCTCGGCGGTCCGATAAGCTCACACAGCCCGGAAAAATCCTTCTCCTTATTTCTCGAGGATAACACCGGCGTCATCGGATGCGATTTCTTAAAACGCTTCACATACTCCTCGGTCTTAGGAAATTCCAAGGTGGTATCGCCGAATATATGAAGTATCTTAGGATTGCTCAACGCCCTCATCACCAGATCAGAGGTCACGGTCGAGTCCTTGCCGCCTGAGAAGGACACGAACATATCTCTCGCATCGCAGCCTTCCGACACCTCCTGTATGTAGCTTAATGCCTCCTGCGTTATCTCGTCATAGCGCCTGCCGTTGCACTCGATAAAGCGGCTCACATACTCATCAAACCTGTTGTTCTTATTCTGCTCCTCGTACTCATAAAGCTGCTGCCTTATCCTGTCCACATCGGCATCTGACAGCTTCGCAAGCCTTCCCACATTAAAACGCCTGAGAGTCCCGTCTATCAGATAGTAATTTCCCGAGGCATTCCACACGGAGGAGTTGATATACTTGAGAGGCTCATTCTCCAAAAGCTCATACAAAAGCCTTTCCTTTGGAAATACCGGTCTTAAATCGGTTGCTGCTCTCTTACATGCACTGTGACACACGGGGCAGATCTCCTCATAGACGGGAACGTTGCACTCCCTGCAGTAGTAGATATCCGATACACTCTCCACATGCTCCCTGCTGCCACACTCATCGCAATAATTTTTTCCCAGTTCTATGTTATGCACCGTGCATCTGTAATGCCTCATTCGTTCCTCCTAAACTTCTCGGGCTTGACATTGAGATACCTGCACAGCTCCAAAAACTCTGCCGCATCTAACTCCATATTCTTCTCACACGTCAATTTATCAGCGGAAATTCCAAGGTCCTGTTCAACCTGCACTGCCGATATATGGTTCTCTTCTAAATAGCGCGCCACTCGCTGCGCCACGGTTTGTCTGTCCACCCTTTAAAGCTCCATTCAAATCAAGGTTATTTTTATTGTTCCGAAACTCCTTATATTCTGTGTTTTACGGAAATTAATTCTATTATAGTCTTTGTTATTAAGAATTTCAACATAATAATTCCGTGAAACTAAGAATAGTTTGACCTTAATACTGCGCTGGGATATTATAGAAACGAAATATTTTCTTTTAAGATATAGATAAAATAACTATATATAAAGAAATATTTCTATTATGAATAAAAATATTTACGATTATTTAGAATAAATAAATTCTACCGAATAAAACAATACTTATGTTAAAAATATGCAGTGGAGGATAGTGTGAAAATACATCCAAGACAATAAAATACCTTGTCCAGGATGTATTACCATTTCCAATTTGTTTCTGAGCGAAAACAAATTGCTTTTGATATCAGCCTCCTCGCGATAAATCGCTCGGAAATGAGGAATATATGAAAAATGAGATGATTGCGAAGGTTCTGAAGGAACTCAGAAAGAAAAATGACCTTACCGTTCACGATGTTGTTATAAAGCTCAGTGACAAATCCATAAATATAGCTGACAAGACGCTTTACGGCTGGGAAAGCGGCCAGGCACAGCCCGACGCAGACACCCTGCTCATTCTGTGTGAAATATATCAGGTCGACGATATCCTGAGTACCTTCGGCTATAAGGAAAATACCCCCATCAACGCAACCGAGTATGAGAAAAAGGTCATATTTGCACTGCGGGAACACCCCGAGATGGCTCCCGCCGTCAATAAGCTGCTCGACATTGAAACCAAGTAGACATCATTCTAAGCAGGCATTATCATGCTTTCTGTGACGTTACGACCAAAGCTGCAAAAAGCTCCGCGAGGAAACCTATCCCCGCGGAGCTTATATTTTTATAAAAAAGTCCAATACAAAACAACGAATGAAGATTAGTTGTTGATGAGCTTGTCTTCTTCGTTGTTCCAGCTATAGAGCTTACGAATCTCAGCACCTACCTTCTCTGATGGATGCTCTGCTGCTAAGTTTCTCATAGCACGGAAATGTGCCTGTCCGCCTGCGCTTGACATATCGAGTAAGAAATCCTTGGCAAATGTACCATCCTGAATATCCTTCAATATCTTCTTCATGGTCTTCTTAGTCTCTTCGGTGATAAGCTTAGGTCCTGTGATGTAATCACCGTACTCTGCCGTGTTGGAGATGGAATATCTCATTCCTGAGAAGCCTGACTGGTAGATGAGATCAACAATGAGCTTCATCTCATGGATACACTCAAAGTATGCATTTCTCTCATCGTAGCCTGCCTCAACAAGTGTCTCAAAGCCTGCCTGCATAAGTGCACATACACCGCCACAGAGAACTGCCTGCTCACCGAAGAGGTCCGTCTCTGTCTCTGTTCTGAAGGTTGTCTCAAGAACACCTGCTCTTGCACCGCCGATTGCAAGTGCGTAAGCGAGTGCGAGGTCGAGGGCCTTACCTGTTGCGTCCTGATGTACGGCAACGAGACAAGGAACACCCTTACCTGCCTGATACTCACTTCTTACTGTGTGTCCAGGTCCCTTAGGAGCTATCATAGTTACATCAACGCCCTTAGGTGGAACAATCTGTCCGAAGTGAATGTTGAAACCATGTGCGAACATGAGCATGTTACCCGGCTCAAGGTTCGGCTCGATGGACTCCTTGTAGAGCTTAGCCTGAAGCTCATCGTTGATGAGAATCATGATAATGTCCGCTCTCTTAGCTGCCTCTGCTGCTGTATATACTTCAAAGCCCTGTGCCTCTGCCTTAGCCCATGACTTACTTCCCTCGTAGAGACCGATAATTACTTTACAACCTGAATCCTTAGCGTTAAGTGCATGTGCATGACCCTGTGAGCCATAGCCGATAACTGCGATTGTCTTACCATCAAGTAAGGAAAGGTTACAGTCTTCCTGATAATAAATCTTTGCCATTTTAATATCCTCCTGAATATAAAAAGTATTTCTATGTAGTTGCGCGGTGATAACTACGCAATGACACCTCTCTTAAGCCCCGTGAGACCTGTTCTGGCTAAGTCCAAAATCTCATAGCCGTCTAAAAGTCCAAGGAATGCGGTGAGCTTAGCCTCATTTCCCGTAAGCTCTATCATAACACTCTCAGGTGCTACGTCAACAATCTTCGCACGGAACACCTCTGCCACAGTGATAACCTGTGAACGCTCCTGTGCATTGCATCTCACTCTGCAGAGAATAAGTTCCCTGCACACAGATGCTCCCTCCGGAAGAACCTCTATCTTCTTCACATCGATAAGCTTTGAAAGCTGCTTCTCAATCTGGTCAAGGACATCTTCCTCACCTGAAGCCGCAACAGTCATTCGGGATACTGAAGGGTTCTCTGTTACGCCTACAGTAAGACTGTCGATATTGTAACCTCTGCGGCTGAAAAGTCCGGCTATTCTGCTGAGCACTCCGGCCTCATTCTCAACCAACAATGAAAATACTCTCTGTCTCATAAGCACCTCCATAAATCATCATCCGATATCTTGGACGTTACCTAGTATTTTAGCAACTGAACCTTGATTTGTCAACACAAATCACTATAATACTTTAAAACACTAAAATGCAAAAAACTTACACAACTAAACCGTGTAAGTTTAATGTCATTTCTTGATTTATTTTATCTTTTTGCTCCCTATTTTATCTTTTTGCTCCCTATTTTATCTTTTCGCTTTCTATTTCGTCTTTTCGCCTTCTGTTTCATCTTTCGTATTGCATGATGTGGCATCGCTTTTTCCTGTTAAATCCATACGACTATCTTTCAATTCTGCATTATCTTCCTTTTTTACAACTGCCTCTCTCACGAACTTATAGACAACCGACATGACCGGCACCGCAAACATAATTCCGAGTATTCCGAACGCCCCGCCGCCGAACGTGACCGCGAATATTACCCATATGCCCGGAAGCTCAAGAGATGAGCCTACAACCCTAGGATATATGAGATTTGTCTCAATCTGCTGTAATATCACAAGATACACGATAAACATAACCGCCTTAATCGGTGATATTATCGCGAGCAGTATGAACGCCACCGCTCCGCCGATGTATGCACCCGCAACCGGAATAAGTGCCGTCACGGCTATGACCGTGCTTATAAGAAGCGCATAGTCAAATCTGAATATCACCATTCCGATATAGCACAGCCCGCCGAGTATAAGTGCCTCTATGCACTGACCTGAAATATACCTTCTAAATGTGTCCGCCGTCACAACCGCCAGCTTTGCAAGCCTGTCATAGAACTTCGGAAGGCTCACCTTCACCGTCCTCGATATCTGGTTAATCAGCTTCTCCTTGTAAACAAGAATATTCGCGGAAATCACAATCGCCATGATAATATTGAACAGGAAGCTCACAATATTGCTCATAAACGACACAACCTGCGGCACCATATTACCAATGTAGGTCAGCGCCTTATTTGCGAACTTCTCGATATTGTCGGAAAGACTCGCCACCAGGCTGTTAAAATCCACTGAGTCAAAATCATACTTCTCCGTAATATCACTTACCATCTTCTGAAACTGTTCAATATATATGTCCCAGTTGCTCACAAACGCCGCAATACTGTTGGTAAGCTCCGGTATCACAAACGCAAGCAGTGCGACGATTGTAAGAACAAAGATGAGATACGACAGCACAATCGCAATCGGCTTCGCCGGCTTATTATTCTTCTTGAAAATAAACCTCATCAGAAATTTCTGTATGGGAACCATCAGCATGTTAAGTATAAATGCCATGAAAATGCCTATCCAGAATGGCATGAGTATACTTCCGACAAGCGCTATCTTCCCCGATATACTGCCCGCGTTAAGCACGGCAAACAGCACCAGCCCCGCAAACGCTATCACGATACAGATTTTTTTGAGACTATGATTTTTCAAATTTTTCACTCCCCTTTATGGCTTTTTCTAATATTTTCTTGATTGTAAACCCGATTTTAGCTTACTTTATTCTTCGTTGCGGCGGTATAATGTGCCGCGCTTTTCAAGTTTTCGCGGGCTCGTTACCGCTTAGGTCTCTTTTCTCTTCGTTGCGGCGGTAAAATATCCTGCGTTTTCTAGGATTTTGCTTGTTTATTACCGCCTAGGTCTCTTCTCTCTTCACTACGGCGGTAAAACCTTATCTTTGCTTTCCGCCCGGTCAATCTGCGTTTCACAGTTACCTGTTTTTTTAATATTAACACCGGGGTAGCTATTTAGCAACTTAATATTTCCTCGATGGCGTACAGCGGCAAGTTTACGAGCCAGCTCTCCTTCTTATAATCAGACATTGACGTTCTGACCGCAAGCTCCGGTGAAAATCTATCGCAATAACTTCTCAGGCTCTTCGACTTGAGATTTGTCTCAGCTTTAACCTCAACAGGCACTATTTTTTCTCCTGTATCAATAAGAAAATCTATCTCGCATGAGCCCCTGTCATTCGTGTAATAGTATACATTTAATTCCTCCAGCGTGCTGAGCTGCTGACATACATACTGCTCCGTCAAAGCTCCCTTAAATTCCACAAAAAGCTCATTGCCGTCAAGAAGTACGCCCTGCTTCAAGCCCACCATGCAGCCTAATAGTCCGACATCAACTATAAACAGCTTAAAAGCCTTTAAATCCTCATACGCCTTCAACGGGATTTCTGCCGTATTTACACGGCTGACCTTATGAACGAGCCCACAGTCGCTGAGCCACATTATCGCCATCCCATATTCCTTTGCGCGCCCGCCTTCCCTGACAAGACCGTATATGAATTTCTTGTTCTCCTTGGCAAGCTGTGACGGAATACTGTTCCATATCATTCGGATTTTAGGCACAATATCTATCGGCGCATGTTTCGAAAAGTCCTGCTCATAGGCAAAAAGTATTCTCTTCTGAATATCTCGAACTTCATTAAAATCCTTGTTCTGCGAAAAACTCCATACAGCCTCCGGCATGCCACCAACAAAATAATACTGCTTCAGCGCATCAATATACGTCTGCTTAAATGCCTTTATCATATCGTAATCTCTGCTATCGAGAAGCTGTGCATATCTCTCGCCAATCGTTGCCATGATAAACTCCTTAAACGACAGAGGATACAAACTCAGAAAATCCACCTTTCCGACAGGAAAAGAAGTCCCTCCATGCAATGCTATCCCCAACAATGAACCTGCACACACAATATTATACTGGGGCGCGTCCTCATAAAAATACTTGAGTGAAGAAAGCGCTCTTGGCACCTCCTGAATTTCATCAAAAATAAGCAGCGTGCTTTCAGCTTTGATTTTCCTTCCAATATACAATTCTATTCCCATTATAAGCCGCTCTGTATTAAGGTCAACGCTAAACAGCTCTGCCATTTTTGAGTTGGCATCAAAATTAATATACACTACATCTTCATAGGCTTTTTTCCCAAACTCCTTCATCAGCCATGTCTTGCCTACCTGTCTTGCGCCCTCGATAATCAGCGGTTTGCGGTTACTCCGCTCTTTCCATTTGTAAAGCTTCTCCATAGCAACCCTATACATTAACACACCTCCAAAATGACAATGCTCTATATATAGTATATGTTCATATAACAAAAATTACAACGAATTTTTGTGCCTTATAACACTTTTTGCAACGTAAATGTGTAGATCATAACATTTTTTACAACGTAAATTTGTATTTTATAACACTTTCTGCAGCTAAATTTATAATTATCAACATTTCTTATAACATAAACTTATAATTTATACCACTTTTTACAACATAATTTTTTAATTTGCAACATTTTTTGCAATATACTTTTATCATTAATTTTTCTTAAAAGTCTGTTTTTATAATTTTTCTTAAAAGTCTGTTCTTAAGACTCTGTAAAAAATCAGCCAAAGTCAGCATGAATACTGCTTTAAATACAATGAAAAAACATCGGCAGCCACCCAAAAGAGTGTACTGCCGATGTAAAGCAACCGCTATTTCATTTTCACTGATTACTTATTGTTTTTTCTGTCCTTCTCGTGCTTCACATAGAAGAAGGTTCCTCCTGCTAAAAGCAGCACCATGAATACTGCCAAAGCAGCATATAACATCGCCATCGAGGAAGTCCTTGCTGTATTTGAAGTGCTGTTGATGCCGCCGTTATTAACGGTACCATTGCCGATGCCTCCATTCGGACCTGCTGAACCATTAAATCCTGTGTTAGGGCTTAATACAGAATCACTGCTCTCCGGCTCCCCGCTGCTTGGAGCGGTTGTTTCAGGCTCTGTCGTTCCAGGCTCTGTCGTTCCAGGTTCAGTTGTTCCCGGTTCTGTTGTTCCAGGCTCCGTTGTTCCAGGCTCCGTTGTTCCAGGTTCTGTCGTTCCAGGTTCGGTGTTTTTATCTGCCTCATTTGCTATCACAAATGTGCTGAAACCTGCTGTGACAAATTCAATGATGCCTGTATTCTTATCAACAGTTACGGAAAGCTCCTCGTAGCTGTCTGCTCCGTCGGCGAAATGATATACAACAATCTTCTTGTTCAAATCAATTCCTTCCGGTGCCTTCATGCTCACAACAACCGGAGCGCTGAGGCTGAGCTTATTGGAATTGCAGTAGAGCCCGAAGGTCAGCGCAACCGCATTCTTGATTTTGCTGTCACCAAGACTTGAAGGAACTGTTGTACTGCCCACCTTAATGATTCCGTCCCTGCCTGCCGGCACACTGATAAGTGCGTTCTTTACAGAGATACCGGAAACACCTGTCGCATTGTCTACGGACACACTTGTTCCGAGAAGAGCTGCAATCCTGTCCTCTAGCTGTGCAAGCTTGCCAATCTCCTCTGCCGTAACTTTAGAAGAATCTGTAACATTTACGAAATCAAATGCTGACAATACCTTCGCAACAGCGTTAATCTTCTCATCAAGTGAAAGACCCTCTGAAATCTCTGCAAGCTCACCAAGCGCTGTCTCCGCAACAGTCTTGAGTTCTGTGACAATATTATCCTCTGTAACCTTAACATCGCCTGAAGCTGTTCCTGAAAGACGTGCTCCTGCATCTGAAGGTGCTGCCGATGTGAGTGTCATAAAGCCGTTGGTGTTGATTGTTCCGTCCGCATTTCTTGTGATGCCGCCGTGAATAGCAGCGTCCATGTCAAGGGACTCGAACCAGCTCTCAGCTACAACTGTGCCGGCTGTATTCTTAGATACCTTACCATTAAAATAGTAGTTATTTGTGCCGTATACCTTGCTCTCGTCCTGTGTTCCTAAGAGCTTGAACTGCTCTGCTACAGCGTTGCTGTTCTTGTAGGAGATGATACCATCTGCCGAGAAATCGGTATTCTTGGCATCATTAGTATATAATGCAACATTATATGACTCGTTATTGAATGATATGCTGTTCTTTACAATGATGTCAGGGCAGCTATTTGAGTCAATACCCTTTGCCTTGTTTCCAAATGAGATACTGTTCTCTAAGCAATGCCTTCCTGTGATGCTTGAACCACCCATCTTGAAGCCGTTACCGTTACCGGCATTGACCTCATTGCCATCCGCATCAATTACATAACCGTTCTTGAATGCAACACTGTTGCGGATAACTACCTGACCGATAGGACCGCTCTCAACCTTTGCAAATAAATCCCAACCGTCATCTGCGTTATATGCTGCGATACAGCCGTCGAATACGTTGCCGTCAGCGATGGTGAGCTTTGCAGCAAAACCATCTGCGTCCTCGTAACCCGCATCTGCGTTAAGATATGATGTACAGTTGAGTATGAGGTTGTTTGAAGGCCAATCCTCCCACTTATCTGTAGACTTGTATCTGCTTATCTGGATACCTGTATTTCCGTTTCTGTATGCACGAATGTTGTCGAGGGTGTTGTAGCTTCCTGATACCTGGATACCCTTCTGGGCATTTGCCGAGTTGGTAACATCGAAGCCCTTGAAGTACCAGTAGTTTCCTGCCATTATCATTCCTGCACATCTTCTGCTGAAATCAAGAACAGGTCTTGTCGCAGCTTCAGGGTCTGCCATCATGTATATAGGCTGCTCCTGTGTACCATTGATGCCTCGCTCGATTATAATTGTGCTTGTAAGGTTATAGGTACCCTCCATAAGGAGTACCTTCTGTCCCGGCTGAGCGTACTTAACAGCGGTGTAAATGTCTAACGGTGACTCCTTTGTTCCGAGCCCGTTTGACTTTCCGTCAGGACTTACATAGATATTCTCAAGTGAGCTTGCCTTGTATGTTACCGTAAAGTTGAAGTTCACAGTCTTGTAGGAGCTGAGCTTCTCATACTTTGAAGGCTGATAGTCGGCATTAGGTGTAAATGTGATTGCAAACGTGTTCGCGCCCGCTGCAAGAACTGCATTTACATGAATCTTTGTATTGGCATCTACCTCGAGGTTCTCGACATCGTACTTACCGTCACTTGTCTTTAACACTTCACCCTTATCATTCTTTACCGTAAGAGTACCTGCTGCGTTTCCAACATATACCAGATCATACTCGGAAGCGTTGGCATTCTTCGCAGACTCTATTGAATAGTTAGGTGTTACATAAGTGATAGGTCTCTCCTCTGCCTCTGCATCGTCCTCTGGCTTGACGGTTATGAGTTCTACGTTCTTTACATTAATCTTGGCACTTCTTGAAGCGAAGAAGCCGACGTAGATATTGTTCTCATCTATCTTTGTAAGTTCATCACCGTCATCTCCGTGATAGTACTTGTTAGTTACCGTCTTTCCGTTCTGGTCTGTGTAACTTACGAAATAACCTGTGTTATTTCTCTGAATTGTGAGATGGAAGGTTGTGATAAGATTATCAACATTTCCCATGTCATCTGTATTTGTGTTCGTGTAGCTGCCAACGATATTGTGTGTTCCTGCTCCGAGTCCGTTCTCCGCACATGAAGTCTCGAGAGTTGTCATCTTAGAGCTGAAATAGTTGACTGTCGTCTCATCGGCAATGTTCTCGTTAGTTACGCCAATCTTCTCCTGTGAGCCCACACCTAACTTCATGGTGTACTTGTCACCCGAATCGGAAACTGTACGGCTGCTCTTATCCCAGTTGTACTCTACCTTGGTAACGCTTGCCATGTATGAGTTGTTCCAGAATACGCTCGCATCGCCGTCCTCGCCGACTGCATCTGCCGCCATAAGACCGAAGCCTTCCTGACCGTTTGTAAGTGTCCAGTTGACAACCTCAACATCTGCTGACAATGTGAAGTTCTCAGTGTCAGGGTCGATTGTCGTGTAGTAGAACGCAAGTCCGTCCGTTGATGCCGGAACAAGCTTACCTTTTGCGTTTAAGCTCCATAAGCATAAGTCGTCTGTAGCAATATTTCCTGAGAAGCCATTGTTCTTGTTGTCTACACCGGAACCGAAGGCTGCATAGTACCATGACTTCTGTGCCTGTTCAGTGATGGCCTGCTTTGTCTCAGACTTGGCAGAAATATCATCACCGCGTACAGCTTCAACACCGAAGGTATATTCCTCTCCAACAGTGAGACCTTCAAATCGTGCATAAGGCTTTGTGACTGTCTCCTTGTACTCCCCGTTTAGGTATACCTTATAGCCCTCTGCCTCTGAAACCTCATTCCAACTGAACTTAACTGTTCCGCTGCCCTGATTCTCAACACCGATAATCCTAGGTGCCTTCATAGGAAGAACAAATGCAACTGCCTCTGTCTGATTACTTGTCTTGCCTAACGCTCCTGAACGTCTAAGAATTGCAACAAATGTGTAATTGCCGCTCTCATCCGGCTCGAACTCAACCGAGCCCTCCTCTGACTCTGTTGCATAGGAAATCGTATCAACGATGTCCCCTGCCTCGTTCAACATTCTTACTTCCAATGAGTCTGCATAGATACCGCCAACCATCGCCGTGAACGGAACAGTGATAATTCCTGTCTTATTGTCAGCTACAGGTGTGCCAAGTACCGGTACGGCTATATTGTCCCATGCCTCAGGTGCTCTGTAATCTACAACGATGGAGTACATAGGAACCTTGGTTCCGTTTCCGTAGAAGTAGTATGTATGACCTGCCTCAACATCGTAGCTTAAAAGCACGAACTCACTGGACGAACCTGAATTTTTATGTTCACCGTAGGAATTACTCTGCTCATCTACAAAGTATACTGTCTTGCCCGCGTTAATCTTAACTGCAAGCTTAAGCTTACCGTCCTTCTCTGCCGTGAGCTTGAGAACCGAACCGCTGTCCGGAACTGTTCCCACTGAGTTAGCTCCGTCAGTCTTAGGGTTGCCAGAGCCTGCAACATATCCGTAGTACTTCGTACCGCTGATTGTATCGCCGGCTTCAACAGCCTTGTATACCATATCCTCAATTACGGAGATACCGCCGTCATAGGTTACACCCTTCTTAAGTCCGCCGGAAATGTCTATCACATAGTAGTCCTCAACTACAACAGCCTTTCTAAATGCAGCAAATGTAATCTTAGTTCCGTCGTTTAATACTGTATCTGTGAGCTTGGTAGCCCATGCCGCTCTAGACTCGAGATTGTCGACACCTGACTTCTCAACCGTGCCATACTCGTACATGCCTGCCGACTCACCGCTAAGAGTGTTGTTCCAGCCTGCTGCCGTGATGAGTGAGCCGCCGCCCCAGTTAGCATCAGCCTCGTCTATTGTCGTCTCATAGAATACGGCCTCACTGGTGTTTGCTGCCCATGGTCTTCCAAAATATCCCGGCTTGGATGTATAAGCTGATGCTGTATCCACACCAGGTGTCGTGGAAGTAACGTGGCACTTGTACATGAGATAACCACGTCCGCTCTTCTGCTGTGCGGCTGTGATATATCCTGTATCGTTCTTATCATCGCTGGTGTTGAACACAAGGTCACACTCATTGAAGATAGCTGTCATTCCACCAAAGATATAATCTGTTCCACCGTATACGGAACACTGATTGAACTCTGCATAAACTCCTGTTCCGCCATATAAGGTATCCTGACGTCCTACGAATTTACAGTTATTAAATACGATATCACTCTTATTGTTGTAGATTGCAAGTGCTGCCGCACGCTCCACATATGCCTTATTCTGAACTGTCACATCACCTGCCTGCATGTCTGCTCTAGGTGTTGTGCCTTCCTTTGCACTGCTCTGCTTTACAATGATATCCTGTGCAGCCTTAGCAGATACATACTGGTTAAAGGAGTTCTCAAAAATAATTCCGTCTGCGATAAATCCGTCTGCATTCACAACAACCGTAGCATTCCAATAGCTTCCTGAAGTTGTACCGCTTCCCGGATTGACAAATGAAGGATAACCGTTCTCCTTGTTTACCTCAAGAAGCTCTGCGTCATACTTACAGTCTGAACCCATACTGTAATAAGTATAGCCATGTCCATAGTAAGATGTAATACGGACTGCGCCCTCTGCAATGTTCACACCCTTATCGGTGAGCTCAATGCTAGGTGTGGCTGCCGCGTTCTTCAAGGTGACGTTGTCCACATCGATTACGAGCATCTCCTCATAGTTGCCCGGTTCAATGGAGATTGTAACTCTCTGGTCAGCGCTGCGCTCCATGTGGCGTACCGCATCAAGAGCATCGTTGATAGCGGCGTAGTCACCATCAGCTCCGACTGTCACCACTTCCTTATATGCCACAGGCTTAGATGACTCGCTGTCAGACTTCATAGTGATTGTCTTGTCAACAGCGGCACCGTTTACCTTTACATCGGAAGTAACCTTCTGTGTGTAACCGTCAAGCACTGCGCTCACCTTGTACTGTCCATCTCTGAGCTCAATGCCCTGTGTGCCTGTGAAGGTGTATACATAGCCTTCTTCATTGATGTTTGTAAATGTAAGCTTTACATTGGAAGCCTTATCTGCTGCCACACCGTCAAGTGTAACATTAATTACATATGTAGGTTTCTTTGTAAACTTAAGCGCAACTGCGCTTCCTTCTGCACTTACAGATACAGTTGTCGTCTCTAGAAGATAATCATTTACACCGGAAGCGCTTACCTGATATGTAACACCCTTCTCAACCGTAGCTGTATATGTCATATTTTCTGCATCAATATTATAATCCGGGACAAATACATTGTCTGACTTAAACTCAAGTACAAGTTTTGCCGCGCTCTCAGCATCTAAATCTGCCAAGGAACCGCTGATTGATATTGTCTCAACGCCGATTATGTTGACATTGAATACTGTGTTGCCTGCCTCATTGGCAAGCTCAAAGAAATCATTATCATCTACAATGTATCCGTTAGCACCCTCAAGACTTACAGTATAGCCGTACTGCTCGGATAACTGTACCGAGTAAGCGCCATCGGCAACATATGCCTCTGTCTGAACACCTGTTACAATGTTGGTAAATACAAGCTTTGCCTCGCTTAGGTCTGCGCCCTCAGGAGCAGCCACGCTGCCGCTTACCGTTACAGTGGCAGGACGCTCACGGTAAATTCTTGCAACCACTAACTTCTCTGTTGCTGAATATAATGTGTACATTCCGTCCTCTGCTGCATAGAAGGTCATCTCCTGTGCCTGTGATGAGGTACCTGAATATGTCTTTACGTCCTTATTACCGCTCGGGGATCTCCATGTAACATCAGATGCAGTTCCGTTGCTCGATACAACGAAGGTAACGATGTCCCCTGCCTTTACTGCCAACTGAACATTAACCGCATCAGTCTTACCGCTGTTGGAATATATGTAGCCGCTGTATACTATGCTGCTGTCCTCTATATTCTTCAATGACTTATCATCATAGCGTGTAAGCTTTGTATTAATTGTTCTGTATCTGTTATTGGTCTTTCCGCCGGCATTAAATCTGAATTCTTCATTGCCCGCCTCGTCATAAGCAACCAAATCTCCCGGGATAGTTAGTCCCTTTGTGCCTGCCTCAACGCCAGGATACCATGCATTGATAATATCCTCCGTAAGCTTATTGTTATATGTAATTGATGATGTGCTCTCTAACTGCTCTGCACCGAAATCCCATACATCATATGTATGATGGCTCATATCAAGAGGCTCAACCACAACATTGATTGTGCTAAGGTCATCTGTAACCTTGAGTAGAGCCGAGTCATTAATCTTTGCCGAAACGGCATCTGATGAACAGGTGAGCTTGTAGGTTGCACCAATCTTTAACTTGACTGCTGCACCTGCTGTCAGAGTGTAAACCTCAGTATCATCTGCACTGTTAGTCAGTGTGAGTACGGCATCACCGAGTACGCTGTCCGCATCAGTGATTGTCACAACAGGGTTGACAACCGTGGATACCACATCAACCGTAACCGCAAGCGCCTCGACTGTTGTGGTGACTGCAGTCTTGCCGTCCGCTGTCGCCTTGACATCGGCATTGCTGCAAACTATGTTATATGTAGAATTGGCAGCAAGAGTAACCTCTTCTGCGTCTGCTCCTGTTATGTCGACAGGCTCTGCGCCGTCCTTAACCAAAGTAACCGTGTCTGTCTCGCCAAGGAGTCCGTTGCCGTTGACCGTAACCGTAGCCGTAACCTCTGTAACTTCCGGCTTAGGCTCCTCTGGACTGTTGTCTCCGGAATTGTCCGAGCCACCACTCTTTGCTCTGGTCTCGGTTATCTTGATGTAGCCGAACTTGGTCTCTCCATCAAGTGATGTTACCGCGATAGCTGACCCTGTAAAATAGTCGCTGTTATATTCAGCAGATGTATAGGTCTTATTGCCGTCAATATGCTCGCCCTCTGCTGATGTATTATGTGATACAATAACTGATGACTTGTCATTTCCAAGCTTGACCGAACGTGCCTTATTGTTCGATGTCAACTGGAACTCTACAACAACAGTTGTAGCAGCTTCGTCCAATGGAACAGTCACGGAAGCGTCCTGTCCAAGTGACAATCCCTGTCCTCCGCTCTTATACTGTACTGTTCCCGCTGTACTTGTAATACCCTTCAAGGTATCACCAACAGCCATTTTTGCTACTGTGTCGGGACTCTTGGTAGCAAAATCCCAAGTAGTTGTACGAGTCTCCGTCGCACCATCGGAAGATGCCGTCCACTCGCCGACAGAATATGTGACACAGTCTGTCGCAGAACTTTCTGCTGCCTGAACGTCTACCGTGCTTACAAGTACATTAACCGGTAAAAGTCCAATCAGCATACACACTGTCAAAATGATGGACAGTGCTTTCTTTCTTCTCACACACCTCATAGTGTCCTCCTATAAATGTTATTTGCAAAAATGTAAATGCTTACATTTTCTTTATGTAAATATGATAACATTCTATTTGACTAAAAGCAAGTTTTTTGTATATTTTATATGTTATCACTAATTTTCGAGGTTGTTTTTTATCAGTATTACACAATAAACAAAAAACTATAATGTAACAGAATTTGTGTTTATTCTGTGTTTTCCATGTAAACGCTTACGAAGTCATTATAATACAACATGAAAAAACTCAAAACCAACATCCCAATATATTTTGATTTTGCATCGGCGAATTCTTCTTTGAGCCGCAGATAACCGCCCGCAAATGTCATATACCCCGGCAAAAAAACAGGACACCGTGCCACCCACGATGTCCTGCAATGATTAACTGATTTTTAATTGTCATATTTCTTTTTAAGAGATGCAAATTCCTGATTGATGCGCTGCACAGTATCCGTGTCCCCGCACATGTTATCCGGATGGTATATTTTAAGTAAATCCTTGTACCTTTTTTTGAGGGCAAGCTCGCTGCCGACACCTCTAAAGAACGTCGTTGACTGACCTCTCATGCTGTAAGCGCAGGCACTCTTCTCAGAGTTAAACTGCTTCTTCATATGCTCTAAGCGTATACGTTCCTGCTCCATCGCCTTCTTCTCCACGGCAAGCCTATACAATTCCTTTTTGAGGATTTCCAGCTTCTTCTCGAACAGCTCGTTCTCCTTAGCCATGCGCTCCTTTTCGTGCTCAATGGCTGCCTTTTCCTCATTTATTCTTATGTTTTCCTTAAAAAACCATGCCTTCATGCCGGCAAGCTGCTGTTCGTCAGCTGCAAATACATCTGTTACTGCATCAGCCACAAAAAACACCTCCCAAATCCAAGACACTTATCTGCTCATCTTAACCGCTGTCTCAAGTGCGACTTCCATCATCTGTGTGAAGGAATTCTGTCTCTCCTCCGCCGTAGTAGCCTCCCCTGTGAGAAGATGGTCGGAGATTGTGAGAATTGCAAGTGCATTCTTTCCTGCTCTGGCAGCGTTCATGTAGAGAGCTGCTGCCTCCATCTCGACAGCCATGACTCCGAGCTTGCGCCACTTGGCAGAAGCCTCCGTGTCATCGCTGTAGAAGGTATCGGATGAGAGAATATTTCCAACATGATAGTCAGCACCGCTCTCTTTAGCAGACTCGATGGCTGCTGCCATGAGCGGATAGCTTGCTATAGCCGAGAAGCTTCCCGGCAAGCCAAACTGCGAACCATAGTTAGAGTTAGTAGATGCACCCATGCCTATTACAAGGTCTCTTACATGCACATTCTCCTGCATTCCGCCCGCAGAGCCGACGCGGATAATATTATCAACCTCGAAGAAATTAAAGAGCTCATAGCTGTAAATTCCGATTGACGGCATACCCATGCCGCTCGCCATAACGGACACCTTGACACCCTTATACTCGCCGGTGTAACCCTGAATTCCTCTTACATTGTTGACGAGCACGGGATTGGTGAGAAAATTCTCGGCAATGAACTTAGCGCGAAGAGGATCTCCCGGCATAAGCACCGTCTTGCCGAAATCTCCCGGCTTCGCATTTATATGTGGTGTTGGATAATTTGCCATATTGTGTTTCCCCGTTTCTTATTTGTTAAAATTAATGATATTCTCCTTGTTGAGAACAAAATCGTAATAATTACAGTCTTCCCTTTTCCGCCAGCCGATATGCTTCCAGAAAGCATTTCCGATATCATTCTCGGTAAATGCAATGAGAGTGACATTGCTCACATGCTCAGCCTCGAGCGCTTCCATGGCTCTTACCACCATGGCTTTTCCAATCCCCCGATTGCGGTATTCCTGTGCGACACACACATGGTAGAGGGTTCCCCTTCTGCCGTCATGCCCACACAGTATGCTTCCCACAATAACACCGTTGTCCTCAGCCACAACACTTGTTGTCGGATTTCTTCTTAGAAATATGTCAACGCCCTCCCTCGAATCGTCGATGGAGCGTATCGCAAAGCCCTTTATCCTAAGCCACAGGCTGCGGACACCGTCGTAATCGTCTATAGCCATGGTTCGTATAACGACACCCATTATTTTGCCTCGATATACTTCTGAGCTGTGAGGAGCTCTGCGATGAGAACCGCACCACCCGCAGCACCGCGGATTGTGTTGTGTGAAAGACCTACAAACTTATAATCAAATACCGTGTCCTCCCTAAGACGTCCGAAGGATACGCCGAAGCCATTCTCATAATTTACATCGAGTGCAACCTGCGGACGGTTATCCTCCTCAAGATACTGTATGAAATGCTTAGGTGCGCTAGGAAGGCCAAGCTCCTGCGGAAGTCCTGAGAAACTTCTCCACTTTTCGATAATCTGCTCCTTTGTAGGCTTCTTCTCAAAGCTTACAAATACTGCTGCCGTATGGCCGTTGAGTACAGGAACACGGATACACTGTGTTGTGATGACCGGAAGCTGTGCCTTCTCAATCCTGCCATCGACAACCTTACCCATGATACGCAGTGGCTCCTGCTCGCTCTTCTCCTCCTCGCCGCCGATGTAAGGAATGATGTTGCCTACCATCTCCGGCCACTCCTTAAAGGTCTTTCCTGCGCCGGATATTGCCTGATAAGTTGTTGCGACAACGACCTTAGGTCCGAACTCCTTTAATGCTACAAGTGCAGGTGTGTAGCTCTGGATTGAGCAGTTAGGCTTTACCACGATGAAGCCTCTCTTGGTTCCGAGTCTCTTCTTCTGTGTCTCAATGAGTGCAAGATGCTCAGGGTTAATCTCCGGCACAACCATAGGAACATCCTCTGTCCAGCGGTGTGCGCTGTTGTTGGAAACCACCGGAGTCTCCGTCTTAGCGTAATCCTCCTCAATCTTCTTAATCTCTTCCTTGGTCATATCTACAGCACTGAATACAAAATCAACCTGTGAAGCGACATGCTCAACATCGTTTACATTGAGAACGATCATCTTCTTTACCTTCTCAGGCATAGGTGTGTCCATCTTCCAGCGGTCACCTACAGCGTCCTCGTAAGTCTTTCCTGCTGAACGTGGGCTCGCAGCAACTGCAACAACCTCAAACCATGGGTGATTTTCAAGCAGAGCGATAAACCTCTGTCCCACCATACCTGTTGCACCTAAGATACCTACTCTTAACTTCTTTTCCATAAATAGCTTCCTCCGCAAATGTATTTATTTTCAGCAGAAATAATCTGCCTTATTACTAATGACAATCATCATGACACTCACAGTCACATGGCTGATTTTCCAATATATCCGGTATTCCGTTTCCATCACTGTCAACCTCACCCGGTCTTATTCCCGCGTCGCCTGCCATATCCCTTCCACGGACATTATACTTGTCGCGCTCGGCATTGACATACTGTTCTATAAGTGCAGACACATTTCTGACCTTATGGACATTCTTCAAAACATTGTCACAGTTATACACGCCGCTGGCATATATGCTGATGGTTCCATAGTTGAATATTCTTCCGAGAAGTGAAATCCTAAGCTGTTTATCCTTAACCTTGTACAGCTCCACCTCATCCTCGGTGATATTAAAAAACCCCTTTCGTATGACAAGCTTGTTATCATACAAAATATACTTGGTAAAGGTGAACGGAAGCCCTATCGCATTCCTCTTCTGCCCTTTCCAGACCGGTTTCTTCTTAGGTCTCCTTGCCATGACAATCCCTCCCTGCATATTACCATTTAAATAATTGTAAAATTCTTTCTGTCTGAACGGTCATACAATCTCATCAAAGTACCTGACCGTGATATTATCTGCATTAATCAACCTTGCTGTAATATCCGAATTCAAATCCCTTTGCACGACAGCCGTCAATAAAATCCGCGAGCATAGTGGCATTCGTCGTAGACTCTGCATGAAGAAGGTAAATTGCCCCGCCATGCACCTTATTGAGTGCGTTGGCAAGCGAGGTCTCCACATCAGGCTGTTCATCGACAACCCAATCCTTGTAAGCAAAGCTCCAGAACACACTTCTGTAGCCCTGGCTCTGGACTATCGCAAGGCTCTGTTCGCTGAAGGCACCCGTAGGGAATCTGAACAGATACATCTGGTAGCCAAAATGTTCGAGCACATAGTCATTAACCTCTTTGACCTCATTAATCTGCTGCTCAACCGTCAGTGTGCTGAGTCCTGCGGCAGGATGTGTCACGGAATGGTTGCCGACGACATGACCCTCGTCTATCATCCTCTGAACAAGTTCAGGGTTCTCTTTTGCATAAGGAAGAGTTATAAAGAACACCGCCTTGACATTCTTCTCCTTGAGCGTGTCAAGAATACCCTCTGTCAGTCCGTACTCATAGCCCTCATCCATCGTGAGGTAAATAGTATTGCTAAGTGGCTGTATAAAA
The DNA here is from genome assembly GCA_934351925.1 of uncultured Lachnospiraceae bacterium. Taxonomy (GTDB): domain Bacteria; phylum Bacillota; class Clostridia; order Lachnospirales; family Lachnospiraceae; genus CAG-882. The sequence continues at coordinate 106,194 of CAKRJT010000001.1, forward strand.
TCAGTTGTATACTTGCCATATCTGTTTATGTACCACTGAAGTCCCGTAGGTCTGTTGTTCTCATCCACCTCCGAGCCAAATCCAAAAGGCACATATTCTGAGGAATAAGAGTCAAAATCCGTTCCGACAGTTACCGTCGAACCGCTGTTCATCGTCGCTGATGGATCCTGAACGACAACCGACACTTCCTCCCTCGCCTCGTTTCCGCTTCCGTCCTTGACAGCTATGACCGCCGTATAGGTTCCTGCTGTATTAAAATCCACCGCTGAGGTGTCGGCTGTAATCTTAGCAGTTATGTCACCGTCAATATTGTCCGCAGCAGTCACATTGGCGAGAATGTCAACCGCATTTCCTACCGTAGCATAGACTGTCTTATTGACACCGCTAAGAACCGGCGGCTCACTGTCATTCACGACCATGATGATGATAGACATTACCGTCATATTGCCGTATGCATCCTTAGCACATATCTCTGAGCTGTACGCTCCCGCCTCGTTATACACCACCGACTGGCTGAGTACCTTGTCCGCGTCCGCCTTCGTTATATCATCCGCAAAACCTATCGTGACAGATGCCCTGTCCGACACCGACTTCACTACATCCGTCAGACTGAGTGTCTGTCCCGGCGCAACGGAAAACTCATTGCCATAGAGCTCTACGCTCGGAGCGGTCGTGTCCACCACCTTGACCTCTATCTCAAGCGTCTTGTCCGGGTGAACAAGCTTCGCCGTGTAAGTTCCCACTGTATCGCAGTCAACCTCGTCCGCATTCAAAACCGTCTTAGCCACGTCCTCGTCCTTGCCCTTGACATATACTGACGGACTCGCCGGCATGCTGTTGCCCTGCTCAAGTATAAATGTCTTGGCATTCAGTGCAATAGGTGCCTTACCGCAGCCCGTAAGTGCAACCGTGCTCATAAACATGGCTCCCGCAAGCGTAAAAACTGCCGCCTTGCAGGAATTTTTCTTTCTTTTATCTGAAGTTGAATTACTCTTACCAAAAAACATATTGCTCCTCATTTCATAATCTTTTTCTTCTCACACTGTACAGTACTAAAATGCTGTATCAAGAGATATACTAACATAAGAAAATAAATTTGTACAGAGAAAAGTTTGGAATAACTAATAGGAAAAAAGAACTTTCAATCCGCTAATCGACGGCAATGCCGAAAAAAATGCATAATTAGTACTGTTGAATATAAAATAAGAACATATTATAATGATGCCATGATTTTAAATATGAATTGGAAACGGAGATACCGCATGACAAAATTTCAGGAACTTTTAAAATACGTCACCCACAAGCATGTCTACATTCAGACGCACAATTTCCCGGACCCCGACGCGATAGCCAGCGGCTACGGGCTTTCCAAGCTTTTACAGCACTGTGGCATCTCATCAACGCTCTGTTACAGCGGGCGCATCGACAGGCACAGCACCGCGAAGATGATAGAGCTTGCCGGAATAAAAATATATAACATCAACGATCTTCCGTCCGTGACCGACGATGACGAGGTCATACTCGTCGATTCCCAGAAGGGCAATTCCAACATCATCAACATGACGGGCGAAGAGATTATCTGTATAGACCATCACCCGACAGGCGCCCGCACCGCACCACCTGACACAGAGTACCGCTTCTACGACATCAGACCCGAGGTCGGGGCATGTGCATCAATAATTGCGAGCTATTTTTATGAAAATGACATTCCGATGGACGACAACACCTCAACCGTTCTGTGCTTCGGCATAAGAATGGACACCAAAGGGCTTTCAAGAGGCGTGTCCGACTTCGACATAGACATGTTCTACAGGGTATTCAAGCACAGCGACCACGGCATCATCAACTCCCTCGAGAACAGCACTCTGGAATTTTCAGACCTCAAGGTGTACGCCGCAGCGATAAACAGTATCCAGGTGTACGGCACCGCAAGCTTTGCAAATGCGGGCTACAACTGCCCCGAGGCGCTCATCGCCAGCGTGTCCGACTTCATGTTACAGCTAAAAGAGGTCGACTTCTCCGTGGTGTACTCCTTCCGCGATGACGGCGTGAAGCTCTCGATAAGGAGCGAGGACGCACTCTACGACGCGGGTGTGATATCAGGAAGGGCTCTTCGCGACATAGGCGGAGGTGGCGGACACGCCTCCATGGCAGGCGGCTTCATCCCCTACGACAAGCTGCCCGGACTAGGAAAGGACGATGTCGAGGACATATCCTCCATTATCCGCGAGAGATTTCTGCATGAGCTGAATTAAATTCAATTATGTGGGGTATTGAAACGGACAGCGTATGCCAACCAAAACTCTATATTTTGGTCGGTATACGCTGTCTGTATTATCTTATAGTGTAATTTACATTATATCGTTATTTTATTACCCAGTAATTCTGATGTCCGTCAAAATCAAGTTCCGTATATCTTATTATGATATCCAGCTAATATTTTGGACGAATAAACAATTTTTGCCCCCAAAATCATCTTTAAAAATATGCTAGATAATTGCAATTTGTTTTCTGAACTCAATATCGAAACTGAACAGTTGAGCAATTTTACTATATTGCAAGCCGGGTGCTTTTTGTACGCCGGCGTTTAGCGGCTGTATTTTAGCCGCTTATGCGCCGCTGCGTAACAAAACGCAGCAAGAGCGTGCCTGCGGTGAATTGTTAAATTTACACAACGTCCCGTTCGTCATTCAAATTTCTCTTCAGCTATACCTCCTCTCAAGCACCTTCTCGAGTATATTGATAAGCTGATACAGCACAGTCGCCATGATGCAGAGTATTATGATGCTTAACATAACCCAGTCAAGCTTGAACACCTGGCTGCCGTATATTATAAGGTAGCCGAGTCCTTCGTTTGCGGCGAGGAATTCGCCTATGATTACGCCCACAAGGGAGAGTCCCATGTTCACCTTCATCGTGTTCAGTATCACGGCGAGGTTACCGGGAATGAGCACCTTGGTGAGCACATGGAAGCGGTTTCCGCCAAGTGTCTTTATGAGCTTGATTTTGTCGGGGTCCATCTCCATGAACCCGGTGTACAGCGTCAGGATTGTTCCGAACACCGCGACGGATATCGCGGAGATGATTATGGTTCTTATATTGTTGCCGAGCCATACTATGAGTATCGGCGCGAGTGCCGACTTAGGTAGGCTGTTGAGCACCACTATATATGGCTCTATAATCTTTGAAAAGCTTCTCGAGAGCCACATGAGCACCGCCGCGACAAGCCCTACTCCTATTACGAGGAAAAAGCTTATGAAGGTCTCGTAAAGCGTCACCCACATATGCCTGAAAAGCGAGCCGTCGGCGCACATGCTGACAAAGCATTTCACAATCCTTGACGGACTGCTGAAAATGAAGTCGTTTATCACGCCAGTTCCCGCGCACACCTCCCAGAGAGCCACAAACAGCACGAGAATGAGCACCCTCACACAATTGACCCTTATCTTTTCCTTGCGTATCCCCTCGAGATATATCTTCTGTGACTGGCTGACTACAATATTCTTTTTACCCAAATTCCTCTTTTTACTTGCCTCCATCTACGAAAAACACCTCCACAATTCATGAAAATATTCCTGAAACTCAGGTGCATTTCTTCTCTCAAGCGGCGACAACCCGCCAAAATGAATGTCTATTATCTGCTTTATCGTGCCCGGTCTCTCCGACAGGACCACTATCCTGTCGCCCATCGCAATCGCCTCCGACAGATCGTGCGTCACCAGAAGTGCCGTCTTTTTCTCCTCCTTTATAATCTCCCCTATGTCGTCACTGACCCTCAGCCTTGTCTGGTAGTCGAGCGCCGAGAAAGGTTCGTCTAAAAGCAGTATATCCGGGTTGAGCGCAAGCGTCCTGATGAGCGCCGCCCTCTGTCTCATTCCGCCCGACAGCTCAGACGGTCTCTTGTTCTTAAACGCCTCCAGCCCGTATCTCTCGAGCAGTCTGTTCACCCTGTCGATATTTTCCTGTGTGAGAATTTTCTTTATTTCAAGCCCCAGAATTACATTGTCATATATCGTCCGCCACTCAAAAAGGTGGTCGCGCTGAAGCATATATCCGATTGTCGCGTTATTGACAAAAAAGCCACCCGTCACAGGTGTAAGCCCTGCAATAATAGAAAGGAGAGTCGATTTGCCGCAGCCGGACGGTCCGACTATGGAAATGAACTCTCCCTCATTAACGGTCAGGTTGATATCGGTCAGTGCCTTCGTCTCGCCTTGCGGACTATGATAGGAAAAGTCCAGGTCCTTAATTGTCAGGATTGCCATTCATTCTGACCCCTGTTTCTTTAGGATATACCATATTATATGAAAAAAGGCGCACAGTGTGAGTGACCACCCGGTGCGCCTTTTTGTTATCAGTCTTCTGTTGTCGTTGTCTCTAAATCAATCCAGCCATTTTCGTTGAGCCAGTCGATTACGTCCATGTCTATATCCATGACATTGCCCTTCTCGATAAATCTCACATCGTACACCGTCGTCTGACCTGGCATGGTTTCCCTTAACGTGTCAATCTTTATTTCTATAATATCACCGTCAGTATACTGTGATAAATCGACACCCTCCTTAGCCGACAGAGTTATCGGTGCAGCCTCCTGATATACCGTGCAATATTCAGGGTCCGTTACCAGTAACGGCACCGACTTTCCCTGTAAATACCACCCTCTTATCCACCAGTCACTCTGTGTCTCACTGCTTTTATCCTCCCCGCTCCCCTGCACATCTGAAGCACTTTTCCCGCACGCGCTCAAACCGAGCGTACACAGGCTGATAACACATACCGTGAACACAGCTCTCAAAAATCTTCTTTTCTTTAAATTTGTTCTCATAGGCAGCCTCCCTCGCTTGCATAAAAAAATGCACACTATTTAAAAAAAGAAACTTGTATATTCTTCCTTCATATAAATAGTGTGCAGAAACGTCATTTTTGTTTCAGGGAATTGTGTTTTTTACAAAATAAAAAAGAGTAACAAAAAAGCTTGTGATGGGACTCGAACCCACGACCTACTGATTACGAATCAGTTGCGCTACCAACTGCGCCACACAAGCGAACCTTATACATAATACATCAATACATGTAATAATGCAATAGGTTTTTGAAATTTTATTAAATTTATTATTAATACCTTTATTATTAATAACGCACTTTTTCTTTTATGAGTATGAAATATTAGACAGCCACCACAATTCCACCGTCATTAGCATACATCGTCGCAACTCCTGCCGTGTCTACAATGACGACATCCTTGAAACTGCACTTCTCAAGCAGAAGTCCCTTAACATACTCGGCACGCTCCGGGCAGTTGCAGTGTGATATCCCAAGAACCTTGTCCTGAGGGTCAGTCACATTCTCAAGTATAATCTCGCACATACGCTTTAAAGCCTTGTTGAGTCCTCTCGTCTGCTCGAGCTTGATAATCTCACCCTCCTTAGCACTCATAACCGGCTTGATGCTGAGCACATTGGCAAGAAGCGCCTGAATGTTGGTGAGCCTTCCGTTCTTTCTTAAGGTCTCGAGAGTCTCAAGCACGAAATATGTCTTCATCCCGTCACGGAACCGTGTCACGTTCTTAACCACCTCGTCAAAGCTCATGCCCTGCTCCTCGCACTCCATAATTTTCATGGCGATGACAGCCTCTCCGCAGCAGGCTGACATGGAGTCGAACACATGGACATGGCTGCTTCCGCCGTCCTCCTCATACATATCGGCTGCTACAAGCGCACTGTTATAAGAACCGCTCAATCTGCCTGAAATCGTTATGACATATACATTGCCCTCTGTGCTCTCGTATTCTGACAAATATCTCTCCGGTGACGGGCAGGCTGACTTAGGACACTCCTTCGCTTCGTGAACCCTCTTTAAGAAATCCTTCTGATCAAAGCTCTCGTCATCCACGATATCTGCTCCACCAACAGAAAGTGTCAGCGGAACAACCACAAAATGCTCATTCTCCCTGAGATTTTTCGGTAAATCACATCCACTATCCACAATAATCTTATAGCTCATTATCTTACCCTCCGGATTATATTCCTATATAAAACAATGTATATGATATCATAGATAACATAGATATCATTGATATCATAGAGGTCAAAATACCTTCTGACCTCAACATCGTATTATTTCATCTAGTATTCAATACCAGATTATCATAGCACACTATACTACATTTGAAAAGAGCAAAAAAGCAAAAACTTATTTCTTTACAGATAATAAGTCTTTGCTTTAGAAAAATTCATATTAATTTTAGACAAAATCCGAAATACTAATAGCAGAAGAACCCTCTCACAAGCTCCTCAATATATGCCTGATCCTTCACTCCCATGGTCTCCGCTGCGGAATGCATCGCAAGAATAGGAACGCCGATGTCTACAGTCAGCATCGGAAGCTGAACATCAGATATAGGTCCAAGCGTGCTGCCGCCTACCATGTCCGAGCGGTTCGAGAACTTCTGGTACGGAATGTCAGCCTTCTTACATATCTGCTCAACTATTCCTACCGCCTTCGCATCGGTTGCATAGCGCTGTGCTGCAGAACGCTTGATCACAGGGCCGCCGTTCATCGCGATGGCATTGGTCGGGTCATTCTTCTCAGGGTGATTTGGGTGTGTTGCGTGTGCGACATCGAGTGATATCATCATGCCGTTTAACACTCTGTTGATGTATCCTGCCCTCACATCGTCAGCCGTCTCGTTATCGCTCTCGAGGCTTCTGTAGAGCTTCTCAAGCATAAACGTGAGCACCGAAGAATTCGCCCCCTGCTTGGTCATGCTTCCGATTTCCTCATTGTCGAACACCATTATCGCATTTATTCCATCCTCATTGCCGTTTAACTGTCCGTCTCCGGCGTTATCCCTGTTCGCTCTGCCGCTCTCCATTATTCCCACAAGGCATGCCACAACCGAAGTCTCATTGTCAAGTCTCGGGCAGAGCAGGAACTCATCACCAAAGCCGATATACTGTCCCTTCTCGGTATTGTACACATAGCCCTCATAATCGAGAATATCCTTCTTGTCCACCTTCAGCTCAGCGGCAAGATACTCCATGAAAAAATCATTCATATCCGTTCCCGGCTGGCAGCATATAGGCAGCATATCCACCTGTTTATTGAGCTCCACTCCCTTATTCACTTCCCTGTTCATATGTATCGCAAGGTTAGGTATGGTAACGACAGGACGCTTGAAATCCATCAGCTTCACCTCAGGGTTAAACACATCGCCCGACGCAAGTGACACTCTAAGCGCTATTGAGAGCGGTCTGTCAAGCCATGTATTGAGTATCGCACCGCCGTAGCCCTCTACGTTTAATTTTCCAACATTACCCATCGCCGATTTCATCTCCGGGTGCGGCTTTATGGAGAAGGACGGGCTGTCGGTGTGCGCCGTGGCAATCCTTAACATACCGCCGTCATAATTTTTTCCAACCGTGAACGCCATGAGCGAGCTGTCATACACATTGACGTAGTAGCTTCCGCCTCTCTCAGGCTTCCAGTCCTCACCGAGCCCGAGCTCTTTGAAGCCCTCTCCCTTAAGCAGCTCTATCGCCGTCTGCACCGTAGTGAACGAGCAGGTAGCGTCCCCGATAAATTTTATAAGTCTGTCAGATGATTTTTTAAATTCCATTTTCTCTCCTTTCGCTGCATACTGCAGGCATTGCCTGCAATATTACCGTCAATAAGTATTGGGAATATTTATTTTCAAACTTCTCCTTCATGTCTTTCGTAAAAGCCGTGTTAAACATTAATTGACGGTATTATTCCCTTTGGACTATTTACAACAAATTTTATTCCCATTATACTTAGTAACGTGGAATGTTGCAAGTGGCAATATCCCACGCCGGCTATGACCGCCTGATAATCAGCTATAAATATGATTGGAGAATATACCTGCACATGATTAATATAGAATTAGACAACGCCAAGGATTTCATGTCCCACCTTTTTATCAAGGAGACCTTCGACCATTTTCTGTGCCGCGAGATTGAACTCGACACCTTCGTATCCTTCAGGATTGACGGCCGGCTGCTTCACGATTTTCTGAACGATATCGAGAAGGAGGAACTGTCCGGCTCGCCATTCGTGCCATGGTCGATGCTCAAGCCGCACTGCTTCAACATAATAAAGGGCAGCCGCACCCCTCTGTGCATAAGAGCAGTTTTTGCCATGCCGCCGCACTCCATAGCCTCATTCATAGCAAAGAATGGGCTTCATGTCCCACCGGACACGATAAGCGGGCTGTACCTTAACATACGCTACGAGAACAAGTCTCTTAGCATCGTAACCGGGACCTCCCTCAATACCTTCACGCTCGACAAAAGCGTTGAGAATGCCTGGGACACCGCAGTTGAACACTTCATAAAAAAAACTCAGGGACAATAGTAACATGTCCCTGAGCTTTTATTTTTAATTAGCATACGTCAACAAACACTGCGTTTAAGAAATCCTCATAAGGAAGAACTTCTCTATCCTTCAGATTAGTTATACATATCGCCATATAACAAATCATCAAGCATATCATTCTCGTATGCAAATACGAGTGCCGCATATAATACATCGGAAAACTGTGTATAGCTTGAAGGAACGCTTACAGATACCTTGCTGTCCTCAGTTATGACGGAATTTACCTTGAGCTGTAAATCCTCATCTGTACTGGTATTCTCGACATTGAGCTCAATATTGGAAGTGTAGACTCTGCTGCCCTCCTTGCCGGTAAGGCTGTTAGATACCGTGAGGTCTGCCGTTCCGTCCTCAAAATCCGCTATATCGGAAACAAGCTCATCCTTATTGTCACTGATGTCAGCAAATGCGTCCTCATATACGGAGTTGGCATCGTCTAACTCAGCCTCACTTACAGCCTCCTCGACTGCTGACTTTGCCTCGTCCCTGAGTTCCGCGATATCGTCATCGGTAAGACCAAGCTCATAGTCCGTGTTGAACTTCTCCACAGCATTGACAGCCTCATCCATATAGAGATTTAAAAGCTCTGTAAGCTTAGCCTCGTCAATTGCATTCTTGTCAAGCTCTGCCAGAATGGTGTCCTTATTGTCAAGAAGCCCCGTCAAAAATGCGTCAACCACCTTTGAGAACTGCTCTGCCCCCTCAATCCTAGCCGTGAACACACCTTTCTCCTCGTCAATCTTCACATCCTTAAATGCGTTCTCAAGAATTGAGACATAAGTGTTCACGAGTTCCTCACTGTTTCCGTCTAACTTTACAAGCCCATCAACCAGAGGAAACTTGATGCACTTAAGCTCAACACCCAGCTCATCCTCGAAATCCTCAAGTGAATACGATGAGCCTAAAAGTATCGGTGCAAGCTTTTCGAACACTGTCTGTACATTGACATACACTGCGTCCTTAGTCAGCGTGATAAAATTGTCCACGTCGACCGTGATAAATGAGTAGCTTACCTTAGCTCCGACTGACATAGCCTCTCCGTCGTTTACTCCCTTAAAGGTAAACGCGAGATTTTCAAGACCGCTGATGCTCGACTCAAGCTTCATATCCGCATTGTATGAATACTTCGTCATTGTCCCGGCATCCTTCATGATGCTGAACATGGTCTGCTTCGATTTCCGGCTGCAGCCCGCTGCAAGCGCCATACTCATAACGAGCACGAGCATTACCGCCAGAATTTTCTTAATTCTTTTCATAAGTTCTCTCCTTCATATTATGATTTCCCCTCTTCCCCTTTTATCATATTAACATCTTTTTCTTTTATGTCAAAGAGATTTTAGTACTATTACAATATATGTTGAGGTCAAAAGGTCAAAAAGCCATTACAGAGAACTTAATCTCCGTAATGGCTGTGATTTGTTATTATTCAAATCTTTTGATTGATTTCCGAATTACTTCTTTCTCTTCCCAACACATACTCCTGCCGCGCCGCATGCCATGAGCATCACGCCGACAAGTGCTGCCGCTGAGCCTGCACCTGCTCCTGTTGAAGGTGCAACATAGCTTCCGCTCTCAGGCTCGGTTGATGCCTGCTCTGTTTCAGTCTGCCCCTATGTGGTCTCAGGCTGTGTATCACTTGGCGTTGTCTCCGGGTTAGTCGTCTCAGGCTCGCTTGGGTTATTGCCCGGCTCGGTCTGGCTCGGGTTCTCAGGCTCGCCAGGTGTGACGTCATTCCTGATGTCAGAAGCCTTGACAAGAAGGTATGATGAGAAATGTGTCACTGTGAATGTAACCTCTCCGTTCTCAACCTTCACTGTCTGTCCCATATCCTCCGCCTTGCCTGTTGCCTCATTGTAGTAGAACAGCTTTAACTCGGTTCCGTTGTCGTAGTTAGGATATACGGTAACTGCAAGCTCTCCGTTTAATTCTCCCGAGTGCTCGAAATCACAGAGGAAAAGTGAATTTTCATCGGCTGTATTTAACGAAATACAAAATAATTGTAAAAAAATATTGTAGTATCAATCCAAAAAATGTATAATGGTTTGAAAAGCGTCATGCGACGCTCATATTAGTTAAATAATAATCTATTTCAGGAGGAAAATGTTATGAAACATCTGTTAAGTCCGCTCGACTTATCCGTTGAGGAATTGGACAGGCTCCTTGATGTTGCAGCAGACATAGCCGCTGACCCGTCAAAGTACGCACACGTCATGGACGGCAAGAAGCTCGCCACACTCTTCTACGAACCAAGCACCCGCACACGTCTGAGCTTCGAGGCGGCAATGCTCAATCTCGGCGGCTCCGTTCTCGGCTTCTCATCGGCAGACTCAAGCTCGGCAGCCAAGGGTGAAAGTGTTGCAGATACGATTCGTGTTATTTCCTGTTACGCAGATATATGTGCAATGAGACATCCTAAGGAGGGTGCTCCGTTAGTTGCTTCCATGCATTCAAGAATTCCTGTTATAAACGCAGGTGACGGCGGTCATCAGCACCCGACACAGACCCTCACGGATCTTATGACAATCCGGGCTTTGAAGGGTCATTTTGATGGTCTTACAATAGGGCTTTGCGGTGACTTAAAATTCGGACGTACAGTTCATTCTCTTATAAATTCCCTTGTCAGATACAACAATATCCGTTTCATACTCATCTCCCCTAAGGAGCTTCGTGTGCCGGATTACATCAGGGAGGACGTTCTCACCGCCAAGGGTGTTGAGTTCGAGGAGGTAACAAGCCTTGATGAGGTTATGCCGCAGCTTGACATTCTCTACATGACCAGAGTACAGAAGGAGCGTTTCTTCAACGAAGAAGAATATCTCAGAATGAAGGACTACTACATCCTGACCCGTGAGAAGATGGCTCTTGCCAAGGAGGATATGATAGTTCTCCATCCGCTTCCAAGAGTAAATGAGATATCCGTCGAGGTCGACGATGACCCGAGAGCTGCCTACTTTAAGCAGGCACAGTACGGCGTATATGTCAGAATGGCACTCATCATGTACCTTTTGGACATGATACCTGGTTCAGATAAATAACAGCAATATTTGTGCCGCACCGCGCGGCAGATTGGAGATAAGATCATGTTAAATGTAGGAAAACTCACTGAGGGCTTCGTACTCGACCACATTCAGGCCGGCCGCTGCATGGACATATACCAGTCCCTCGGTCTGGATAAGCTCGACTGCTGTGTAGCTATCATTAAAAATGCCAAGAGCAAGAAAATGGGCAAGAAGGACATTATCAAGATTGATGGCGGCTTAGACCTCGTCGACCTCGATATTCTCGGCTTTATAGACCACAACATCACCGTCAACATCATTAAGAACGGCGGTATTGTCGAGAAGAAGGAACTCACACTCCCTAAAACCGTAACCAACATAATAAAATGTAAAAACCCAAGATGTATCACCTCAATCGAGCAGGAGCTTGATCAGGTGTTCTACCTCACCGACGAGGAGAAGCAGGTGTACCGCTGCAAGTACTGCGAGGAGAAATACACCAAGTTCTAATATAGCACAAAAAACTGCCATACACGGAAATACCACATTCCGTATATGGCAGTTTTTTATATTACATGAATATTTCCATGTTATCCGTCGATTTTCTTATCAATTCCGAGATTACATCTCAGACGGTTCGCCGAGCGCACTGTAGATTGTCTCCGCGAGAATGGTCAGATAATCCACCTCGACGCTTCCCCACTTGCGCTTCATTCCAAATACATAGAACGATATAATATACTCCCGCTTCGACGAGCCCGGAAGAAGTACGCTCACGAAGGAACAGCAGCCTGCCGATGAGAGCTTATTGTATACCTGCTCATCCTCGCGCTCTATGGCTTCAAGGTTGTTAAGAGCAAGAACATTGTCAATGGACAGAAGCGTACGATATCGCTCACTCCCCATAAAGGAAACATTAAGAAGTCCCTCAGGGCAGTTGTCCGTGTGCTCTGCCGCCTCGAAATCCGAACCTCTGTACACGACAGCAGCACCAAGCCCAAAGGTACTCTTTATTTCTTCAAGAATCCCCTTTATATCCCTGGATTTATCCACCAATATATTCCTGACCGTGGACTTTAACGTCTTTATGTAGTCCGGGCAGGCGCCTGTCTCCGTCTGTCTGCCGATGACATCTATGGAGTCATGGAGCTGCGGTCTGTAGATTATGTATCTGTTCTTCCCCTTGTCCTTGGCTATGTAAAGAGCCTTGTCAGCAAGCTTGAACAGATCATCGAATTTCCTTCCTGCCTCCGGATACTGCGATATTCCCATTGACAACGTGAAACGCATGCTGCCAAGCTTCATCGTCTGGTTATAGCGAAGCTTCGACAGCATAGCCTTCAGAAAGAGCCTTAGCTGCTGCTCATCAGGAATATCCTCCGTCAATATGAAGAACTCATCACCGCCGAACCTTCCCACGACACCTCTTCCGTCGATTGCCTCCGTTATGGACTCCGCGAGCACCATTATCGCCTTATCACCCATTAGATGCCCGTGGGTGTCGTTGATGCTCTTGAAATTATCTATGTCAATCAATACCATATAGAGCTTTCCTGCTCCTGCGGCTGCAAGCATATCGTTGGTGTACTCTATAAGCGCACGCTTGTTTAACAGTCCCGTCGCAGCATCCTTTCCCGCCGCGGTGAGATAGTACGGCATATCATCATCCGTTATATCTCTCCTGTTTACAATTCCCACTATTACATCAATGTTATGCCTTGAGATATATCTTGCATTTATCGACAATGTCTCAGGCACATGGTTCATATTCAGAAATCCCGTCTTTACGGTGAATGAAAACTGGTTTTCGAGTTCTATCAGTTTCTCATACCACTGTTCTATCTCAGCAATATTATTGCCCTTGTCAACCGCCGACTTAACCACATCCACATGCCAGTTATCTATCATGTCCTCATAGAGTATGTGAGACTTTCTCGTTACATAATCATAAAAGACTATCCTGCCCGTATCCGGCCAGAACTCCATGTACACAAGACCGCCTATCTCCATGAACATTCTGTACTTGTCCATCTTCTGCAGATTGCTGAGGAATGACTCTTCTATCATATCAATACTGTATATGTCCGCAGTATAGAAGCAGTCCTCATCGTCCATCATCCGGGACATGCTGATATGCAGGTCGACAGTGTGATAGATATTGTCCTTGTCCCTCAAAAGTGTTATGATGCTGTATTTTTCCCCGGGTTCCATCCTGCGGCACGCTGAGCAGAACTCTTCTTCGTAATCAGGGTGAATCAGTTTATAAAAAAAAGAAACGGAGTTGTTACCCAGAAAATCATACAGGGCTTCCTCCGCATTCAAGATAACAAAATCCTTCTGTAAAATCACCTTGGCGAATTTCATATTTACATTATGACGTTTCACATTATCTATACGACTATACATAAAGAAATCTCCTCTTGGTAAATAACAAAAAAACCAGTCGGCCTATAAGCCGGGTTATGTCGTGAATAATCATCTATCTAGACCTGCTGTTGCCAACAGGTTCAAGCGACCTACCTGAGACTGGCGGGCCACGTCTCTGTCTCTTATTCGGTCTTGCTTCGGATGGAGTTTACATGTGCCCTGTCTGTTACCAGACAGGCGGTAGTCTCTTACACTGCCCTTCCGCCCTTACCACGTCCTTACGGAGCCTCGGCACAAGCCTGTGGCGGTATATTTCTGTTGCACTGGTCTTAGGGTCACCCCCACCGGACGTTATCCGGCATCCTGCCCTATGAAGCCCGGACTTTCCTCACCTGCGGTCTTTCGACACCTGCAGCCGCGATTATTCAGCCAACTGGCACTCGCTATTTTAACATTTTTTCGCCAAAAAGTAAACCATTTAATTTGGTTTGTCTATAGTTATTTAGTTTGTCTATATTTATTTTTTGTCATATATTCCAGCCATGTCCGCAATATCACTGTACTACACTTTAAAACAGCTTCCGCCTACAAACTCCCTGATAATGGAATTTTTAGGCAGTTCGTCACTTCCCACTGCGAGGAAGTAATCTAAAAACTTTAAGAGGCGCTTTGCCTCCTCGTACTCGGGTTCTCCCGGTCGGATACCAAAGAGTGCCGGCTCCGCGTATGGCTTAAGAACCGCAAGCTCATACAGAAGCGCCGAATTAAACATGGCGTCGGCGGTCTCCTGATAAGGGAAGATATTCTTCTCCTCCCCCTTCCTTACGGACTCCCACATTGCTATGGTTCCCTTCGCAGTCGTGCCTCTCGTTCTCGCATCCCTCACCATACGTCGTATCAGTCTGCCGTCGGTTGTAGGTATTCTGTTGTGCTCATCGACATTGAGCTGTGTGAGCGCACTTATATATATCTTGTACTTATTCTTCTTGTCAAGGGAGTGTGAAAGCTTATCATTAAGTCCGTGTATGCCTTCTATAACAAGAATGTCATCTGCCCCGAGCTTCTTGAAACTGCCCCTGTACTCCCTGCGTCCGGTCTTGAAATTAAACGATGGCAGTTCCACCTCCTCGCCCGCGAGAAGTCTTGTCATGTCGCTGTTAAACTGCTCTATATCCAGCGCCTCGAGACACTCGAAATTATAATTGCCGTCCTCGTCCTTAGGAGTGTTCTCCCTGTTTACAAAATAATCGTCAAGTCCTATCGGGTGCGGCTTAAGCCCCTGTGTCCTAAGCTGTATGGACAGCCTGTGTGAGAAGGTGGTCTTTCCCGACGATGAAGGTCCCGCTATCATAACGAACTTCACCTCAGGTCTTGAGGCAATATCCTGTGCAATATCGGCTATCTTCTTCTCCTGAAGAGCCTCCTGCACAAGTATGAGTTCATTAATCTCGCCGTTTGCAACCGCATCGTTCAGATCACCGACGTTCTCAATTCCAAGCTTTGCCGCGAGCTTCGTGGACTCGTCAAGCACATGGAAGAGCTTGTGCTGAGGATTGAACTCCGGAAGTTCCTCCGGTGCCTTCTTCTCCGGAAGCTGCACCACAAAGCCCTTGTCATACAGAAATAGCTGCCAGACTGTAAGATAGCTCGTGTCAGGAACCATATAGCCATAAAAATAATCTCTGTAGCCGTCAAGCTCATACAGATTAACCTTCGATGCCCTGCGGTATCTGAAAAGCTTCTCCTTATCGTACATCTCCTCCTCATGGAATATCCTGATTGCCTCGTCGAGACCTACCGTAAACTTAGTGAACGGAAGTGCACTGTCGACAAGCTCCCTCATGCGCTCCGAAACCTTTTCTATAAAATCTCCATCTGCCTCGACGTCTCCCGATACGCTGCAATAATATCCTCTGCTCAGCGAATACTCGACACCCACTTTCACCGCTCTGCCATACACATCCCTGACAGCCTTGAGCATGAGCAGCGTCACGCTTCTTCTGTAGGTCTGCATGCCGGATGTATCCGCTGTCGTAACCCACTCATAACTGCGGTTATCCTGAACAAATATATCTTCTGAGAGCTCACAGAGCTTGCCGTCAATTCTTGCAAGCACAATCCTGTGCGGATATCTGCCCTGCGCCTCCAAAGCCGCTTCAATAAGCTTCATACACTACACCTCCGTTATTTTCCCCAATACTCTCCTCAGATTATTTTCCTTATCTTCAAATTCAGCCAGCTTTTCTTTCGCACCGCTTCCGCCGTTCTCAATAAGATTCTTCTTTATCTTTGCATAAGTATCAAGTTCTTTCTCAATATATTCTATGAGAACCGGATGTCTTTTTTTCATAAGAACCGGGCCGAATCTGAGCCCGTCCTCATCTAAATGTGCCTCAACAGTCCCTGACTGAGACTCATCAACCGGGACAGCCTTTATAATCACATAATACTTGCCATCCTCCTTCAGCATATCCTCATCGATAATCTCATATCCGTTGTTTCGCAGAAAGCATCTGACCTCATACCACTCCGAGTGCGGCGACAGCACAAGCTCATCCGCGCGCTCCGCCACATCAGCACCATCCTTCAATATACGGCATATAAGAGCTCCGCCCATGCCGGCAATCACTATCGCCCTTGGCACATTCTCCTTGATGTCTTTAAGCCCTTCAAGTCCATCCGACAGCACTGTCCGTACCCTGTCACCCACATTGTACAAAAGCACATTATCCCCGGCTCTGTTAAGAGGTCCCTCAGCAACATCACAAGCGTATGCATAATCGGCATTTCCCGTCAGCACCTGATATATGGGAATGTACCCATGATCAGTACCGATATCGGCAACCGTGAGCCCGGGAGTAATCATATCGGCAACCCTATGTAATCTCAGAGACATCTTAACCGGACTTTTATGTCTTTCCATTAGTCGAGATAATCCTTGAGTTTACGGCTTCTGCTTGGGTGACGAAGCTTTCTCAATGCCTTTGCCTCTATCTGTCTGATACGCTCCCTGGTTACCTTGAACTCCTTTCCAACCTCTTCAAGAGTCCTTGCTCTTCCGTCCTCAAGACCAAATCTCAACCTTAACACCTTCTGTTCACGGTCTGTCAGTGTTGAGAGCACCTCGTCAAGCTGCTCTTTAAGAAGTGTGAAGGCTGCTGCCTCTGCAGGTGCAGGAACATTGTCGTCCTCGATAAAGTCTCCGAGATGGCTGTCCTCCTCCTCGCCGATAGGTGTCTCCATGGAGACAGGCTCCTGGGAAATCTTTAATATCTCTCTGACTCTCTCAACAGGCATGTCCATCTCTGCTGCTATCTCCTCAGGGGACGGCTCTCTTCCGAGTTCCTGTAAGAGCTGTCTTGACACACGGATAAGCTTGTTGATGGTCTCAACCATATGCACCGGAATTCTGATGGTTCTCGCCTGGTCAGCGATGGCTCTTGTTATAGCCTGACGAATCCACCAGGTGGCGTAGGTGGAGAACTTATAGCCCTTACGGTAGTCGAACTTCTCGACAGCCTTGATAAGTCCTAAGTTACCCTCCTGGATAAGGTCGAGGAAGAGCATGCCTCGCCCAACATATCTCTTTGCGATGCTTACAACGAGACGAAGGTTCGCCTCAGCAAGTCTCTTCTTCGCATTCTGGTCGCCGTTCTCCATTCTCTTAGCAAGTTCAATCTCCTCCTCTGCTGAGAGAAGCGGCACCTTACCGATTTCCTTTAAGTACATTCTTACAGGATCCTCAATGCTCACTCCCTCAGGGATTGACAGGTCAATCTTCTCAATGTCGATATCGTCCTCATCGCCAAGTAAAATCGGCTCATCATCCATATCATCGTCCGTTGTACGGATGATATCTATATTGCTTGCCTCAAGAAAGTCGAAAATCTTGTCCATCTTATCAGGGTCAAGGTCTATCTCCGCAAAAGCGTCCATAATCTCCTGATAGTCAAGTGTGTTCTTCTTTTTCTTTGCAGATGCAAGAAGTTCCTTTAATTTTTCATCGAATTTTAACATGTTCTCATCCATCGTCATGTCCGTCCTTCCATAATTAATCTTATTTTTCCCTTAGTTCAATGAAATATGCAATGTTCTTACCGCATTCTGAGCCTGCATGATACTTTGCAGCTCATTAGGGTCATTTATGTTTCTCGATTTTATGTCGAGGCTGTTCTTCACAATCCTCATCACAATGTCGTCAAGCGCCTTGTTTTTATCCCGCAGTTCCATCTGTTCGGGCAGCTCCGTGTTGAAAAGCCTTGCAACCTCCTTATGGCTCTCCTCCTCGGTAAAGCTCGATACAATCTTCGCCGGGTTTACCTCTCCTCTCTCAAGCTGGTCAAACAGTAAGAGCGCCACCTTATAATACAGTTCCTCCGTAAAATCGTCGGGCTTGACATATTTTGAAACGGGTGCATACAACTGCGGCTCCTCTATCAGCCACGTCAGAAGAAGCCTCTGTGCCTTCTTTATGCCGTCGTCCTTCTCCTTCTTAGGGATACGCCGCCCGGCAGTCTGTTGTCCGTCCATAGTCATATCATTGCCCGGCGCCTGCTCCTGACTACGGCTTGTCCGTTTTCCGGATGCCAGCTCATGGGCAGCCCACTTTCCGACAAGCCTTGCAAGGCTGTCGACACCTATATGGTACGTCGACGACACCGCAGCGACATAGTTGTTCCGCTCCACCTCGTCCGAAAAATCAACGAGTTTCTTCGCCGCCTCATTTAAAAATGCCGTCCTGCCGTCAGGATCCTGCAGGTCGTAGTCCCTCTCAAGCACCGAAAGCTCGAACATAAAGCTGTTCTGCGCGTTGTCTATTCTCTCCTGAAATGCCTCGGCACCAAGATTTTTTATAAATTCATCAGGGTCCTTATACGGCTTCATGTTGATAACCTTGGTTCTGAGCCCTGCGCCTCTTAGCATGCCTACCGCCCTGATTGCCGCCTTCGTTCCCGCGCCGTCGCTGTCGTAGCACACCAGCACATCGTTCGTATATCTTTTCATCAGCGAGGTGTGACCCGTCGTAAGAGCTGTTCCAAGTGATGCCACCGCCTGATCGAAGCCCGCCTGATGCATGGCAATCACGTCCATGTATCCCTCGCAGATTATCATATTCTTCTTTCTCGAGCTTCTCGCAAGATTAAGCCCGAACAGATTCCTGCTCTTATCAAATATCTTCGTCTCCGGTGAGTTAAGATACTTTGGTTCACCCTCACCCATGACTCTTCCGCCAAATCCAATGACTTTGTTCGATAAATTCATTATCGGAAACATCGCCCTGTTAAAGAATCTGTCGCGCACTTCCCTCTCATTGTATATGAAAAGACCCGTCTCCCTCAGAAGCTCATCGCTGTACCCCCTGCTCTTCATATACCTATACAGCTCGTCCTTGTATGTTCCCGATGCTCCAAGCCCGAAATGCACTATCGTCTCATCGGACAGCATACGCTTATTTTTAAAATAATCATACGCCCTCTGTCCCCCCGGCGATTTGAGAAGCTTATAGTAGAACATCGCCGCCTCTTTATTTATCTCGTAAAGCTGCGTTTTAAAGTCCTGCTGTTTTCTCTCGTCGGGCGACATAGAGACCTCCGGAAGCTGTATCCCTGCTCTGTCCGCCAGCATCTTTACTGCCTCAAGAAATGTATAGTTCTCGTATTTCATTATGAATGAAAATACATTTCCTCCCTCACCGCATCCAAAACAGTAAAACATCTGCTTTGAGCCTGATACGGAAAAAGAAGGTGATTTTTCATTGTGAAATGGGCAGAGTCCAAAATATGAACTGCCTTTTCTGGTCAGTCTGACATACCCCGATATGACATCCACAATGTCACTTTGTCCCCTGACCTCCTCAATAATATCCTCCGAATAAAGCACTCTTTCCTCACTACTCCTTATATGTCCATGACCGCGGCACAAATATCTCCTCGAACTTGTGCACCACATACTGGTCACTCATGCCTGCAATATAATCACATACAACAATGTTCACCGGCTCATCCATGCCCCATATACGATTAAAGTAATTCTCCGGCAGTGCATCTATATGCTCATTATAATACTCATAAAGCTCTCGCAGAAGCTTCTTCGCCTTAACCTCTTCACTCTTTGCCGTCGGGTTAGTGTATACACTCTCAAACATGAAACTTCTCAGCCCTCTCATGGCTGAATATACCTCGTCCGACATTATAACATCCTTCTTTCCCCGGCTGTTATATATTATGTCATGAACCAAAGTGTCAAGTCTGTCCGACGTCGAAGCTCCAAGAATATCCGTAAACTCCTTCGGAATATCCGCCTCCGACATAATATGTGCCCTTATGGCATCATCTATATCGTGATTGATGTAAGCAATCTTGTCAGATAACCTGACAATTTTCCCCTCCAGCGTTGCCGGCATCCTGTCCGTGCCATGATTAACTATCCCGTCACGAACTTCTTTTGTCAGGTTGAGACCTCTTCCGTCCTTCTCAAGTTTCTCCACAACCCGCAGACTCTGTACATAGTGCTTAAAGCCCTCTGGAAACCCGTCCGAAACAAGCGCCTCATTTAAAGCTGCCTCCCCGGCATGTCCATATGGCGTATGTCCAAGGTCATGTCCTAACGCGACAGCCTCCGTCAAGTCCTCATTAAGTCTCAGCGCCCTCGCAACGCTCCTTGCTATCTGTGCAACCTCAAGCGTGTGTGTAAGCCTCGTCCTGTAATGGTCACCCTCCGGCGCAAGAAAAACCTGAGTCTTATGCTTGAGCCTTCTAAACGATTTACAGTGGAGTATCCTGTCCCTGTCGCGCTGATACACTGTCCGCATATCACACTCAGGCTCAGGTACATCTCTTCCGGCACTGTTCTTTGAAAGAGCTGCATAAGGACTCAGGTACTCCATCTCAAAAGCTTCCTGCTGTTCCCTTATATTCATCTTTTCCTCTCTTTTTAATATGAAAGCCACCCTGTTGCCGCCTAAAGCTGTTTAACATTCAAAAACAGCCTCTATTTTTATATACTATGTCAATTCCTTCAATTCCTTTTTTATTTTTTGTCAAAAAATAAAAATATGATATATGAGTGCACGGCAAAACGGCAGGGTGCCCTATTCCCTGCCGTTTTTAGAAGAATTATGTATGTTATGTACGTGGTTAGCTATCACTAACAATATGTATAATAAACTAACTTGCAGGATTTGTCAATATATTTATTTATTTTTTCAAACCAAAATTTTCACGCATAAAATCTATCCGAGCACTCCGCCAATGCAGCCTGCGGCAATACATATGACAGCACACCTTGCAAGTCTGCCCGCATCACCGTGAAGACCCATACCCGATATAATTGATATCAGCAGAATAACGGCAAAATACACCGCTCCGGCGCACAGACCCCACAGAAGTCTCTTCTCCTTTTTCAGCTTTCCCATCCCAAAGCCCGCTATAAATGCGCCCACAGCGTATATCGCCACGGCAAAAAGCGACATCTGCGCGTCACTAAGCCCTAACTTGTATGAAATAAGCGCCCCCAAGAGAATGAGCACTATTGATACAGCCACGGCCGCGCCCGCAACCTTCAATACCTGTATGAATTTACCCACAAAAAAACCTCCACATACCTTACTACTAAAAGTATATGGAGATTTTTCTCATGTGATAACCACAATCTTTTTTTTGACATCGCCTGTCACTATATTATGTCGATATTATCTCTTTTTTCTCTGTGAAGGGCGCTTAACCGGATGTTTTACGAGCTCCGCAAAGGCTTCCGTTCTCGCCGCAAAGTCATCAAGGCTCTTCGCCTTCCACTCCCAGTTAGGTGAGCCGAGCGTTCCCGGAAGATTGAGCCTTGTCTTAGCGCCAAGGTCACACACATCCTGATAAGGAAGAATTGCCATATAACAGTCCTGGGACAGTGTAAATGAAACCATCCTCCACGAAACAGCAGCATCCGGTATTCCTGCCTTGTCAAGGAATCTCCTCGTCTGATTCTTCTCTTTTCTTGAGAGAGACTTATACCACCCGTTTACCGTGTCATTGTCATGTGTTCCTGTGTACAGCACAAGATTGTGTGTATCCGTATACTCGCCATCGGCAACATCATTCTCCGTGAAGCAGAACTGCACAATTCTCATTCCCTTGAATTCGTAATGGTCGCGAAGCTCCAATACCTCAGGTCTTAAATCACCAAGATCCTCAACTATAATGTTGATATCAGGCATCACCTTGAATACCGTATCAAAAAGCTTATAGCCCGGTGCATAGTTCCACTCACCGTCAACAGCCGTCTCGCACGCTGCAGGAATCTTCCAATAGCTGTCAAATGCCCTGAAATGGTCTATCCTGATGATATCGAACAGCTTGCTGCTGTAATCCAGCCTGTTAAGCCAGAATTTAAAGCCGTCCTTCTCCATGTAATCCCAGTCATAGATAGGATTCCCCCATCTCTGGCCGGTTGCACTGAAATAATCAGGCGGTACTCCCGCGATGAATGTCGGCTTACCGTCAGCCCCGAGTAAGAAGTTTTCCTGACCCGACCATACGTCGAGCGAGTCTATTCCAACATAGATTGGAATGTCTCCCATGACCTTTATGCCGTTTTTGTTGGCATATTTCTTCAATTCCATCCACTGCTTATAAAACTCATACTGTACGAACATTTCGTACTCTATATCCTCCTTAAGCGGTGTGAGGTCATACTTATGATCCTTTATCCAGTTCTGCTGCTCCACCGGCCACTCATTCCAGGCAACAAGATTGTTCTGCTTCTTGAGTGTGAGGAACACGGCATAATTATATACCCAGTCCATCTTGATGAACTTCTTATATCCCGCATCAGGCTTAAAATTCTTAAATGCCATTTTAAGGTACTTACCCTTGAACTCCCTCACTGCCTGATAATCAATGCGTGTGGCATTGCTGTGAAAATCAGGAACTCTCTTTAAAAGTCCCTCCTCACACAGCTTATCAAGATTAATATAGAGCTCATCACCCGCACAGGATGAATATGGCTGATACGGTGAATTCCCGTATCCCAATGGATTGAGCGGAAGCATCTGCCAAATAGCTGCCTTCGCCTCCTTCAGCAAATCCACAAAATGATAACTTTCTTTTCCAAAATCACCTATACCATGCCGCCCCGGAAGTGAAGCGACCGGCATAAGCATGCCAACCTTTCTCATAGTCTGCCTCCTTGTGTTTATCTCTGTTTAAGAATACATATCGATTGTGCCGGCATTGTGAGAATGCCATTTTTTAACATAATCTCCTCATTGTTAAGAGTAAGATAGCCGCGAATCTGCATATCTGAGATTTCAGTTCCGCTGATGTCCACCGTAATCACCTCATCAGATGTATTGTATACGATTCCTATTGTGCTTCCATTGTAGCTCTTGGTTATCGCAGCCTGATGTCCCTGGCACAGACTGTCAATCAGTGCAATCTCACCTCTTGCAATCTCAGGATTCTCATTTCTCAGCCTCAGTGCCCTCTTATAATAATTTAAAATGGAATTTTTATCCTTTAGCTGCTTATCAACCGCATCAAATGCTGAGTTAATGTCCTTATCAGCATCCGAAGGTCCCTTTGTCATTCCGGCTGCTGTTGAATCGGATGACCATAGCATCGCAGTCCTCTTATTCTCATCCTTAGAGCCCTTGCTCGCCATTCCAATTTCCTCGCCATAATACACAAACGTGCTTCCGTTCATCATCATGAGAAGTCCTCCTGCCATCTTGATATCATTCTCATCATTCATAAGAACATTCGAAACTCTTCCCATATCATGGTTAGTGAGAAATGGTGCATCAATATAATCAGGATTAATCTGTGAAAATTCGTTCTGGTATCTCACCATTGAGCCGACTAATGCCGCCGCCTTGAGTGCTCCTCTGGCAGTCTTTATAAGCTTTCCCTCATTATTTCCCGCATCGAAATTGAACATGCTCGGTGTCATGCTCGCATAATAGTCCCTTACGGTGCTGAAACCTGCCCATACCTCGGACACCATATAGAAATCAGGATTCTTTTCACGGCAGTGTTCATACAGTCCGTTCAGAACCTGCTCATTGAACTCCGGCTGATTCTCTTCAAAGTGCATTGCTGCGTCCATTCTGAAACCGTCCACTCCCATATCCAGCCAGAAATCGGCAGTATTGTACAGCTCCTCTATCAGAGGCTCACACGCCAGGTTCAGATCCGGCATCTCCGACCAGAATGAGCCCTCATAGAACCAGTCCGTGCCGCTCACCCTGTAATAGGTATCATTGACCTTCTCCCTGGAGAAGTGATAGTACTCCACATAAGGACATTCTGCCACCTCCGGCTCCTTATCCTTGTCAAGCGTTCTAAGATATGAGCATGCATCAATAAACCATTTATGGCTTGAGGAGGTGTGGTTAATTACCATATCGATAACTACATTTATGCCTCTCTTATGAGCCTCATCGACAAGATTTTTAAAATCGTCAATCGTTCCATATTTAGGGTCAATCTCACAGTAGTTCTTCACATCATACTTGTGGTATGTGTCCGACGGCATTATCGGCATAAGCCATATGCCATTAAAGCCCATATCCTGTATGTAGTCAAGCTTCTGTGTGACACCGTTCAAATCGCCTGTTCCATCACCGTCCGAATCATAGAACGAATAGACGAAAATCTCGTAATAGTTCCTATAGTTATCGTCAATGATATTCAGCTTCTGTTCATACTTATATCCCTTGCCACTGCAGCCCGCAAGAGCCGTCACACACAGGACAGCTATCAGCACAAGACACAGAAGCCTTCGAAGCACGCAATGCCTAAATATACTATTCTTCTTCATATCAATCTTTTTCTCCAAAATATATCAGATTTTCTGCTTCGGACAAAAAAACCGCGGCACTAAGCTTAAAATCATATATCTTAGTGCCGCAGCCAAATTTAACCCTTTACAGCTCCTCCGGTTACACCTTCTACATAATACTTCTGTAAGCACAGGAACAATACCGTTACAGGAATCGCTACAAGCACACCGCCTGCACAGAATCTTGTGAAATATCCCTGGAAATCATTTGTCCATACCCAGCGCTGCATGGCAACCGCAACATTGTAGCCGTTGTCATTACCGAATGCAACATAGGAAGCAAATACATAATCACACCATGGAGCCATGAATGCTGTGAGTGCTGTGTAGATAATCATCGGCTTGGAAAGCGGAATAATCATCTTCATAAATATCTGTGCTCTTGTCGCACCGTCAATTCTTGCCGCCTCGTCGAGAGACTTAGGAATCGTATCAAAGTAACCCTTACATACATAGTAGCCCATTCCGGAGCTTGCAACCGAGATAAGGATGAGTCCCGGAACCGCACCTGCCTGTGTAAGACCGAACTGCTTTAACAGGAAGTAGAGACATATCATGGTGAGGAAGCCCGGGAACATTCCAAGGATTAACCAGAATCTCATGAGTAATTCTCTGCCCTTAAAACGCATTCTTGAGAGCGCATAGCTCACACAGAGAACGAATGCAGTCTGACCTATTGATACAAAAAAAGCGATTATAAGTGTATTTCCATACCACTTTAAAAATTTAGTCTCACCGCTGAACAAAAACTTATAGGAGTCAAGTGAGAACTTCTTAGGAAGAAGGTAATCAACCATTCCGCCAAGCTCCGTAATGTATGAACGGAAGCTCTGGAGCACCAGACATACAAACGGGAACAGCCATATTATACTTATAATAACCAATACTACATAAGCAATTGCATTGCTTACTTTCTTGCGCGTACGCATATTATGTTGTTTAGCCATTATTGGAATCCCTCCTCGTCCTTAACTGATGGAAGCATATTATATACCACCAATGATACAACAGCAGTTACCACGAATACCATGATACCGATAACAGCCGCCATCTTGTAGTTAGTATCTTCAACAGTCATCTTATAGAGCCATGTTACAAGCAGATCGGTGTAACCTGCACCACCCGAAAGTGAAAGTGACTGCGGCTTTCCCTGATTGAGCAGGAAAATAATGTTGAAGTTATTTAAGTTGCCCGTAAACGATGTGAGCAGGTAAGGTCCTGTCACGAAAAGCATATATGGAAGTGTAATCTTCCTGAAGGTCTGGAACGCATTCGCACCGTCAATCTTGGCGCTCTCGTAAAGCTCCTCCGGTATATTCATAAGAAGTCCGGTCATGATGAGCATTACATAAGGAATACCCACCCAGAGGTTAACCAGAAGAATTGTAATCTTGGCGAGAGTAGGATTCGTCCAGAACGGAATAGGCTGGCTTATCCACCCCCACTTCATGAGATACATATTCACAAGTCCGTCATTTGCGAACATCTTTCCCACATAGAGAAGGGAGATGAACTGCGGAATGGCAATCGTCATAACAAGGATTGTTCTCCACAGCTTCTTGAACTTAATGCCCTTCTTGTTGATGAGGATGGCAACCGCCATGCCGAGAAAATAGTTCAAAAAGGTTGCAAAGAATGCCCATATAAGTGTCCATGAAAGAACCGTTCCGAAGGTCTTACCAAAGCCGCCGGTTCCGATAGAGAACAGGTTCTTAAAGTTCGTAAGTCCAACCCATGTAAACAGATTAGTCGGTGACTGATGTGTAGCATCGTAGTTAGTGAATGCTATACAAATCATAAATACAATAGGAAGAAGCACAAACAAGAATACGCCAATCACCGGCAGAGCGAGGAGTGTCTTGTCAAAATGCTCATCAAACAGTACCGCAATATCGTCCTTGTTCGAAGGAAGGATAAGCTTATTCTGGTTATTCTTATTATCCCTTATGTTGAGCCTCCACACGAAGATGAATGCAAAGATAACAAATATACTCAGAATACTATATAACAGGATAAGGAAGCTGTTATCTCCGTATGTATACACATAGTTAGCATCGTATCCTCCGACCTTTGTTCCAAGCGTTCCTATGTCCTTAAGATATCCTGCCCCGAAGAACACCATATACAGGATAAAAAGAACCTCTGAACCCAAAAATGCTATTCCTCTTACCCACTGCTTTCTGGTAAGTTGACCAAAGCCCATAATCAAAAAGGAAACTCTGGTTTTCCAGTCGCCCTTCGCAAAGGTGGTTCCAATATCCTTTATATCTGCTCCAACCGCCTTAAATGCTCCGGAGACCTTTCCTTTCTTTTTTTGATCAGCCATGTCTGCAATTACCTCCTCAATTCTGGTTTATTACTGCGGTCATTCACGCAGAGCGGACGGCACTCATGTGCCTGTCATAAAGCACTGTTATAATCATCCCATCCGTGCTGCCTCCTCTGCACAAATGACCTCTCCTATTAAAAGTGCGGGGGGAACTAATTCCCCCCGGCATCAGATTAAATTCATTTGAATTACTTACTGAGCATAGGACTGCTGACGAGCCTGGAAGTCCTCAAGAACCTTCATAAGTTCATCATCGCTCATATTGTCATACTTGTCTGCAATGACATCATCACCAAGTGATGTAGCGTCTGTCCAGTAATCTCCAGGATACTGACCCTGTGGAATTGTGTAAGCAAGCTGCTCTGCAAGTGCTGATAAAGCTGCATCCGCCTTAACTGCATCGCTCTGCTGTGCTACAAGGTTAGATGGTCCCCATGCAACAGCATTGAAACGTGCAAGCTGTGTCTCTTCGTTAGATAAGTACTCAGCGAGTGCGAGACATACAAGCTGCTTGCCCTGCTCTGTCTGAGGCTTAACACCGATAAGCTTGAAGCCGCCGAAGCCGCTCATCTGATAGCTCTGTCCGTCAACTGTGAAGCTTGGCAGCTTAGCACATGCATAATTGTCACCGAATACTGCCTTAGCTGCATCTGCATCCCATACACCATCTACGATAGCTGCAAGGTTAGTTGTCTTATCAACTGATGAACCATTCTGGAATGAAGGAGACTTAGCAAGGTTAATCAAAGCCTTAAATGCTGCAACGCCTTCCTTGCTTGCGTATGTAATATCAGAGCCTACGAACGCACCTGATTCATCGGTTGTATACTCAAGCTTACAGCCTGTAGCGAAGAAGAATGCTGTCTGATACCAGCCGGAGTTAATCTCCATGTAGATGTTCTTGCCTGCTTTCTCGCAGTCAGCTACGATAGCATCAAGGCTTGTAGGATCTGTAACTACGCTCTTATCATAATATAAGAAATATCCGTTATCAGATGTGATAGGGAAAGCATATACTGTGTTACCAACCTTAGAAGCACCTACGGCACCTGCATCATTGTTGGTTGAAACGAAGTTCTCATAATATCCTGTAAGTGGCATAAGCGCGCCTGCTGCAACAAGACGTGCCAACTGATCCTGTGCGAAACCGAAGATATCAGCTCCTGCCTGAACATCCGTTACCATATTGCCGGCTGCATCGCCCTCACCTGTTGCCTGAATCTCTACTGTGTAGCCTGCCATATCAGGGTTAGCCTTGAAGAATTCATCACATCTTTCCTGTGTGAAATCAACAACCTTATCTGCTACCCAGATCTTAATTGTGCCTGAGCCATAATCTGTAAGTGTCGGTCTGTCTGCTGCGGCAGTCTTAGTTGTCTCTGTCTCACCATCTGTTGATGTCGATGAAGAAGGTGCTACTGTTGTTGTTGTTGTTGTTTCACCATTACCTGCATTGTTGCTCTTGTTGCACGCTGTAAGAGATGTAAAAGCCATGGCTGTTACGAGTGCAACTGATAATGCTTTTTTGAACTTTCTCATAATAAATGTCCTCTCTTTCTTTTTTCCTCCCGAACTTCGTAAGCTACTCTTCTAAAACTCTTCTAAAAAAGCTGCTACGAAACTTTCGAAAGCTTATGTACTGATAATACTCTCCTGTTCTGCAAAAGTCAATAGCCTTTTGTGCATTTTGCATATTTTTTCGTACTTTTGTTATTTGTTTTGGATATTTTGATGTTGTTATTTACATTAGCGTAAAAATGTGCTATCATTTTCGTATAATTTCAATTATGTATTTTCGAAAACTTGTGTAAAAACAGTTCGAAGAAAAGAGGATATATGGTAACTATAAAAGACATCGCCGAGAGACTCGGCATTTCTATAAGTACAGTCTCGAAGGGACTGCATGGCGCCAGCGATATCAGTGAGGAGATGCGCCAGCAGGTCTTGGATACCGCGATTGAGATGGGCTATGTTATCAAGGAGAAGAAGCCGGCTTCAAGGCAGAAGGTATGTATTATAGTAGAGAATATGGAATACGCGAATATCAACCAGTTCGGTTATGAGCTTATAGCAGGCTTCCGCCTCGTTGCAAGTGAGGCTCAGTTTGAGGTGGATATTGTGCCCATAGACCAATATTTCCAGACATGGCAGACCTACGACAGCCTTATGAAACAGAACGGCTACTCAGGTGCCTTTTTCCTTGGACTTGAACTCAACGAAGCGTACATGAAGCAGCTTGAAAAGACTACCATACCTACCGTGCTCTTTGACAATTACATCTCCAATGAACATATAGCTTATGTAGGCACGGATATCCATGTAGGCTTTTCGACACTTATCCGGTATCTGAAGGATAATGGGCACAGAAAGATAGCTTTTCTTAACGGCTCGAAAAACAGCTATATATCTGCCCTGCGCTATCAGGGGTTCATACAGGCAATGAATGAGGCTGAGCTCGACCTTGATATGCAGCTTATAGGACACACAGTATACTACCCTGACGAGACCGTTGCAGATTTTATCAAGTCCTTCACTGACAACGGCGCAACCGCAATAATGTGTGCAAGCGACCTCATAGCTGCACGGACGATAAACGAGCTTCACAAGCTCGGGCTCCGCGTTCCTGAAGATGTCAGCGTCACGGGCTTTGATGATCTTCCTGTTGCGAAGTATCTCGCTCCGCCGCTCACTACCATACGCCAGGAGCGTTTCGCACTCGGCAAGTCAGCATTCTCTTTGTTAAAAGATCTCATGTCCGGTCTGCCGGTGAGCACAATGCTCCTGCACTCCACAGTAGTACTCCGGGAGTCCGTCGGAAAAGCTCCCGTAGCTGCGGACTGATAAAAAAATAGGAAAGCCAAAACAGGCTTTCCTTATTTTTCATATGCAGAATATCATATATTACAATCTTGTTCAAACGCCCGCAGCGCAGGCAGTGCATTTCCGTCGTAATCAAACAGCGCCTGATTAGCCCACTCATTTCCACAGGGTTCCTTTACCCCAAGATACCGGAGTGATGCGCTGGTAGCCCAGCCCGAGCCAACAACAGGTATCCATGCAGGCTCCCAGTAATAGAAGCCTATACATCCGCAGGCTTTTTCTGTCATATCTACCAGATCCTTCATGTACCCAAGCTGTCCTTTCGGGCTTATGTCATACCTTGAATTTTCCGGCATCCGGGCATTTTTTGTAGCCATTCCCTTTCTTGCATTCTCCCCGAGCTTCTCCTGTGATGCATAATCCTGAGTCGTATACGGCATCGCAGTCTCCACAATGCATACCTTTTTGCCGTATTTCCCTGAAAGCCGCTCGATATTCTCCCGCAAAACATTCATTCCGTAGGTCTTTTTGTATGGAAAATACGAAACTCCGATAATATCATAGTCTAGCCTGCTGCCATATGTATCAAGGAACTCCGTATACACTCCGTGCTCAGGCTCCGCCGCCGTGTGGAGAATTATCTCAGCCCCGGGTGCAGCATAGCGTATCCCCAAGATTGCCGCCTCAAAAAGCTTACACGCAGCCTCATATTCCGGAAACTTTCCATCAGGCCACAGGATACCTCCTGATATCTCATTTCCCGGCTGTATCATATCAGGGCACACTCCCGCTGCCTCGAGGTACTCGAGTACCGATACCGTATAATGCTTCACAGCCTCGCAAAGCCTCGGCAGGTCATAACCTCTCCACGCCTTTGGCTTCATCTGTCTGCCCGTGTCAGCCCAGAAATCGCTGTAGTGGAAATCTAACAGAAAACTCATTCCCACACGCCTGCATCTCTTCGCAATCTCAATTACAGTCACCAGATCGTCGCTTCCCCCGCCGTATGGCACACCGTCACTGTCAAACGGACTGTTCCACAGTCTGAGTCTCACACTGTTAACTCCGTGCGCCGATAAGATAACCTCAAGCTTTTCCTGCGTCCCATTGTCAAAATATTTCGTTTTATGTTTCTCAAGTTCAAGTAATGTAGATATGTCTACTCCTTTGACCATAGATTGTTTCCATCCTCGTTATATAGCTTACTGCTGACCAAGACAGTAATTGATAAACTGCTGCGCTGTTCGTCCGGATATTCCGCCATGGCTCAGCTCCCACCTGTTAGCTTCCGCACAGAGCTGCTCGTCCGTCATGTTGACACCGTTCTTCCTTGCAAGCTCAATTACGATGTTGAAATATTCCTTCTGGCTTGGCTTGGAGTAATTAATCGTAACTCCAAATCGGTTCACGAGCGACAATTTCTCCTGCATCGTGTCAGAGCGGTGCATTCCATTGTCTGTCTCAACGTCATCCCTGTCATTCCAGGTCTCCTTTATCAGATGGCGTCTGTTTGAGGTCGCATATATCAGTATATTGTCAGGCTTTGTCTCGACACCGCCTTCAATAACAGCCTTTAAGAACTTATACTCAATCTCGAACTCCTCAAAGGAAAGGTCGTCCATGTAAATTATGAACTTATAGTTGCGGTTCTTTATCGCAGCGATTACATTCGAAAGATCCTTGAACTGGTGCTTATATATCTCTATCATTCTAAGCCCCTGATCATAGAACTCGTTCACTATCGCCTTGATGCTTGTGGACTTACCGGTTCCGCTGTCGCCAAAGAGCAGGACATTGTTCGCCTTCTTGCCATCAACGAACGCCTTAGTGTTATCGACCAGCTTCTTCTTCTGTATCTCGTAGCCGACAAGATCATCAAGCATAACCTTCTCCATATTGTTGATAGGCTGGAAATTAATCTTTCCGTCTGCATCTGAGGAGAAACGGAATGCCTTGTTAAGTCCGAACATCCCGACACCATAATCCTTATAAAATCCCGTCACAAGCCCGAATATCTCTTCTGCGTCCTTGGCATTTCCAAGCCTGAGGGAGAGATTCCTGACCTTCTCACTCACATTCTTGTTGTACATAAGCTCAGGTTTTCCTATAGCCTTATAATTCTCAAGGATACCGAAGCTGTCTATTCCAAGCCTGGTCTCGAGCCATGAAAAATCATAGTGAAAAAGCTCGTAAAACGCCTTGAAATCATTCTTTGCAAAGTAGTTGGCACTTCCCTCCTTCGCCCCAGTCTTCTCACAGGTTATGCTGAACGGATTCTCGTCAGTTATGAGAAGAAAAGTCAGATAATTATGCCACAGATTATTGTCAAATCCATACGAAGTAGCAAGTACCAACAGCCGCTTAATCTGACGATAGGTCTCCGTCACAAGCTCATCAGTCGGCGTCTTATCGTCCTTCGCCCTTCTCGAAACATCGCACAGCTTCATTAATATCGATTCCGCCGGCATATCTCCGTACATTATCAGTTTAGATACTATATTTTCCATATTTTTATCCCCACCGCCATCCGGCGGCACATGTTTTCAAACCAATGTCTATATATCAAGTTTCTTAACACAAGCGAGTGCAACAGCCCCCGGTCCGATATGACAGGAAACGCTGAGTGACAGCGGATTCATCACTATGTCGTGGTCAGGATAAAGAGCCTTAACCTCATCGTAAAAGAGCTTTCCCTCGTCAGGCTCGCCCGAATACGCAATCTCAATATTCATATTCTCGCCCTTCTCTGAACTTCCAAAGCGCTTCCTGCAGTCGTCCTGCACTGCATTTATCATAGTCTGCTTAGCCTGCTTCATGGTTCTGCACTTTGAGAAAGCATCAAGCTTTTCTCCCTGAATCTGCAGAACAGGCTTAAGTTTTAACAATGTTCCCAGCGCCGCAGCCGCCGGGGTGATTCTT
Organism: uncultured Lachnospiraceae bacterium; assembly: GCA_934351925.1. GTDB lineage: Bacteria > Bacillota > Clostridia > Lachnospirales > Lachnospiraceae > CAG-882. Next base: position 138,849 of record CAKRJT010000001.1, read on the forward strand.
CCGCCCTTTTTGAGGTAGTATAATGTCGCAAGCGTTATATAAATGCTCGACTCGAACTTTGTCGTCTCAAGTTTTTCCTTAATCTGACGTGCATCATACCCCTTATCCGCCATAGCCATGGCATCTAGAACAGACTGTCTCTGTGTGACGGAAATTCTCTGGTTGTTCACAACCTGCACCCTGCCGTCATAGTCATCCGACAACATTATCGCTGTCTGGCATGAGCTGCTCAGCCCGCTCGACATCGGAATATGAACCACCTCGTCATACTCCTCTAAGAGCTTATCCCACAGGTCGGTCACATCACCCGGCGCCGGCTGTGAGGTCGATATCTCAGCGTCCTCCCCGAGCGCCTTGTAGAACTGCTCCTGTGTCAAATCAATATCCTCATAATGCAGCCGTCCATTTATATAGAATGGCATCGGAAGCACGGATATTCCAAGCTTCTTTGCCTGTTCCTGTGTTATTCCACTGTTACTGTCAGTAACTATCGCAACCTTACTCAACTTTCGTCCTCCTATTTATCGTTTTTCTGCAACTTCGCCCTGCTTTTTGTATATGCTGTTCTCCGCCACATAACCTCTAACCGATGAGAGCGGATAAATATTGCTGCCACGGCCTATAACTGTCCCCGGATTCAAAACCGAACCACATCCGACCTCCACGTTGTCACCGAGCATCGCACCGAACTTCTTTAAACCGGTCTCTATTACCTCTCCATCGCATTTCACCTTCACAAGTGTCTTATCAGACTTCACATTGGAAGTGATTGAACCGGCGCCCATATGCGACTTATAACCGAGGACAGAGTCTCCCACATAGTTGTAGTGAGGAACCTGAACCTTGTTAAAAAGCACAACATTTTTAAGCTCCGTAGAATTTCCCACAACCGCACCCTCTCCAACAATGGCATTGCCTCTTATAAAGGCACAGTGGCGTATCTGTGCATTCCTTCCGATGATGCATGGACCATTTATATATGCAGTAGGTGCGACCGTGGCGCTCTTTGCAATCCACACATTCTCCGACACCTCATCATACTCCGACTTATCCAGAGTGCTTCCGAGCTTCTTAATAAAATCTCCTATAAGCGGAAGCGCCTCCCACGGATACTCAAGCCCTTCAAAAAGCTCCGCCGCAATCGTCTCGCCAAGATTATACAATCTATCTATTCCCAATTTTTCAGACATAATTCCATCCCCTTCTAAAATTACTCAACCGTAACAGCTTTCTCGCTTCTCGTCGTTACCTCCTTGAATAACCTATAAAAAGCATCTTAACACATCGCGCCGGCTAAAACAATCTGTTTCTTCCCAAGAAACTTATTTATAAAATGCGGCAGCATTATCAAAATAAGGTCTTAACATATATTGATTGTTCACCTGTTTCACCGCAAGTGTTCTTCTGCTCACAAAGCCCTCAAGTTTATCTAAGTATTCCCGGCACGATATGGTCGCATCTGCCACTCCCGTAAGTCCTTTTTCCCAGCTTGCCGTGAGCGTTGGATCCAACAGGTATTTTATTGATGCCTCAACAACATCGTGTATCATCTCGCCTAGAAGTGTCGGTGTTATAACCTGTGTCTTATTGTTAAGCTTAATATATCCCTTATCGACAAGCTTCTTCAATATCTCTGCTCTCGTCGCACTTGTACCTATTCCGCTTCCCTTTATCTGTGCTCTCAGCTCCTCATCCTCTATGAGCTGACCCGCATTTTCCATGGCAAGAATGAGTGAGCCCGAAGTGTACCTCTTAGGTGGAGATGTCTTTCCCTCTTTTATGAAGAACTCACCGATTGGAATTATGTCACCTTTTTTCAGTTTTTGCAGAAGCTCTAACATCGCAGAGTCACACTTTACGTCCTCAGTCTCGTCGTCATTCGCCTTGCTGCTTCTGCTCTGTGAAGCCGGAATCCCTGCAACCTTCAAATATCCCTCGGATATCAGCACCTTGAAACTCGAATACAGGCTCTCCGTATCCTTTTTCAGAACAACAGCTATCTTCTGATATACGGCAGGCGGATAAAATATGGCAAGAAATCTCTTCACAATGGCATCATAGACCTTCGCGGCCATCGCCGACAGCCCTCTCAACGCTCCGGTCTGCCCGGTAGGTATTATCGCATAGTGGTCGGTAATCTGCTTATCATTGGTATACTTTGTCTTTGCTATGGTCTTGTAGCTGTCACCGGACAATATCTCCGCCGCAAAGCCCGCTGCCGGTTCGTAGTTTTTCAGCCCACCGATATTTTTATGTATCTCCTTCGCAACAGCCGTCGATAACACTCTCGCGTCGGTTCTCGGATAGGTCACAAGTTTCTTCTCATATAGCTCCTGCGTTATCCGAAGTGTCTCGTCAGGGCTTATCTTGAACAGTCTTGAACACTCATTCTGCAGCTCGGCAAGGTTGAATAAAAGAGGTGCACTCTTATTCTCCTTCTTCTTCTCCACACCCGCCACGACAGCCGTTACCGGCGGCTCTAAGCCCATGTTTCTTATGTTTGGAGCCATGGCACTGCCTGAAAGCAGCTCTATGAGTGCCCTCGCGTCCTCCTCCTTGTTAAATCCGTTCTCCTTGTACAGCTTGGGCGACGCATAGTATACGGAGCCTTCTGCAGCGCGCCACTCAGCCTCGAACACACCGCTTCCGAGTCTGCACTTTGCGAGAACCCTGTAAAAAGGTGTCTCGACAAACTGCCTTATCTCCCTCTCCCTTTTGACAATCATGCCCTGCACGCAGGTCATGACACGTCCCACGGCTATGACCGTGTTCTTCTGCAGCTTAAGGTAGCTTGAAATCGTATTTCCGTACTTGAGGGTGAGGACACGGGAGAAATTAATTCCCATGAGGTAGTCCTCCTTCGCGCGAAGATATGCGGCATCGGCAAGACTGTCGTACTCGGATAAATCCTTTGCCTCACGTATTCCCCTAAGAATCTCCTCCTCAGTCTGCGAGTCTATCCACACACGTCTCCTGTCCTTTCCCTCGACGTGCGCCTCCTGCTCTACGAGTCTGTAGATATACTCTCCCTCTCGCCCTGAGTCGGTGCAGACATAGATTGTATCTATGTCTGCACGGTTAAGAAGTCCGGAGACTATGTTAAACTGCTTTTTCGCGTTCTCAATGACCTCGTATTTCCAGTCATCCGGAATAAAAGGCAGAGTATCAAGGCTCCACCTTTTAAGTGCCGGGTCATAGCACTCGGGATAGCTCATCGTCACCAGATGGCCATAGCACCAGGTCACGACCGCGTCCTCCGATTCAAGATAGCCGTCACGCCTTGCCATATTTTTTTTAAGCGCCTTGGCAAATTCCTGTGCCACGCTAGGCTTCTCCGCAATAAATAAAGACTTACCCATTTATATACTCCCGTAAAAACTACTTTGATTCATCTAATGTCAGTCCGTAAGCAGGAAGAAAATGCTCCACGAAGAAATTCACCTCCGGGAGTTTCATGTCGAGTATCGACGCGAGTGTCGTCTCCTCCGCCTTACAGAAATCCTGATTTCCCATAGAACGCTCCTCAATGCACTTTATGAGCGCTGAGAGCTTGTCGGCAGCCTTGACATAGAGCCACATGACTGCCTCCTTCTCCGTATCCTGCATAATCGGCTCATAGTAAGGGCGCATCTCATCAGGAAGCCCTTCTAAGAGTTCGTCCTTCGCAACGCTCTCCACCTCCTTGTAGGCGTGGCGTATAAGAGGATTGTAGTACTTGACCGGAGTAGGCATATCGCCTGTTATAATCTCGGTCGCATCATGGTACATTCCCATGAGCGCTAATCTGTCCGGGTTAAGGTTTCCGCCATAATATACGTTATTTATGACACCGAGGGCGTGTGCTATCATCGCCACGTCCATGCTGTGCTCGCATATATTTTCCATTCGGGTGTTTCTCATAAGTCCCCAGCGGTTTATATATTTCATTCTGCCCATGATGGCAAAAAACTGATTTTCCTTCATCTCATATATTCCTATAACTTTCCAAATATGTATTACACGCCGAATACCTCGCGGGCAGCGGCAACCGTATCCATCGCATCCTTGGCATAGTAATCTGCACCAATCTGCTTTGCATACTCAGGTGTCAGAACGGCGCCTCCCACTACAACCTTACAGTCAACCTTGTTCTCCCTTAAAAGCTGAATGGTCTTTTCCATGCTGACAAGTGTGGTCGTCATAAGTGCCGACAGACCGACAAGCTTCGCCTTGTGCTCTATCGCCGCGTTGACAACCGTCATGTAGTCGACGTCCTTTCCGAGGTCAATTACAGTGTAACCGTAGTTCTCAAGAATAACCTTCACGATGTTCTTTCCGATATCGTGCACATCACCCTTGACCGTCGCCATGACTATCTTACCCTTGCTGACAGGTGTCTTATTGTCCGCAGCAAGCTTCTTCTTAATAACCTCGAACGATGCCTGTGTGACCTCCGCCGCGAGAATGAGCTGTGGAAGAAACACCTTACCCTTCTCAAAGTTCTTTCCGATGCGGTCAAGCGCCGGTATGAGCGTCCCGTTGATTATGTCAAGAGCCTCCATGTGCTCCAGCATCTCTGCCGTTATCCTTGCGCCATCATTCTTTAGACCGTTCTCGACTGCGTAGGCGAGAGTTCCCTTCTCGAAGCCGCTCTCCCCCGCAGCAGGCGTGCTCTTTGGTGTCTCAGCCTTTCCCGCCTTGGCAGGCGTATATCCGTTGTATGTCCGGATATATTCCATAGAATTGCGGTCTATTCCCGTGAGGAGTCTGTAGGCGCGCACCGCACCCGTCATGGACACCACGTTAGGGTTGATGATAGGCAGCGTAAGCCCATAAGTCAGCGCCATCGCGAGGAAGTTCTGGTTCACGAGCTCCCTGTAAGGAAGTCCGAAGGAAATGTTCGACACACCCAGCACCGTGTTAAGTCCTAACTCATATCTCACCGTGTGGAGCGCGTTGAGTGTCTCCATAACTCCGTCCTGCTCCGCCGACGCAGTGAGCGTGAGACAGTCGATAAACACATTCTCCTTCGGTATTCCAAGTGAAAGCGCCCTGTCAAGAATCTTCTTAGCTATAGCCACGCGCTCAGGCGCAGTCTTAGGTATTCCGTTCTCGTCAAGCGTGAGTCCGACAACGCAGGCACCATATTTTTTTACAAGCGGAAGCACATTGTTCAGGGAGTTCTCCTCACCGTTGACCGAGTTGACGATAGGCTTACCGCTGTACACACGAAGTCCTGCCTCGAGCACCTCCGGTATCGTGCTGTCAATCTGAAGCGGAACATCGCACACCGACTGAATGGCTCTTATAGCGTCGACCATCATATCGCGCTCATCTATCTCTGGTAGTCCGACGTTAACATCAAGTATCTCCGCTCCGCCGTCTATCTGCTCAAGCGCCTGATTCATAATATAGTCCAGATTGTGATCCTTAAGTGCCTGCTTAAAAAGCTTCTTGCCCGTAGGATTTATTCTCTCACCGATAATTCTAGGCTGGTTGATCACAACCGTGCTGCTCGCGGTACATACCGCCGAAGGAATACTACATTCCCTCCCGATAAACTCTGCTCCATCGAGAGCCTTCTTCAGCTCTGCGATATACTCAGGACCTGTTCCGCAGCAGCCGCCCATTATGGTTGCACCTATCTGTGCCATCCTTGCCATCTTTGAGGCAAATTCCTGCGGTGTCACGTTGTACTCATTGGTCACAGGGTCAGGAAGTCCCGCATTAGGTTTCACGACAAGCGGGAGTCTTGTGAACCTTCCAAGCTCCTCGACAACCGGATAGAGCTCGTCAGGTCCGAGCGAGCAGTTCACTCCAACCGCGTCGACGCCAAGCCCTTCCATGGTAAGAGCCATCGCCGAGACCTGACAGCCTGTGAAGGTTCTCATGTTCTGCTCAAAGGTCATCGTACAGATTATAGGCAGGTCCGTGTTCTCCTTAGCTGCGAGCACTGCCGCCTTCAGCTCCAGCAGATCCGTCATGGTCTCAAACACTATGACATCTGCGTCCCTTCCTGCTATCACCTGCTCCTTATAAATGTCGTAAGCCTCCTCGAACTTCAGATCGCCCGTAGGCTCCACAAGCCTTCCTATAGGTCCTATGTCGAGTGCTACTATGCAGTCCGTGCCCTCGCACGCCTTTCTCGCATTTTCAATGCCCTTCTTTACGACCTGCTCGACAGTGTAGCCGCAGTCCGCAAGCTTATAGCGGTTTCCGCCAAATGTATTGGTGTATATTATGTCCGAACCGCTCTGCACATACTGTCTGTGAATTCCGACAAGAAGCTCCTCATTGGTAAATGACAGAACCTCCGGTATCTGGCCCAGCTTGAGCCCGGATGCCTGCAGCATCGTTCCCATGGCACCGTCTAACAGTATATATTTTTTATCCGCCTTATTTTTCTTTTCAAGTAATGTCCTAAGCTCCACAGTGTTCACCCTTCTTTCGGAATGTGCAGATGTCCTTCATGCTGCACACGCTGCACCCACTTCTCTTTTTCTCTATTCTGCTGCCCGATATTCCAATGACAGCCGTAACCGACTTACAGGGGGTCATAAGCCCACCCCCTGTAATATTAACGCCTATTCTCTTCTGAGCCGAGAGCACGTCCAAAAACTCTCTCTGCGACTCAAGCGGAAAGTCCCCATATCCCGGACTGAATCGCCATGTAGAATACTTTCCTTCAAATTGTCGTAAAATCTCATGCTCGACAATATCACATACCTGCTCAACGGCAGCGGAAGCCATACTGTCAGCGATAAGCGCAGCAGACATGCTCTTCACCGAGAGCTGCCTTATCAGTCTGTCGACACCATCCGAGAGCGTCACTGCCAATAGCACTGCCCCGTCGCAGCCCTCCAAATGCCCCGCTATTGAATGTCCGCACAGCCTGAAGGTTGTCCCGTCAAGAACCGTCTCCCCGGCTGTACTGTCCGCCCAATCTATCTTAAAATATCTGTATGTATATTTCGCATCTATTACCGAAAGCAGTTTTTCTTCGCAATCCCCTGCAATCTCCATTGTCTGCCCGTCAGGAGCCGACGAACCGTACCCAAGATAACGGAACGCCTCTGCCCTGTTGATATTATCAAGCTTCATGTTCTGTCTGTTTCCTCAAATTCCGGCAAGAGCCTTTATTATTTTGTTGAAAACTTATATACGGTGATATATTTAAAAGGTACTCCCGCCTTGACAACCGACGATTTAAATGCCTTGTTGTTCACCGCATCCGGGAAAAACTGTGTCTCGAAACATACGCCGCCGTGCCTCTCATAACAGCAGTCCTCCTTGCCTCTGGCTCCGCCGTTAAGGAAGTTGCCCGTGTATATCTGCATGCCCGGCATCTGTGTAAATACCTCCATGTATCTTCCGCTCTTTTCGTCATAGAGGCTTCCCGCAAGCTCAACCTCGCCATTATTTTTCAGGACGAAATTATGATCGTATCCGCCTGCAAGCACAAGCGGTTCATAGTCTGCATTGATATCGGCACCGATAGCCTTCGGCTCTGTGAAGTCCATAGGTGTTCCCTTCACGCTTCTATACTCGCCTGTCGGGATAAGCTCCGCGTCCGACGGTGTAAATTCATCTGCCGCAAGCCACATCTTCTGCTCATACACCGTGCCCGAGGAATGCCCGGCAAGGTTAAAATAAGAGTGGTTCGTGAGGTTGACAACCGTGTCCGCATCCGAAACGCCCTCATACTCGAGTATAACGCTGTCGTCCTCGGTGAGTATGTAGGTTATGGAGACATGAAGCTCTCCCGGCATTCCCTGATCCCCGTCCGGGCTCACAAGTGAGAAGCATACTGCCTGTCCTCTCTCATTGTCGGCAGCCTCTCCTTCCCATCTTCTTCTGCTGTAGCTGTCAGGACCGCTGTGCAGATTGTTCTCGCCGTTATTCTTTGCAAGGTTATACTCCACACCATTTATCGTAAAGCGCGCATTCTTCGTGCGATTCGCAATTCTTCCTATGACGACACCGAAATTCTCGCCGTTGCCTGTCTCATACTGTTCGACATTGTCATAGCCGAGCACGACATCGGAAAGCTTTCCCTCCCTGTCGGCGGTCTCGAGCGACTGAAGCGCTGCTCCAAGCTCTATAACCTTCATCTTAGTACCGTTTCCGTTGGTGACAGTGAAGGAATACACTGTCTCCCCTTTACTGTTCTGTCCAAATACCTCTTTGATAATTCCCATTAGTGCACCTCCCAGACAAATATACTGTTTTCACAATATAAATATACTGCTTTCTGATTAAGCAATAAAATGTGTTACTTCTTCAACTTTGCCCTTACCATCCGGCAAAGATATATCACGCTCTTTTTGTTGAACAAAAAGAGATAAATTACATATATGAAAGCCACCCCAACAAAAGCGACCGGCGATGACACCCTCCAGCACATATACGCACTGCCGGATACTATTACAAGCTCCGCCACCATATCCATAACTGTCTCAAACCGCACGTCCTTATCCCCGAGCAGTCTCTCGAGATAAAACTGCGATATAAAATACCTGACACCTATCGAACACACCATAAAAAGTATGATAGCGTCTATGCTGTGCAGGCAGTATGCCCCGACAATGCTGAGCACTATGCTGAATGCCATCGAAAACAGATTGACGAACAGCAGAAATCTCTCTTTTCTTAACACCTTAAAATAGGTGGCACACACAAGATTCATCTTTCCGTCAAAAATACACATAGGCAGCAGAATAGCCATATACGCAAGGCTCACCCTATACTGTGGAAGCCATAGCCTTAGGATTTCCTTGGCAGGTATATACACCAGAAATACAACCGGGAGCACCACATTCAGGACATGTTTGGACATTTCAAACAAATCCTTCTGGCGCTTGTCATCAATCTGCCTGAGCGCCGGAAACAGCACCATGGAAATCTGCGACACAAACAGAAGGAAGAAATTGGTGAGTGTCAGTGAGAAGGATACCTCGCCAAAATCCTCAATCCCCCAATATCTGTCTATTATAAATCTTCCTCCGCCGAGTATGAGATTGCCCGCTATGTTGGCTATTGTGAGATTAATGCCAATCCTGATACTGTCAAGTGCCTCCACAGCCACTGTCTTAAACGCCGTCCTGCCGGCAAACACAACCTCTCTGCCCTTGTACACGCAGTATATCATCGCACAGAGCTTCGCGAGCATATAGAGCCACACATAGGTCTTGTAATCACTGCTCTTTAACACAAACAATGCCAGTATAGACACCATGAACACAATCTTGTCAATCATCACCGACATGGAATACAGCCTCGTCTCATTAGCTGCCTGAAATACACAGCCAAGATACAGCGTAAGATTGTATAAAAGCATGTATACGGCTGTCATTATGAAAACGAACTCCGTGTCAATTCCATCCTGGGTGAACACTGCCCACAGTGTAATTCCTGCCGCTATGACGGACTGAAAAAGCGCCCCGAACCAGAACTGGCCGCCGAGCAGCTTCTTGTCCATGTCCTCGTACTCTATGCCGCCTATCTTTAAATATACGCCATCATTGAGTCCGAAATGAAAAAACCCCGTGTAGCCCGTATAAAAAAGGAAAAGTGACCAGTAGCCATAATTCACCTTGTCAAAGAACTTAGGCAGAATGAGTGAGGTGAGTATACTAAGCAGCAACGATATTCCCTGTGCCGCAAAAGCATAAATTATATTCCTTAATATTCTTCTTTCCTGTTTCATCAATTATATCACGGTCCTAAAGAACTCTATCGTCTTTTTAAGTCCATCCTCCAGCTTGATAGCAGGCTTCCATGACAGTTCCCTTTCGGCAAGGTCTATCACCGGCTTTCTCTGCGTCGGGTCATCTGACGGAAGCGGCATATATACAAGCTTAGAAGAGCTTCCTGTGAGCTCGATAACCATCTGTGCAAGCTGCTTCATGGTAAATTCTCCCGGATTTCCAAGATTGACCGGGCCTGTAAAGCCATCCCTCGAATTCATCATCCTGACCATTCCGTCAATCAGATCATCGACATAGCAAAAGCTCCTCGTCTGATTTCCGTCACCGTATATTGTTATATCCTCGCCTTTTAACGCCTGAACAATAAAGTTAGATACAACTCTTCCGTCCTCCGGGTTCATTCTCGGACCATAGGTATTAAAAATGCGGATAACCTTAATATCTACCCCATGCTGTCTGTGGTAGTCAAAAAATAAGGTCTCCGCCATTCTCTTTCCCTCGTCATAGCAGGAACGTATTCCGATAGGGTTGACATTCCCTCTATAGCTCTCAGGCTGCGGATGTATCTGCGGATCACCGTATACCTCGCTTGTGCTCGCCTGAAGTATCCGCGCATGTGTCCTCTTCGCAAGACCCAGCAGATTCATCGCCCCATATACGCTAGTCTTGGCAGTCTTGATAGGATCGTACTGATAGTGAGGTGGGCTCGCCGGGCATGCAAGATTATATATCCGGTCAGCCTCCACATACAGCGGCTGTGTAATATCATGTCTCATAAATTCGAAGTAAGGATTATCCATAAGATGCCTTATATTGTCCTTGCTTCCCGTAAACAGATTGTCGACGCAGATTACCTCGTTTCCCTCGTTTAAAAGTCTCTCACAGAGGTGTGAGCCCAGAAAACCTGCACCACCGGTAACTAAAACTCTGTTCATTATTAAGATTCCTCGATTCCATTCACATTCACATTATATAATTATATATGTATTCCTGTTTCAAATCATATAATTATATATGTATTCCTGTTTCAAATTATATAGTTATATACATGTATTCCTGTACTTTAATTATTCTTCTCTTTAAGTGTGACCTCAACCTCAAGTCCCATACTGTCTGCCACGCGAACAATCATGTCAAGTGTCGGATTATACTTCCCGCTCTCAAGACGGCTTATGTTCGGTCTCTGTATTCCCGTGCTGTCAGAGATGTCTGCCTGTGTTATCTTCTTAGCCTTGCGATAACGGATAAGCTGCTCAATAAGCTGTCTCCTCGTCTCAAGCTGTATATTCTCCACCTGTTTCTTATTGTTCTTCTTGGATGCCTGAACATTCTGCCCGGCAGTCTCATTTGCGTTATTAGCCATATTTTCCTCCGTTTTTCTGTCTAAAACAAAATAACTCCCGTATCATTTAGGATTTTATTATATTATCATAATCGAAACTTGCTGTCAATCTTCATTTAATATTTCTTTAGCAATAACTTGAATTTATTCTTATATTAGAATATAATGTCAAAAGGTGTCCACATTTTTAATTTTTACTTGTTTTATCAATACTGTTAGGGGAGATTTTCATGTACAACCATTCTGTTTCCAGCATAAAAAAAGCCGCACGAAGAATTCTTGGCTCTTATTTTTTCCGATGTGTACTCGCAAGCTTTGCAGCCGGCACAGGTATTATCCTTGTTTTTAACTATATATTAGATGGAACCATGCAGGTTGACGATGCCTTCGACATAAGCGTATTTTACCGGTCACTTATCAATTCATCATCCGCTGACGAACTATACCAGTCAATATACAGCAGCATCGCCTCCATGGTAAGCGCAATCGGCTATGACGCATATTCAGCCATGCTCAGGCGTTTTGCACTGGCAGCCGTCATATCGTACCTGATAAAACTTATGTACAATTTTCTTATAGTTTATCCATTTGAAGTCGGCGGATGCCGTTTCTACATGGACGCACACTACACTGAGCCCAAGTACAAGACGCTCCTTGCAGGCTTTAACGGCAATTATCTCAATGCGGTGCTTATCCTGTTTCTGCGCCGCCTGAAGGTATTTTTGTGGTCATTGCTGTTAATTGTGCCAGGTGTCATCAAAAATTACGAGACCTTCATGGTTCCGTACCTTCTCGCAGAAAATCCCGACATCGACAGGCGCGAGGTATTCCGTCTCAGCAAAGAGATGATGTATGGCAATAAGCTCAATCTTTTCATATTGAACCTTTCATTTATCGGATGGCTCATGCTTTCCACGCTTACAGGTGGTGTGGCATATATATTTTTTGTCGGACCTTATTATGACGCTTCACTTGCCAACATGGCAATGCGCGTGAAATCAGAGTACAACAGCAATACAGGGGGAGAATACTAATGGGAATAATTATATTTTTTATAATCTGGTACTTCGCATACGCCAGAAACAATCCTAAGATATTTGACAAGCTCAAGAAAAAGAAGGGACTCATAATCTTTATCCTTATAGCACTGTTCTTTTCAAATGCCTCCGAGTGGCTGCTCGGACTCTCCTTTGCCCTGGGTGCTCTCTTCATCCCATGCTATATTTTCTACAAGCTGGCAAAGGCAATCTCGGGCTCTGATGAAAAGGCCAGAAAAAAAGAGGCAAAGCAGGTTCGAAACAGCACAATCCCTAAGTCGGAACAGCTTCCAAATGCAGTACCCAAGCGAATTAAGATTGTCGAGAAGTTCAATGATAAATATAATCTCACGCTCACACCTTCACAGATACAGACCATAGTCGACGCCTCTTATGTCTCAACTGACTGGGAATACCTCATTCTGTCGATGCAGAAGGAATATCAGACAATCCATCAGTGGTACAAGGCTCCTATCGGCGGCTGGCTGCGTGTCTACCTGAAGGTATTTGATGTCCAGACGGTCTCCTCAGACATGGCTCAGCAGAAGCGTATCTGCATCGACTCCTTCGACCAGATATTCCGCTCGATAGACCTGACCTCATACAACACTCCGGCATGGGACATCAACCGTATAAACAACACCTACATGACAAATTTCGATGACATCTCCTTTATGATGGCTTACCGTTTTCTCGAGGCGAACGGCCGTAAGTACACCCTCGGCGAGGTTGAGATACTCCATACCGACGATGAACTCTCAGACCTCAAGAAGAAGTATGATGCTGCGGAGGGGATTGGGGCTCATTAATTACATTATCAATGATATTCGCAATCCGCTTCGCTGCCTGCTAATATTAAATCGATGCCTCGCATCTCTTATATTTTATAAATCAGCTTCTTTAAGCCACTCTTTTGCAATAATTATTAACCCCGCAGTTCAGAGCTGAATATATGGCTCACAAACCGCGGGGTATCTATATTTATCCGGTCATGTATTTTTATCTGTCAATGGTGTCCGCTGAATAATTCTCTTTTTCATCTGACAAATCCGCTATAATCTGCATGTCATCTGCTGTTTCCTTCTCTATCGCCTTTTCTTCCATCACTTTTTCCCTATCTGCCGTTTTTCCATCCACCACTTCTTCCGTCGATTTTCTATCTGCCATTTTTCCGGCTTCAGCTTTTTCTTCCGCTGCGTTCTCCTGCCCTGCAGCCTCCTTCTCCACAAATCTATGCGTCATAATCCATCTGACCGCGTGATATATTCCGCGCACCGCGGCAAACACGGCGAACATCACGATAAATCCCATGACGCCTAAAATTATATCGGCCAATTCCATGCTTCCCGTGTTGCTTATTTTCTGTCCTATCTCAATCGCAAATGTGATGACAAGTATGAGTGTAAACACATAAATCCACGCAATCACCATAATATGTTTTTTCGATGCAAGCCACTTAAAGACCGGATACACGACAAAAATCATCGCCATGCCGAGCAGACCTATCACCAGAAAGTGTAAATCCTTATCCGAGAAATTGTACTCGAACTTGTCATTCAAATGCAGTATATAGTTATGTATCTTGGCTATTATTCTCATAATGCCATATAATGCTTGTGCCATAATAATCCCCTTTTTTTAGTCTCTCCATAACATTTACAGGAAAATATTTTATCATAATGGAACTGATAATACAATCAAAAAAGAAGACATTCGTTTATTGCAGATACAATTTGTCCGTACTGTCAAAAACCGTTACGGTTAATAAATGGACCTTATGGCAAGTTCTATGGGTGTACCGGCTATCCCAACTGTAAATTCAAGAGGTTTCCTTTGCCGACTTATTTTGTTGATTTTAAAATTTAAGGCTGTTATTATAATAGGTAATTGCGAAACGTAGAAAGATAGTGAGCATAAAGCAGTCAATAACCTGAATTTAATAACTTTGAGGGAGCTTGGAATTACCCGTGGAACTGCAAAATGCAGTGTAAAACCGCCCGGTAACATTTGTCCGGCACCATACGGCTTACTTCTTGCATACCCATCTGTGTTGTAAGCAACGAACTTATAATTGGGTAAAACAACGAAGAATGCCCTCAAATGTGCATATCGGAGAATCCTATCCGTTTATTTCACTTACTGAATTATCCAATATTTTTTTCGTACTTTCAGCAAATATCTCAAGATATTTCGATATATTATCTATGATTATCTCTTTAGAGGTTTTATTTGGGTTCTGATGCTTAATTAGCCATGCTATGTGATCTACTCAAACATTAAATACTTTTTCCAAAAGACTTAACGCTGCATCCAATTCCATATCAAGCCCAATATTCTTCATATTGATACGTTCTTCCGGCATCCTTGCAACAAACTGTCTAACATCGTCCTTTACTGTCTCCGGTGTGTTAATTACCTCATCCGGATTTATTACATTCATCAAACGGAACACATCATTTTTATGCTTTTTGATATCTGCTGAATTCACATGCTCACCTTCACTTTTTCGTCTACAAAGGTCTAGCCACGCTCTCATCTTAAATGGAATCAGATGCTCTGCTCCCAAAACACCCACACCATTCACCACCTTTCTTCCGCTCATCATAAACTCGTAATAATCATCATTCAACATAATTGCTGAAAGGCTGGATACTTCATCTGAAATATGTAACGGAGTGATTACAATATCACTCTCGTGTAACTGATACCCCGTATCTTTTGAGAACAGTTCTATCATTATCGGATAATTCGGATTCTGTGGTTCTGTAAATCTGTAAAAATGCAACTTCTCAGAACTTTTCCAACCACATCTATACGCACCATCCTTAATGAATTTCCATAATACTTCCCCAAATTCTTCAAATCTGTTTTCAATCAACAAAATCATATCAATGTCTCTGGTTGCTCTAAAGTCAAGGTTTGCTTTATTCATTAGAATATCACAGGCCGTACCTCCAATAATTGTGTAGCAATCCTCATACCCCTTAAACGCTTCTCTAAAAGCTTCAAATCCTATTACCACTCGTATTCCTCCATTATCTCTTCAATCTGCATTTCCACTCGTTCATCTTCCACATCCTTAAGGCTTTGCACCAATGACACGATATCTACCATTTCATCAGATATATACACCGACGGATTATATTTCCATAATTCGATTTCAATATAATCATTATCAGTCATCAGTTTAGGCTCTACAATAGCCTCCTGTGGTATATTCTTCACCAGCTTTTTATCCATAGCAAAAACCGTACATTTCGGATAATTCAACATACTCTTTTTCGCCAATGCTGTTTCTCCTGCAAAAGGTAAATCCATGTCAAAATACTTAAGACTCACATAAATTTTCTTCTGAACCGGTGACTGTAAATATTCACTTGAAAGCTGATACAGTTCCTTTCCAGTCGCTACAGATTTGATTACCTTACTTGTTCCTTCTTTTCGGCTTTCCACCAGACCAAGTTCCTGTAATTCCTGTACAGCCCTACTAACATTCATGGCAGACATATTAAGGTATTCTGCTATCTTTGACTGGCTCTTTTCTTCGTGCTTCTTCTGATAAATGAAATATAAAAGCAAAAACTGTGCTGCGGCAGATATTTTTTCAACTTTTTCTCTCTTGCCTGCACAGAATTCTTTCAGGCTCATTCCTAATTCCGGTACAAAAATCTGCGAATTGGGTACAATGAATGGTATTCCGTTTTTGACCAATGCATTTCTCTGATAAGTAGAAACCACATCCAGCCACAATATAACTGACATTTCAGCATATTTTTCAATTTCCTGCATTTCTTTTTCAAAACTGGAAACATTAAAATTATCAGAGTTGTTCTTCATCAACACACTCTGCATATTTCCCATGGAAAGCACGAAATACTCTCGCTTATTTCGCAGATAAAGCGGCAGTTTACTCTTACCATCCCAATTTTCAATTTTGACGCTTATCCCAAATATCTCAGCCAAATATTTTTTCATAAGAACACCTTTTAACATTTTTATTTTATTCTAACATATATTTTGTTAGTATTCAATTTTTTTGTTAAAATAATATTTTTATTATTCCTCTTAATCCTCAAACTCATACATCTGCGAATACAAACCCCGTATCTGCATCTGACTTATCTTATAGTTCGCAAGCATCTCTGACGTTTCCTCCTTCGTCATCTTCTGCATAAGTTTTCTTATCCATTTGTTGATATGGTTCTTATAGGTATATACAGCGGCTGGCGTCCTCAGGAGCTTGCTATACTGCAAATAGCTGATGTTGATGTTAATACATGGACTTTCACCGGTGGTCTTAAGACGGATGCCGGGCGAAACAGAACGGTTCCAATCCACCCGCGCATTCGTGAACTTGTTAAACGCAACTATGATAAAGCCATTTCCATGAAAAGCAATTACCTCTTCAATGACGAAAATGGCCAACAAGGGACCTACCTCACTTATGATAAATACCGTGGACGCTTCAATAAAATTAATAAGCGCTTTGGCATGACTCACAAACCACATGATACACGCCACACCTTTATCACCTGGGCTAAAGCCGCGGGGGTTGATGAATACATATTGAAGCTGATAGTTGGGCATGAGATTGACGATGTTACTGAAAAGGTATATACTCACAGAACCGCGGAGCAATTTCTGAATGAGATAATAAAAATTGATAAATAATATCAAAGAGCAGATGTGATATGGCATCTGCTCTTTGCATTAATTTTTCTACTCAATCAAAAAGCCCAAGGAAAAACCCCTTGGGCTAAATAACATTTGTGTCTTGCATGTGTCTTGCGTGTGTCTTGTGTGTGTCTTACGCACTCATTTTGACACAATTCCATAAACACCCAAACCCTTATTTTAAAGGAAAAACTAGAATCTGTTGTTATCAGCAGCTTCCTGAATAGCAACAGCCACAGCTACCGTAGCACCAACCATAGGGTTGTTACCCATACCGATAAGACCCATCATCTCAACGTGAGCAGGAACTGATGAAGAACCGGCGAACTGAGCGTCAGAGTGCATACGTCCCATAGTATCTGTCATACCGTAGGAAGCAGGACCTGCTGCCATGTTATCCGGGTGAAGTGTACGGCCTGTACCACCGCCTGAAGCAACTGAGAAGTACTTCTTGCCTGCCTCAATTCTCTCCTTCTTGTAAGTACCTGCAACAGGATGCTGGAATCTTGTAGGGTTAGTTGAGTTACCTGTGATGGATACGTCAACATTCTCCTTCCACATGATTGCAACGCCCTCTGTTACATCGTTAGCGCCGTAGCAGTTAACCTTAGCTCTAGGACCGTTGGAGTAGGACTTACGGAATACTTCCTTAACCTCTCCCGTGTGGTAGTTCATCTCTGTCTCAACGTATGTAAAGCCGTTGATTCTTGAGATAATCTGTGCAGCGTCCTTGCCAAGTCCGTTAAGGATAACACGGAGTGGCTTCTGACGTACCTTGTTAGCATTGTTAGCGATACCAATAGCACCTTCAGCAGCAGCGAATGACTCGTGGCCTGCTAAGAAGCAGAAGCAGTCTGTCTCTTCCTCAAGTAACATCTTACCGAGGTTACCATGACCAAGACCAACCTTTCTCTGGTCTGCAACAGAGCCAGGAATACAGAAAGCCTGTAAGCCCTCACCGATTGCAGCAGCAGCCTCTGAAGCCTTGCGTGCGTTCTTCTTAATTGCGATTGCAGCACCTACAATGTAAGCCCAGCAAGCGTTCTCAAAACAAATTGGCTGTACGCCCTTGATCATGTTGTAAACATCAAGGCCGGCATCCTTAGTAATCTTCTCAGCTTCCTCGATAGAAGCGATTCCATAGCTATTTAAAACAGAATTGATCTTGTCAATTCTTCTTTCATATGATTCAAATAAAGCCATTATACTGTCCTCCTGATTATTCTACTCTTGGATCGATGATCTTTACTGCATCAGCAACTCTTCCGTACTGACCCTTAGCCTTCTCCCAAGCTGTGTTAGCATCGTCACCCTTCTTGATGAAGTCTGTCATCTTGCCAAGGCTTACGAACTGATAACCGATAATCTGACCCTCATCATCAAGAGCGATTCCTGTTACATAGCCCTCTGCCATCTCAAGGTAACGAGGTCCCTTCTTAAGAGTACCGTACATTGTACCAACCTGTGAACGAAGACCCTTACCAAGATCCTCAAGGCCTGCTCCAACCGGAAGACCTTCCTCAGAGAAAGCACTCTGTGTTCTACCGTAGATAATCTGTAATGCGAGCTCTCTCATAGCTGTGTTGATAGCGTCACATACAAGGTCTGTATTCATAGCCTCTAATACTGTAAGGCCAGGTAAAATCTCAGCTGCCATAGCTGCTGAATGTGTCATGCCTGAGCATCCGATAGTCTCGACAAGAGCCTCCTGGATGATACCCTCCTTAACATTAAGAGTAAGCTTGCAGGCACCCTGCTGTGGTGCACACCAGCCTACACCGTGTGTAAGACCGGAAATATCTGTAACCTGCTTATTTCTTACCCATTTTCCTTCTGTAGGAACCGGCGCTGCGCCATGATGTACGCCCTGAGCGACTGTACACATCTTTTCTACTTCATGTGAATAAATCATTGTAAAACTCCTTTCAGAATCAGATTCCATTTGCGAAGCTGTCTGTGTGGCGTGTCTGGCACCACTCTCCGCAATTACCTGTATTTTCTCATATTTCGACAAAAATTTCAAGTACTAAGTTGGTCATTAAGCAAAATATTGTTTTTTATTTAACAATTATTTCAGAACCATGCATTACAATAAGAGTATTATAACCCTCTTATTGTAAAAGCAACTCTATGCTCCTTCTCGGCACTCACGCAGTATTCCGGGTGCACCGGCGCGCCCCAACTGTCATCCCCGCCGACACCGCGCGCAGCTCCGAGTATTCTCACATATGTGTAGCGGGTATCCGGAAGGTCATTTATCTTATATGCACTCTGAAGCTCCTGCTGTGAGCACGGAAGAACCGTCATATCAAACGGCTTGTCCACCGCATCTACCCTTATGCCATGGCCGAACTCGTCAACGACCTTCACATAGCGGACATCGTGACGGTTGCCGCACTCCTGCGGGTCAAGGTAAGGTGTTACATTGTCAGCCACCCTTCCCTTGTATATTCCGAGCTTTGCACCGGCACAGCGGTCATTGTAATTCTCCTCAGGTCCTCTTCCGTAGAATTCCATCCTGTCAAACATCTTGTCCATAGTCAGATTGATGCCGAAAACAGCCGGCTCAGGAAGCTCCTCTTTTCCGTTGAAGCTTCCCTCACATTCTATGCTTCCGTCAGGCAGCATGCGGTAGGAGATTTCGCCGTCCGATACAGGATTGGTGTAAAAAGTGTAATGACAGATAATACGCACAGCCGCGATATTTTTCGCAGACTCAGCACCATTAAGCCCTCTTCCGTAGAGCTTGTCATTCTTGTCGAGAATGAACTCGTCAGGTGTCACAGTGCCGTCAATTTTTCTGCCGTCCCTCATCTCATATACGACCTTCACGCCGTCGCATCTTTGCATCTGGCTGACTCCCTGCCATACGGCGCTCGTGACAGGGAACCGGCTGCCCTTGTCATTGTCGGTTGCCGCGCGGAAAAACTCGAGCGTCGGAACCTTCTCTATAGTCTCAAGTCCCTTGACGCGAAGCGAGATAAGTCCGCCCTCCTGGCGCGAGAATATCGCATGGGTATGTGCAGTCTTTACACCGATGCAGGTTGCGCCCATGACTATATCATCAAAATATTCAACTCCAGCTTCCGGTATGCCATCCTGCCCCGTTACAGCTTTCTTTTCATGTACTGCAGCAGCTCTGTCCATATCAGATTTACTATCATTAAAAGCAATATTTTTACTGTCTATATCTTTATTATCTATATTTGCATTTATTTCCGTGCCATTTTTAGTTGTACCATTTTTAACTGCAGCCGGCTCACTCTGTCCCCATGCCGCTATATGTCCGACATTCGCCCAAGGTCTGTAGCCCATAAGCACGGCACGGCACTCGGTAACATACTCGCCGTCGGCATCCATCGAAGGAAATGTAACCGGAACGAACTCCTCATCGCCCGCCTTCACATCCCTTGCAAAGGTTCCTGCCCACACAGCCTTGCCATCCTTTAACAGGCGCACCTCAAACATGTAGTCGTCCGTCGACTCAAAAAGGCTCTCGTTGACGATAAGCACACCCTGATTTGTCAGGTGAAGCTTGATATTCTGGTAGAGATATTTGACCTCCTGCGCCTTTGGCGACAGCTTTCTGTCCGCGAACACTATCCCGTCTCCGCTGAAATAATAATCGCATGGTCTCTCCTTGAAATCTCCGCCAACCTTGAACTCGAGACTTCCCGGTGTTATATTGGGAAGCTTCTCGTAGGTCTGCACACTGCCGTATCTGCCGATAACATCCTCATCGATGAGCTTTCCGTCCCTCGTAAGTATCGCCTGGTCGGCAAAATCCCATATAAATCCTCCCTGATACTGCTCGTAATCGTACTCCAGCTTCGTGTATTTTTCCATGCCGCCGCAGGAATTTCCCATTGCATGCATATACTCACAGCTTATGTAAGGCTTCTCCGGCTTCGTGTCGAGATATTCCCTTATCTCGGCAGGCTTCGCATACATTCTGCTCTCCATGTCCGTTATATCGGAGTAGCGCCTGTCATGCACGCAGCCCTCATAGTGCACCAGTCTCTCCGGATTTCTCTCGTGGAAAAATCTGCTCATGGCCAGAATGTCCTCGCCCGCATGCGACTCATTTCCGCAGGACCAGATGAGCACGCTCGGATGGTTTTTGTCCCTCTCAAGCATCGACACGGCTCTGTCAAGCACTGCGCCTTTCCACATCGGCTCGCTTCCCGGCGTAATGTACGGCTTCTCATTTCCGGTATCAATGCACCACGTTCCGTGTGTCTCAAGGTTAGCCTCGTCTATCAGATATATTCCGAACTCGTCGCACAGCTCATACCAGTAGCTCTGGTTTGGATAGTGGCAGGTTCTCACCGCGTTGATATTGAGGCTCTTTATAATTCTGATATCCTCAAGCATCTCTTCTTTCTTGAGCGCCCTTCCGTTCACACAGGAGAACTCATGGCGGTTCACACCCTTAAAGACGATTCTCTTTCCATTGATACACATTACTCCGTTCTTCATCTCAAAACGTCTGAAACCGATGCGCTGCGGAATATACTCGACAAGCTCGCCGTCCTCATTGTACACGGATATGTTGAGTAGATACAGGTTAGGAACCTCAGCGCTCCAGGTGAGCACTTCCGGCACCTGCGCCTTAAACTTCATGCGCTCCTTTACAGCAAGACCCATTCTCATAAGTACGCTCTTACCAGCCTTGTCGACAAGCTCGAAGCCCACGGTTCCTGCCATATTTCCCTCAATGTCAAGCTCACACTCGAGCCTGCCGGCTGCATAATCGTCCTCAAGCTCCGCCTTGACAAAAATATCCCTCACATGTGTCTGCGGCACCGCGTAGATATACACATCGCGGAATATTCCCGAAAATCTGAAAAAATCCTGATCCTCGAGCCAGCTTGCCGAGCTGTGCTTGTACACCTCAACTGCGAGCTTGTTTCCCTTATCCTTTATAAACGGTGTTATGTCCCACTCTGACGGCGTGAAGCTGTCCTCCGAATATCCCACGAACTGACCGTTTACCCACACATAGAACGCTTTCTCGACACCTTGAAAGGATATGTAGGTCTTTTTTCCGAGGAGCGCCTCATCGACATCGAAAAATGTGACATACGACCCAACCGGATTGTGCTTTACCGGCGCAAAGGGCGGGCGCAGATCCTCGTGCCCCTCCCAAGGGTACATTGTATTGATATACTGACAGGTATCATAGCCCGCAAGCTCGATATGTCCCGGAACCTTGATATCCGAAAAACCGCTTATATCATAGTTCTCCTCGTAAAAATTTTTCTGCCTCTTCTCAGGCACATCGGCATACGAAAACTTCCAGGTCCCGTTAAGACTCTGTCTAAGCGGCATGTCAAGCCCGTACTCCGTGACCTTCTCCTCATAAAATGAGTGGTCCGAGTGAGCAGTCTCCCTGTTCACCTTAAAGACCTCAGGGTCTGTAATCCAGCTCTCTTTTGCATTTATAACTCTCTCCATAGCGTAATCTCCATTTTTATAAAAATCTTACAGCTAATTCTATCATTATGCACAACACTATGCAATTTAAACTTTATAACCAGCTTAATAATTAAGCCAAATGGCAGACAATATGAAAACGGCACAGCCAGAACCGGCTGTGCCTCATATATCTGTGTATACTGCTAGAACAGAAACCTCGCCCAGTAAAACAGCGTCTTTATGATATCTTTTCTCACTTTTCTGGTAGTCGTTATCTCCTGCGGCATGACATTGTACGGATTGTCATAGCTGCCATCAGGCAGTGCGGTAACCGCCGACTTCTCATACCCGGACATGATTTCACGAAGCTGTGCGTTAAGCTCATCACTCTTGATTACCAGCATAAGCTCCGTGTCAAGGTATGCGCTTCTCATGTCCATGTTGAATGAGCCGACCACGGATATGTCATCGTCAATCACCAGGCTCTTTCCATGGTAGGACACTCCGCCCTCATACTCTAAGAGGCTTATGCCTGTGGCAAGCATCTTATCCCTGTTCTTCTCCAAGTCTGCCGCGCCGAAGCTGTTTCCGTTGTTTGCGACGGAGTTGGTCATAACAGAAACCTCTTTTCCCGCTGCCGCGCCTGCGAGTGTATCATACATCATATCATTACAGATTATGTATGGTGTGTGAAATTTTACAGAATCCTCCGCACTGCTCACAAGGCTCATAAGCTTATGCCACACGACAGGCTCCTTCACGCCGGCATTTACGGGATTGGATAGAAGCGCGATGCCCTCGACAGGAAAAGTATTTTCCTCGTAGGAATAATCGCCTGAAAGCTCCGCATGCTCATCACAGTATTTTTTGTAATCCTCCGCTATACGCTCAGCGGCACGCTTCACGCAGTACCTGTCGGAAATCTGCTTTCCCGAGGTGAAATAACTGCACTCCCCGCTGTTTTTTACCGTCTCATAGTAAGCTAAAAGTTCATTGACAGACGCATCTTCCTGCTCAGCTGCCGGTTCGCTCCTCCACACGAGCACATCTCTGTCATAATTCTTGTAATCACTGTAATCGCCCAGAAAATAGTTGAACGTGTTCCTTCCGCCGAGCATATAGATCTGTCTGTCGACAACGAGATATTTGTCATGCATTCTTGCCATGCCCTTGTAAATGGTAAACGGATTTATCTCGTTATACATCATCAAGGTCACATTTTCCTTGGCTGATAACGCATAAAAGTAAGGATTCCACTTCATATGCAGAACCCCGTCGAAGCCGTCCACAACAACCTCAACCTTCACGCCCCTGCCGGCAGCCTCGCACAGAGCCCCGAGCATTATCCTTCCGCTCTCGTCAGACATAAAATCGAAGGTGGATAGAACTATCTGCGACTGTGCGTTTTGTATCATTCTGACCCTGTTTAAAAGAGCATCGGAGTTGTCCTCGACAATGACCGCCCTCTCCGAGCCGCCCGTGTTCCACATGGCAACCTGTCCGTCACCTCTGTACTCGGGCTGCTTAGAGCTGCTTACAACCGCCACGGTAAGATTGATAACCACATACACAAGAACAAAGCCGAGAATTGCCGTCACAGGCTTCCACATCTTGATTTTTCCGCTTGTGACAGGCTTATTCATAAGCACGCGCACATAGTACACGATATAGCATACAAACGAAAAGACATTCATGATTATGCACACTGAAATGATAAGCCCCGCTGCAAAATATGAGAGGTCAACGACCAGCAGCAATATGAACATCGCCCCGTACAGCACCGCCGTGCAGAGCTTTCCGTACCATCTGGCTCCGTCCATCATGCTTCCCTTTTTTAACATAATGGCACCCATGATTCCCATGAACATTTCCTTGACAATAAATAATATCAACAGATAACGCATGGTCGGATAACGGAATGACAGACTTATGAAAACCGCCGCCTGTGTAAGCTTATCCGCCACCGGGTCTAACACCTTCCCCCACTCCGTTATCATGTTAAAATGTCTCGCAATCTTTCCGTCAAAGCAGTCCGTAAGCCCTGATATTCCGAGTATCACCGCTGCCGCAATATAGTCCGAGCTGCCGTCAGCCCCTATATACACTGCCATAAAAATAGGAATAAGTATTATACGAAAATATCCCATAAGATTAGGGATTGTGAACAAATCCTTCCTGCTGTTAATCAGACGCTTCATATTTTATCCCCCTGCATACTGTCTCCAATAAATAGCCACTAAGGACGGAGAAGCAAAATGCTATCCTCCGTCCATGCCTGCCACCTCTATATTTTATCCCTCAAACTGGCTGTTGTAAAGCTGTGCGTAGAAACCATTCCGGGCAAGAAGCTCCCTGTGGTTTCCCTGTTCTATGATATCGCCGTCCTTCATAACTAAAATGACATCTGCGTCCCTTATTGTCGAAAGTCTGTGTGCTATGACAAAGCTTGTTCTGCCCTTCATAAGGTTCGCCATCGCATCCTGAATGTGCTGCTCCGTTCTCGTATCCACGGAGCTTGTCGCCTCGTCCAGAATCATAATCCTGTTGTCGGCAAGTATGGCTCTGGCTATTGTGAGAAGCTGTTTCTGTCCCTGTGACACGTTGCTTGCCTCCTCGTTAAGCTCCATATCATAGCCGCCGGGCAGTGTCCTTATAAAGTGGTCGGCATTTGCCGCCTTAGCAGCCGCGATAACCTCCTCGTCACTCGCATCAAGTCGTCCGTACCTGATGTTTTCCATGATTGTTCCCTTGAATAACCATGTATCCTGAAGCACCATTCCGAACGCCTCGCGAAGATTCCTTCTCTCAAAGTCCTTCACATTTTCACCGTCCACCTTGATACAGCCGGAGTTCACATCATAAAAGCGCATGAGAAGCTTGACCATGGTAGTCTTTCCTGCTCCCGTAGGTCCTACGATTGCCACCATGCTTCCCGGCTGTACATGACAGGTGAAATCATGGATAACAGGCTTTTCAGGGTCATAGCCGAACTTTACATGCTCGAAGTCGACCTCACCCCTGATATCGGCAAGCTTAACCGGATTTTCGGTAACTGTCTCCTCTTCCTCGTCGAGAAACTCAAATATTCTCTCCGCGGCGGCAGCCATCGACTGAAGCATGTTAAACACCTGTGCAATCTGGGTTATAGGCTGTGTAAAACTTCTTACATACTGTATGAATGCCTGAATATCACCTACCGTAATCGAACCGGCAACCGCAAGCATGCTGCCTGTCACAGCCACCGCAACATATCCCAGGTTTCCGACAAATGTCATTATAGGCTGCATAAGTCCTGACAAGAACTGTGACCTCCATGCGGACGAGTAGAGCTTTGCATTGGTCTCCTGAAAATAATTGTTTACCTTTTCCTCGCGGTTAAACGCCTTGATTATGGTGTGTCCGCTGTAGGACTCCTCTATTGTTCCGTTGATGTCTCCTAAGTATTCCTGCTGTGCCTTGAAATACTTCTGTGAATGTTTTACGACAACGCTTATCAAAAATGCAGATATCGGAAGTATCACAAGCGCGATGAGCGTCATAAGCGGGCTTATCGTCATCATCATTATGAACACACCTATGAGTGTCGTCACCGAAGTTATGAGCGTAGTGATGCTCTGGTTAAGGCTCATTCCGAAGGTATCGACATCGTTGGTTATTCTTGAGAGCACCTCGCCAACCGTCTTAGACTCGAAATATGCCAGAGGCATTCTGTTAATCTTCTCTGAGATTTCCTTTCTCATTCTGAAGCTCAGCTTCTGCGATATTCCGCTCATTATAAAGCCCTGTATAAATGAGAACAGTGCGCTTACACAGTACAGTCCGAGAAGTATCAGCAAAATCACGCCAATCTTGTGAAAATCAATACCTGCCCCGCCTGAGACCTTAGAGACAAGACCATTAAATATCTCAGTCGTGGCTTTTGAGAGAGCCTTAGGTCCGACTATGTTAAACACAGTTCCGGCTACTGCACATATCATAACGAGAACTATAGCAATTTTATATCTTCCGATATAGGAAAGAATCTTTCTCGTCGTCCCCTTAAAGTCCTTCGCCTTCTCGCCCGGCATCATGCCGCCGTGTCCACCCGGGCCACGTCTGCCCATATTTCTGTTTTTTGAATATTCTCTATTCTCGCTCATCTTTTACGCCTCCTCTCCTGCAAGCTCCGCCTCGGAAAGCTGGGATTTTGCAATTTCAAGATATTCAGGACAGTTCTTTAAAAGCTCCTTATGAGTTCCCATTCCGGCAACCCTGCCTTCATTCAGAAGGATAATCTGGTCTGCGTTCATAATGGTTGAAATTCTCTGAGCCACAATAATCACGGAAGCATCCTTGGTTCTTGCCGAAAGTGCCTTTCTCAGTGCCGCGTCAGTCTTAAAGTCGAGTGCCGAGAAGCTGTCGTCAAACACATACACCTTCGGCTTTATGGCTATCGCTCTCGCGATTGAGAGACGCTGCTTCTGACCTCCAGACACATTGGTTCCACCCTGTGCGATGGAGTCCTCATAAGCGTCCTTCTTGCCCTCTATAAACTCCGTCGCCTGTGCAATCTCTGCCGCTTCCTTCATATCCTCGTCGGTCACAAGATCTCCGCCGTACTTGATGTTGCTCTCTATGGTTCCAGAGAAGAGAACTCCCTTTTGAGGTACAAGTCCTATATGGCTTCTAAGTTCCTTCTGTGACATGTCTCTTATATCCACACCGTCAAGCGTGATACTTCCCTCGGTGACATCATAAAATCTGTCGAGAAGATTTACGACCGTAGATTTTCCGCAGCCCGTGCTGCCGATAATCGCCGTAGTCTTTCCCGGCTCCGCCTTGAAACTCAGGTTAGATATCGCATTCTCACTTCCACCGTCAAATCTGAAGGATACATTCTTAAACTCTACAACACCCTTGCAGTCTGCAAGCTTCTTATCCACATCGGCGGCATCAGCCTTATCCTTGATTGTCTCCTCGGTGTTTAACACCTCCTCGATACGCTCGGCTGCCACGCCGGCTCTCGGGAGCATGACGGATATCATCGTAATCATCAGGAATGCCATGACAATCTGCATTGTGTAGGTTATGAACGCCATCATGTCACCTACCTGCATGCGTCCGATATCAATTCCCTTCGCGCCCATCCACACGATGAGCACCGTTATCGCATTCATAATGAGCATCATCGCAGGCATCATTATCGACATTACACGGTTGGTGAAGAGCTGTGTTGACATGAGCTCCCTGTTCGCCTTGTCGAATCTCTCCTCCTCGTGTTTTTCCCTGCTGAACGCCCTTATAACCATGGTTCCTGTAAGTATCTCTCGTGATACCAGATTTACGCGGTCGACAAGACTCTGCATCCTCTTAAACTTAGGCATAGCCACGACCATGAGCACAAGCACAAGTGAAAGCACCGCGCCCACGGCAACGCCGATTATCCAGCCCATTCCGGTATCTGTTCCCATAACCTTTATGATACCGCCTATTCCTATGATAGGCGCATAAAGCACGATTCTAAGCATCATTACCGATACCTGCTGAACCTGCTGCACATCGTTGGTGCTTCGCGTTATGAGAGATGCCGTTGAAAACTTGTTTATGTCCGAATTCGAAAATCCAATTACCTTCGTAAAAAGCTTCTCTCTGAGGTCTCTGCCTATAGCCGCCGCAGTTCTAGCTCCGATAAAGCCCACTCCTATAGCCGCCGCGACCATTAGAAGTGTCATGGCAAGCATCTTGGCTCCCGTCACCAGAAGATAACTCCTCTGGATTGCATTGAGGTCATAGCCGAGAAGTGTGTACTCGCTCTTTACAAGCTCCACTGCCATCTGCGACTTCATGGACGAAGCCATATCGCCCATCGCTGCCTCGACCTGTCCTGTCACTGCCGACAGAGCCTCCTTTGTCACGAGTCCTGCCCTGAAGCCGTCAACTAAATCACCCACACTGTACTGCCCCGATGTCTCAACCGAGTACACCATGCCCGCCGCAGTGAGCAATGTGTCATTGAGCTTATCAAGCTCCTTCGACGATAGATTTTTTCTGACATACAGCTCACCGTCCGCCTCGTAACATTCATCCATGTACGAGATTTCATCTTCGCTCATGAAAAGCTTCAATGCTTCATACGTCTGTGCAGTGTACTTCTCTGCCGCCGCGCCCTCAATACCGCTCTGCTGTATTCCGACATCGACGATATCGGAGGTATAAGACGGAAGCGAGAGATCGCAGTACGCCTGGACAACCAGAAGCAGCAGTATAGCAAGCACAGCAAGCTTGTGGTCAGCCAGATACTTAATCAATTTTCCCATAATTTCCTCATTTCCAACAGTACATCATCTATAATATTCAGTTGCGGTCAAAAGTCCGCACCATTACTTTTATAATATAATGTACATGATGATTTTTTTGCTGTTTACAAGCAATAATGCCACCCGGAAATACCTAAGTCAACAGACTTTATGAAAAGTTAATATAACCTTTATAAGATTTCACTTTTGCACAAAAAAGCTGCCGCACAGAAGACCTCTGCTGCGGCAGCCACGCTGGGACAGGGACCAGACTTATTCTTTTTTTCCAAAATCATATACCTTGACCGAACCGCTCACGGAGCTTGATGTTATCCGTGCCTGCCCGTCACCGAACACTGCATGCCTGTCGGACTTGGCAAATCCGAAGCGCATCGTATTCTTTTCATCGTAGTTATCCCATACAACATGCTTATCCGTCATAAGCTTCAGGGAGCCACTCATGCCTGAACACTTTATGTCGATTCCGATATCGGATAAGAGTTTAATCTCTATTCCGCCTGAAACCGTGTTCACCTTGCCTGAACATGCTTCAATCACAGCTACATTGACCGAACCGCTCACCGTCTCAGCGCTGAAGCTTTCACCGGCAACTACCGCATTCACGCTTCCGCTCACAGAGCTGAACTCCTGTTCCTTCGCATATAACTGTGCAACTGTCCTGATTTGACCGCTCACTGCGTTAAGCTTCAGCTTATCGGCATGTATATCATGCTGTACCTTTATGGAACCGCTCACTGTTGAGAGCCTGCACTCCTCAGCAGTGATGTCACCGTCTACATATATGCCGCCGCTCACCGTTGAAAGCCTGCAGCTCTCAGCTTTGATATCACTCTGTATATATATTCCGCCGCTCACTGTTGAAACATTCAACTTCTCAAACCGTGCCGGAACAGTGACAAAATATGTGAGCGGTCCATTTACCGGATTATAAATAAAGGAAACAGCTTTGTTCTTATTCTCCTGCTTAACCTTAAGTATACCATCCTCAACTGAAATAATCGAATTCATATACATCTTTTCCTTCTTTGTAAGCGGTCTTGAAAGAATGATTGTGATTGCATCCGTGTCCGCCTGTACAAGCTCCACATTAGGCTCGACCACACTCATCTCAAGCCCTCTGAGTCCGGTATAGCTGCACACCATAAGCGGATTCACGATGTCCAAAGCTGTATTTCCGGCTGTACCGGCGTTCATATTGCTATCGTTCACATTACTGTTTATGGTATTGCTATTGTTAATGTCGCTATTGATGACATTACTATTGTTATTATTGACATTGTTACTAATATTGTCTTTATTAAAATCAACGTCTGCGCACTCTTCGGCTTCGACATTGTCAAACTCTGCAGCCCTGTCACAGGTATGTTCCGCACCTTCATTGCTGTTATCTGCGGTGTTATCATCGGCGGCGTTCTCTGTCATATCATTCGACATATCCGACATCACCTCGCTGAGCTTGTCGGAAATGACCTCACTGAGCCTGCTTATCGCAGAATCTGCGCTTTTAGCCGCCTTGATTGCAGCCTTTCCTGCAGCTATTCCTGCCTTTCCTGCCATCTTACCTGCCTCATTTACCAGCTTGCCAAGGTCACCCGCAAGCTTGCTGAAATCATCCTTATAATCTGAGGTTTCACTTGATGAATCCGTTCTCCCGGATGCTTTTTCATCACTGTTCTTCTTAAACTCCTCAGGTATATCCCTTATAAAATCCTCAACACTACCTAACTCCTCGCACACCGACTCTTCGCTTCTGCCGTCGGCTGCCGCCTCATCGAAATGTCTCCTGTAATCCCCGATAATATCCAGTGCAAAGTCCTCGTCATAAGCCTTAAGTGCATTTGCAAGTTCTTCCATATATTCTGCTCTTGTCATGGTATTCTCCTCCCTCTCCTACTCACCTATAAACTTGTCGACAATCTTTATAAACTGCTGCCAGTCATTCTTCTGGCTGGTCAGGCTCTCTATTCCCTTATCCGTCAGGTGGTAATACTTTCTCGCCGGACCCGACTCCGACTCCACCAGATATGTCTCCACACAATCATCGTCCTTGAGCCTCTTAAGTATCAGATACAGCGTCCCCGGTGCGATGGACATCTCCTCCGACAAACTCTCCGTGAGCTCATATCCATACCTGTCACCCCGATTCAACATCGAGAGAACACACAGTTCCAAAACACCCTTCTTCATCTGCGTATTCATGTAAACACTCCCTTCCTTATGAATAAAATACTCAGGCGGCTGTAAACGCCCCTCATTGTAAAAACAGGCTTCACAGCGCCTCATTTATTTTGTAACCGTATGTATAATATCACAAGCTATTCTATATTGCAATATACTATTTAAAAAATAATAATTTATATTATTTAATATTTGTCAATGAAAAATGGGAAATTATGAAGATGTTTACCGTTTAAGAGCTTGTTGGCATGAACCAAGCGGTAATATTCGCGTTAAATCAAAGAAAAAATAACAATAATTACCGCTCACAATTAACAACATTAATTTTAGGTGGTATTATACAGCTAAAAATAGAGAAATCAAACATTATTTTACCGCCTCGATATGGCAATAGAGCTGTCAGGCGGTCTTTCTTATAAAATTAAGAAAGATTTTTTTCTTTGCGTAAGTCTCCACCAGCCAAGAGGTCGCCTAAGCGACATAATAAAAGTCCACACGCACCTATACATGATGCATGTGGACTTTCAATAACAAAAAAAGCCATTATTGCCTGTCTGCAAAAGCCAAAATAAAATATCCCTTTAGCGCTCGCAGCCGCTATTTAAGCACTGCCTTCTTGAAGTTCTTCTTTCCTCTTCTTAAGACAATTCCGTCGCCGAAATCAGCTTTGGTGAACTTCGTGTCAAGTGTCGCCTTCTCTTCGTTGGCAGTCACACCGCCCTGCTCAACATTACGTCTTGCATCGCCGCGGGACTGGCACAGCCCTGCCTTAACAAGAAGCGTCTGGATATCAACAAAGCCGTCCCTGAAATCAGCGTCCTCAATCTCAACGGCAGGCATGTTGGATGAATCGCCTGAGCCGCCGAATATTGCTGCTGCGCTTGCCTTTGCCTTTTCTGCTTCCTCCTCGCCGTGAACAAGCTTGGTGAGCTCGTATGCGAGAATTGTCTTTGCCTCATTTAACCGGCTGCCCTCCCAGCTCTCCATCTTCTCAATCTCCTCAAGAGGGATGAAGGTGAGCATCTTGATACACTTCATTACATCGGCATCATCCACATTTCTCCAGTACTGGTAGAAATCGTAAGGAGATGTCTTATCAGGGTCAAGCCATACTGCATTTCCGGCTGTCTTGCCCATCTTCTTTCCATTTGAGTCGGTCAGAAGTGTGATTGTCATGGCATGGGCGTCCTTGCCAAGCTTACGGCGGATAAGCTCTGTTCCGCCAAGCATGTTGCTCCACTGGTCATCGCCGCCGAACTCCATGTTACAGCCGTACTTCTGGTATAACATATAGAAATCGTAGCTCTGCATTATCATATAGTTGAACTCTAAGAAGGAAAGTCCCTTCTCCATTCTCTGCTTGTAGCACTCAGCACGGAGCATATTGTTAACGCTGAAGCAGGCACCGACCTCGCGCAGTAACTCAACATAGTTGAGATTTAAAAGCCAGTCTGCATTATTGACCATGAGTGCCTTTCCCTCGCCAAAATCAATGAATCTCTCCATCTGTCTCTTGAAACATTCTGCATTGTGCTCAATATCTTCCTTCGTGAGCATTTTACGCATATCGGTTCTTCCCGAAGGATCGCCAATCATGGTTGTACCACCGCCAATCAGTGCGATTGGCTTGTTGCCTGCCATCTGCAGACGCTTCATAAGTGTGAGCGCCATGAAATGACCTGCCGTCAGGGAGTCAGCCGTACAGTCAAAGCCGATATAGAATGTAGCCTTTCCCTCGTTGATCATCTTGCTGATTTCCTCTTCATTTGTCACCTGTGCAATAAGGCCTCTCGCCTTAAGCTCCTCATAAATACCCATTTTTTATCCTTTCCGTGCCAATCCCAGCGGCAGCACTCACAAAATTATACGCACTGTCTGTAGAATAAAAAAATCCTTACAGCAGTGACCACTACTGTAAGGACGTGTATGAACGTGTTACCACCTTACTTCACACCGGACTCGCGTCTGATGCCTCATCAGGTACAGTTATGAAACGATACCCTCACACTATAACGGGTGTACCCGTTGCAGCCTACTATAATTAATTCGGTGCAAAGCTCCGGGATGTATTCAACATTCCTTAACCTGTGCGCCTCTCACCTGCCGGCAGCTCTCTGTAGGTTCCCAGAATGTCTACTCTTTCCCTTCATTGCCTTTCTATATAACAATACAGATATAATAAATAACAAAACTTGAAATGTCAAGATGTATTTTTTATCATAATAATTGACCAAAAACAAAAATGCCATTCACATATCTTCACGATGTGAATAGCATTTTGAAACATATTAATCCCCATGTCACTGCTTTTGCAGTGACTCAAATAGTAATGAAAAACGTGCTTTTTACGTTTTTCTTGTGTGAAATTGTAATACATCTTAGGCAATGTTTTTTATTGTCTTAGATGTATTTTTCACACTATTCTAAATATATATTTACCACGTATTAACTATATGCTCCGGTTTTTCCCCTCTCTCGAGCTTCTTTAGGTTGTACCAGAACATCTCATGGCATCTTCTGAACGCACCTCCCGTTATTCCTCCGACATGTGGGCTGAATATCAGCTTATCCATGACCTCCTTTGGCGCGGTAAGAAGCGCATTGTCAGGCTCAACCGGTTCACCCTCAACGGTATCGAGCGCCGCACCCGCTATATGTCCAGACGCTATAGCCTCCACAAGCGCATGAGAGTCAACCAGGTCTCCCCTCGCGGTGTTTACAATGTAAGAGCCCTCCTTCATCCTTGCAAGGAATTCAGCATCTACCATATGGAAAGTCTCGGCGTTGGAATTAAGGTATACACTCACGATATCGCTCTGCTCTAAAAGCTCCTTCCTGCTCACAAATGTGACATTAAGATTTCTCTCGAGTTCAGTCTTTCTTGTTCTGTTAGAATAGAGCACACGGGCACCAAAGCCTCGTAAAATCTTTGCCGAAGCCTGCGCTATATCTCCGAAACCCAGAAGTCCGATGGTGCACTCGCCAAGCTCCATCAGATCGCCGGCGAGCATATGCCTCTCCTTCTCTTTGAGCTGTTTTCCTTCCCTGAAGGCTCTGTCGCCGTTTATCACATCGCGTAACAGCCCCAGCATAAGCAGAACCGACTGCTCAGCTACGGCTCTCGCATTCGCCGCCTTGCAATTACATACATACACCCGTTTTTCCTTTGCCGCAGCAATATCAAAATAGTTGTAACCGACACCCTCCGAATGAATCATTCTAAGCTTAGGCAGGGCATTTATCACCTTGCCGGACACTCTTGCCATGGCATCTGCGAGAATCACCTCCGCACCGGCTCCTTTTTCAATTATCTCATCATCCGAAGCCGCGGGTGAAATATATTTTATGTCATATTTTTCAGCCTCCGCCCAGTCGGGTGCATACAGCTTAAGCCGCCCTTCACGGCCAATAACAAGTATATTCATATGCCTCAATCCTCCGTAACGCATGACTGCCCTCCCTCGACGAGTTTTGACGCTTCTATAGCAATGTTCCTGTCTATTTTCCCATAATGTTTTTAAGTGTCTCGATAAAGAGTCTGTTGTTTTCCATCGTACTGACTGACACACGGCATATTCCCGGTGCGGATATCATTATTCCCGCCTCCATCAGCTTAGCCCGCACAAGCTGTGCGTCGATGTGAGGGTCAAACAGAATGAAGTTCGTCTGGGAGTGATATACCTTGCAGCCTAATTTCTCCATCTCCGTCTCCAGGTAGGTCATTCCCTCGACGAGCTTTTTCTTAACCTCCTGATAATACTGCTGATCGGCAAGTGCCGCAATTGCTCCCGCCTGACCTGCCTTGCTTATCATCGCACTCGGACACTTCTCTATGGCAGCGATGAGCTCAGGCGCCGCGAGGGCATAGCCGACACGCACACCTGCCATGCCGTAATACTTTGAAAATGTCTTTAGAACTATAATCGGCTTATCCGGCAGCTCCTTTATGAGCGGATACATGCTCTGACAGTCCTCCGCCGTCGCAAACTCAAGATATGCCTCGTCCATCAGCACAATCACATCATCGGGAACCTTCTTTATAAACTCGATGACCTTCTCTCTGCCAACATAGGTTCCTGTCGGGTTATTAGGGTTACACACAACGATTATCTTCGTTTTCTTGGTTATCGCCTTGTAAAGACCTTCGAGGTCATAGGTCTTATCCTCATTTAACGGAACCACAACCGGAACCGCCTGCCGTATCTGTGCCATGTCTATAAATGCCGCAAAGGTCGGGCACATAAGCACCTCGTCACCCGGATTTAAAAATGCACAGCCTATCGTCTCGATAAGCGGGCTTGAGCCTGCCGAGGCGGCTACATTCGCAAAGTCAAGACCATAGAAATCCGCGATGGCTTTCTTTAACGCCCCCTTTCCGAAATCCCCATAGAAGTTGGACTTTTCCGTCTCCTCCTTCATAATCTCAAGAGCCTTAGGTGACATTCCGTAAGGGTGCTCGTTAAATCCCATTCTGATAAGTTTTGAAAAATCCACATTTGCCGTTACATTGCTCGCCCTGCGGCTGGCAGGCTTCTTTGCTGCGCTCTCGCTCATTAATTTTTCAATGTCCATAAATTTAATCCTCCCTATTCTGTAAGACTCTTTTTTGATATATTGATCAACCTTTTTGCGGGTATCTCCTCGCCGTCCGTAAGCCTTGATAATCTTCTCATCTCATGTAAATACATAAACGATACCACTATAAGCGAGCAGCCGTCGGAGACAGAGTTGGCATAGAGTACACCCTTAAGTCCCATAAACTGCGGCATTATAAGCATCGCCGGAATGAGAAAAAGTCCATGTCTGGAAATTGACACGAAGGTTGCAACCTGTGGCTTTCCTATCGAGCTGAAATACATGCTCACAAGCATCTGGAAGCCTCCGAAAAGTGCGAACATCTTGCAGGCTCTCATCGCCATCGCCCCATAGCTTATAAGAGCTTCATCTCCTTTTCCGAATAAGCTGCAGACGAACTCCGGGGCAAGCATCATCGCCGACCATATGACTATAGCGAATACGCCTGCCATAGCCTGCGAACAAAGTGACGCTTTCTTTACCCTCGAATAATTTTTTGCCCCATAGTTGTAGCTTATCAGCGGCGACACCGCCTGATTAATTCCCGATGTCATTGAGACGATGAAATTGTCAACCGTGTTCACAATGGCGACCGCCGATATGCACAGCTCACCTCCGCCGATAAGTGAATACACCGGATCTAAATCTCCGTAATATTGAAGTGATTTGTTCAGAAGAATATTGGTGAACAACGACAGCATCTGAAATATGGAGGGTGCAATTCCCATCTTTGCTATATAGGTCATCTGCTTTATATCGACCACACCAAAGCCCGCCCATCTTAGTGAGCTCTTTCCCGTAAGGAAGAACGCCGCACTGAACGCCGCACCCATAAGCTGGCTCACTATCGTGGCGATGGCAGCGCCTGCAACACCCATTTTAAATACGATTATCAGGAGTGCATCGAGCACTATGTTAAAGAACGCACCCACGATATTGGCAAACATTGAGTACTTTGCCGCTCCCTCGGTTCTGATTATCGCCGCGAGCCCCTGGTTTAACATGTTAAAAACCTGGCCGCAGGTGACAATCTTCAGATATATGACCGCATACCGGAAGGTTTCCGTCCCCTTCTTTGCCCCGCATACGCCGACGAACGGTTCAGCAAATATGAAGAACAGCACCGACACTATAAGTGCCATTCCTATCGCCTGGATTATGATATTTGTAAAGAGCTTGTTGGCCTCCTCGTAATCCCTGCGCCCCATCGTGAGCGCTAAAAGAGAGGTGCCGCCGACCGTGATGAACAGCGAGAGCGCTATTATCACATTGTTGAACGGCGACAGCACCGATATTCCTCCAAGTGCCGTGCGCCCAACAAAATTTCCGACAAATATCTGATCGACCGTGCGGTAAAGATATGTAGTTAAGGTTCCAAGAAGCCCCGGCACCGCCATTGAGACAAGCAGTGGAAATATCGGTGCACTTCCCATTTTCAATGTTCTCTCATTTACCGCCATCAGCATCAGCCCTTTCCGTTTATCACACTTGTCGGATGTCCTTCAATCCAGTTTTTAAGATTTTCCGCCGCTATCCTCACCGTTCTGTAGCGCGCCTCCGCAGGAGCCCATGCCATGTGAGGCGTTATAATCGCATTCGGGCAGTCCATAAGCGGTATCCTGCCGGTAATCGGCTCATTGCACACGACATCAAGCCCTGCTGCATATATCTTTCCTGAATTCAACGCCTCAACTAAATCGTCCTCGACAATGATGTCACCTCTCGCGGTGTTAATTAAGATTACACCGTCCTTCATCTTAGCAATGACATTCTTGTCAATCATTCCTCTGGTCTCGTCAGTCGATGGACAATGTATTGATATTACATCGGCTCTGCCAAGAAGCTCATCAAGCGGAACCTGCTCGACAAAATCATACTCCGGGCCCGTCTTTTTGTGGTGGTTGTAGGCTATAACCTTCATTCCAAAGCCTGCTGCCATCTTAGCCATGCACAGCCCGATTGCCCCAAGTCCGATAATTCCGATTGTTTTCTCATACAGCTCAATCTGTCTTATCTGCCTTGGAAGATTTCTTCCCATCATCACATTTTTGTGCTCGTCGCACGCCTCGCGGTACATATCGCTCAGCACATCAATTCTATGGCAGATATTCATAAGAAGCGCCATCGCATACTGCGCTATGGTCACGTTCCCGTATACGGTATTGGTAAATGTCACGCCATGCCTTTTGGCGCACTGTGCATCAATCTTTCCGAAGCCGTGGGCTGTCGTTGCGATATACTTGAGCTTTTTGTGCCTGTCAAAAAAATCGTCCGTGTAGAACTCATCTTTTATCCACACACCGATAAGCGCATCAGCGTCCCCGGCTATCTCCTCCATCTTCTCGTAATCAAAACTTTCCCTCACCACAAGCTCATCAACCTGCGGTATTTTCCCGATTTCTTCTCTCCATAGGGCGACGAGCTCATCTCTTGACGGATACCCGGTCGTCTCACCCTGACACACAACAACCTTCATAGTGCCATTACTCCTTTCGCCTCAAGCCTACGCCTCATTTATGCCCTGCATCGCGTCATATCCCGTCTCGCCGGTTCTCACTCTCACACAGTCTCTCACGTCATAGATAAATATCTTGCCATCTCCGATATGTCCTGTATAGAGAACCTTTCTCGCTGTTGATACGACCGTCTCGACCGGAACCTTGGCAACAATTATCTCAACCTTCACCTTAGGAAGGAGCTGTATATCTACCGGCACGCCTCTGTAGTACTCTGTTGCACCCTTCTGGATACCACAGCCGAGAACCTGTGTAACCGTCATACCCGTGACACCTATATCATTCATGGCATCCTTCAGCTCCTCGAACTTGGACTGTTTTAATATGATATCAATTCTTGTGAGCACGCCCTTCCTGTCGGCAGCCCTGTAATCAGATGCAGCCGCGATTGGAATTGCCACATCCACCGGAACGTCTGTTGGCTTTTCAAGACCGCTGACCTGTGCAAAATCGCCTGTAAGCGAGTCTACCCGGACATTCGGAAGGAAGTCCGCATAGGCATTTCCGAGTCCGTGCTCATTTGTGTCAAGTCCTTCAATCTCCTCACGCTTTGAAACGCGCAGTCCCACTGTCTTATCTACAATTTTGAAAAGAATAAACGAAGTGATTACCACCCATATCATAACTGTCAGCACGCCGAGAAGCTGGACTCCGAAAAATCCAAAGCCCTTTCCATAGAACAAGCCCTCCGACTCCGACAAAAGACCTGTCATGACGGTACCTATCATACCACATACGCCATGTACGCTTATGGCGCCCACCGGGTCATCAATCCTGCACCTTCTGTCTATGAACTCTACTGCGAGCACAATCGCAATACCGCACACCAGACCGATGAGTGCCGCCCCTGCCGGGCTTACCACATCGCAGCCTGCGGTAATTCCTACAAGTCCGGCAAGTGCTCCGTTAAGCGTCATTGACACGTCCGGTTTTTTGTATCTTATCCATGTAAAAATCATGGTCGTCACACTCGCAACCGCCGCGCTCAGGTTGGTATTCATAAATATTTTTCCCGCGAGCGCTATGTTGTCGCCCTCCATGCTCACCGTGGAACAGCCGTTAAAACCGAACCAGCAGAACCAGAGAATGAACACACCGAGCGCACCTATCACGATATTGTGTCCCGGTATCGCCTTGGAATTGCCGTCCTTGTCATACTTGCCGATGCGCGCTCCGAGCATCTTGGCACCCACAAGTGCCGCAACGCCGCCAACCATATGTACCGCGGTCGAACCGGCAAAATCATGGAAGCCAAGCTGTGCCAGCCAGCCGCCGCCCCATATCCAGTGCCCCGACATCGGATAAATAATAAGTGAAATCACCGCGCTGTAGATGCAGTATGCGGAAAACTTCGTCCTCTCTGCCATCGCTCCTGACACTATGGTCGCGCTTGTAGCACAGAACACTGTCTGGAAAATAACATAAGTCCATATTGATACACCGTTCGGAAGAATACTGTCATAATTTCCCGTTATGAAAAAATCAAGTGTTCCTATGACCGTTCCGCTCCCGAACATTATTCCAAATCCTACGAACCAGTAGATTACCGTACCGATTGCCAGATCGAGAAGATTTTTCATAATGATGTTTCCTGAATTTTTGGCTCTTGTAAAGCCCGCCTCCACCATGGCAAAGCCCGCCTGCATGAAGAAAACCAGTGCCGCACCTATCAGCACCCATATTGTATTAACCGCTGATAATTCTGACATATCTTACACCTTCCTTCCCTTCTACTCCGCATTCGGATTGGTTATTCTCTTTAGAAATCTCTGTGTCGACGGGTGTTTCGGCGCAACCAGAATTTCCTCCGGCTTTCCCTCCTCGACAACGACTCCGCCCTCCATGAACACAACTCTCGAGGCGACCTCCCTCGCAAATGCAATCTCATGCGTGACTACAATCATCGTAATACCTGTCTGTGCCACCGCCTTGATTGTGTTTAACACCTCACCCACAAGCTCCGGGTCGAGCGCCGAGGTCGGCTCATCAAAGAGAATAACGTCCGGGTCAAGTATCAGCGCTCTCGCAATTCCGGCTCTCTGCTGCTGACCTCCTGAAAGCTGCGCCGGATAGAAATCGCATCTTTCCTCAAGCCCTACTTTTTTCAATATTTCACGGCTCATCGCCTCGGCATCGGATTTCTTGAATTTCTTTACCGTGATAAGCCCCTCCATGACATTCTCAAGAATTGTCTTATTAGCAAAAAGATTGTAATTCTGAAAAACCATTGCGGTCTTTCTTCTCAATTCTATAACCTGTGACTTTGAATGTTTCTTTGCGTCCACCTCAAAGCCGCTCACCGATATGCTTCCCTCATCAGCCGCATCAAGAAAATTTATTGTCCTTAGAAGTGTTGTCTTGCCTGAACCGGACGGTCCGAGAATTACCACAACCTCCCCTTTTCCGATACTCATGTTGACACCCTTCAATATGTGATTGCTGCCGAAGGACTTCTGTATATTTTTAAGTTCAACCATCTCCGCCATAGTGCCGACCTCCTTTTTATTAAACAGATTTCTGAAACTCCATTTTGTTAAACATATTTCTAAAAATTTCTTTCCGGAGCTTAATTAAACACAGTATTTTGTCTGCACCGTCAAGCTGCCACAGCCCTGAACTTCTTCAGATTATTCTCCACAGTCCTGAATATCTTATTGAAGATAAAACTGATAAGCTCATATATTATCGTGGTCATTATGTACGCCTCAATGAAGTTGAGTGCCGGCATCGCCAGGAGATTGGCCGTAGCCGTAATCTCGTATACCCCGACGTAGTAGGCAAGCGAGGTTCCCTTCACAAGCCCTAAGAAAAGTCCGCTCAGGTTAGGAAGTGCTATCGCCATCGCCTGAGGAAGGACAATCCTTACAAGTGCCTGTGTCTTTGTCATTCCAACACTGTAGGCTGCCTCCATCTGCCCCTCATCGACCGCCGCGAGTGATGAACGGAATATCTCCGACGCATACGCCGACTGCTCAAGCACCAGAGCTATGATGGCATAAGCAACTGCAGGCACCGCATCGACATTTATCTCCCTGCCAATGCTTACACCATAGCCGTAGATGATATTCGGAAGTGCATAATAGGATATGTACAAAAGAATGATCATCGGCACACCTCGCAGAAACGAGACATACACCGCAAATATCTGTGAAAGCACCGGAACCTTATTTTTTCTTATAAGAGCAATTCCAAGTCCGAGCAGCCAGCCTATAACCGCCGATGCAAAAGCCATGAGAAGTGTTATAGGTATGGCGCCCAGAAGCTTCGGGATTGACTCTGCAATAAATCTGAAATTAATAATCATACGCTGTTCCCCATTTCCCGTTATTTTTTAGCTTGCCGCCTGTTTTCTGCCCTTGGTATACATTTTCTCAACAAGCTTTGTAAGCTTCTCAAGGATAAAGCACACCGCCCAGAATATAAGCCCTGTCGCTATATAAATTTCCAGCCTGTTGGTTCCGTAGCTTGCCGAGCTTAACGCCCTTGCCCTTCCGAGAATATCTATGACACCGATTGTGAATGCAAGTGAGGTCTCCTTAAAGAGCATTATGATGTTGTTTCCAAGCGTCGGAATGGCTACGCCTAACGCCTGCGGAAAAACAATCCTTCTGAATGCCGTAAACGGTTTCATTCCGACACTGTAGGCTGCCTCCCTCTGTCCCTTGTTCACGGAAAGATACGCCGCCCTCATCATCTCAGCCATGTTTGCCGATGTGCTTAGTGCGAGACACGCAACAATGTAGGTGGTCTTGCTTATGCCGCTCATGTTGACCCCGAGTGCATTCATAAGCTGCGGAAGTCCAAGGTAAAGTAAAAATATAAGCACAAGTGTCGGGATACCCCGCATGAAGGATATCCACCCCTTCGTCACCGCCCTTGCCACCTTATTTCTGCTCAGTGCGCCGACCGCAACCAGCGCACCGATTATCAAAGAGAAGAGCAGTGACAGAAGAAGTATCTCTATAGTCAGTGGAAAAGCCTTCATAACCTTTGGGATATAGCTTGGTATCGACGCCCAGTCATATTTATGTCCCATAATTCTCCACTCCTTTCCACCGCTTACTTTGCCGTGATTGAAACCATATCTGCATATAGACCGAATACATCCTCGCCGTACCACTTTTCGGAAATCTTAGAGAGTGTTCCGTCTGCAATCATTTCCTTTAAAACAGCATCTATATCATCACATAACTGCTGCTCCGTCTTAGGAAACATAAGGTAGGTATCCTCGCACATCACAACGTCCGTAAGTGTAAGATTGTCAATTCCAAGCTCAGGAACGACGCTGTCGAAGGTTGCCTTGTAGGTAAGCGATGCATCCACCTGTCCGTTGGATACCTTTAAAAATGTGTCTGCCGTTGACTGGTCAGATACAGCAACAATATTAAGCTCCTGACCCGGATGTGCATCATTGTATGCCATGAGCATCTGATACTCGTAGGCACTTGGGTTCTGCTCCATTGTCTTTCCAGCCATATCCGCCATGCTTGTTATTCCCGAATCAGTTTTGACAGCAAGGCTCATAGGTGACAGGCAGTAGTACTGGCTTGGGAAAAGATACTTCTCCTTTCTTGCATCAGACTGCACAAGCTGATGTGAAAGAAAATTGATTGAACCTGAATCAATCGAAACAATAAGTGTCGAAAAGTCCATCGCCTGAATTTCAAATTCATACTGAGGAAGTCTCGCATCGAGTTCATTAAGAACATCGATATCGTAACCTACCGAATTACCATTTTCATCCAGATAACAGAAAGGAGCAGCTCCGTTACCTGTGCCAACCACGATATGTCTCACTCCGTCTGTCGATGTTGTCGAAGCTTCCTTCTTGCTGCATGCCGTAACGCCCATCACCATAATTCCCGCAAGTACAGCACAGCCTAATCTCTTTAACATATTCCTTCTCATACACAGTCCTCCTTCTTTTTCTCTTCTACATTTTCTTTTTCCTTCACAAAACAAAATATTTATGTTTTCCACAAAGCTTTTTAATTCCGCCGGCTTTCCCTGACAGCGAAAAAGGCGCTTATCCTGATTGGATAAACGCCTTCGTTTATGTGTTCGTATTTTGTTTTGTTGTGGCTTATTATACAACTTCAAAATCAAAAGTCAATTCATTTTCAGAAAATATAAAAATTTTGTAAAGTATGTAGAAATTCTTACTTCAACAAAGTTATTTTTGTATACCATGACAATGCTTTTTCATCAGAACTTAAAATAAATAAACGGATTGTAGGTTCCGCTTATTATTCTTAAGATGCACAATATAAGCAGCCCGAGCATGACAAACATGTCAAGTGCCATGAACCAGGTTTTCTTTCTCACCCTGTCATACACTCCTGCAAGTGCCCTCGAGACAAAGCCCATTCCGGCAAATGCGGCTGCAAATGCAATTATAAGCTCCATCGACAGAAAGCCGAGGCACCGGTACACTCCCGAGCCCGCCGCTGCCGCTCCGGCACTCCCGTTGTATCTGCCGAACATCGCAGCTATGTACTTCCCCGCATACACTATATTGTCCGACCGGAACAGAACCCAGCCCAATATCACCATAAGCATGGTGTACACCCAGTTAATGGGCTTAACCGGATTTCTGCCAAGCAGCTTTCCGAGAAAAAGCCTCTCGATAATCTGTAACAGCGCATACAGCAGTCCCCACACAAGGAACGTGAAATTAGCTCCGTGCCATATTCCCGTTAACAGAAACACGATGAATACATTTCTGTAGGTTTTCCCAGCGCCCTCCCTGCTGCCACCGAGCGGAAAATACACATATTCCTTGAACCACGACGACAACGAGATATGCCATCTGCGCCAGAACTCCTGCACCGAAAGCGATGTGTATGGATAATTGAAATTTTCCTTAAATCTGAACCCGAACATTCTTCCAAGCCCTATCGCCATGTCCGAGTAGCCCGAGAAATCATAGTAAATCTGCATCGTGTACGAGAGCGCCCCAAGCCATGCCGTAAGGCTTCCCATCAGCTCAGGCTCCATGCCCCAGACAGCGTCAGCCGTAAGCGCAAACGTATTGGCAAGCAGCACCTTCTTCGCAAGCCCGCATATAAAGCGTCTCTGACCCGACAAGAAGAGCGGCGCGCTCTCCTTTCTCGTATCAATCTGCCTTGCCACATCACTGTACTTGACAATCGGTCCGGCGATAAGCTGAGGAAAGAAGGATACATACAGCGCAAATTTTAGGATATTTTTCTGAACCTGTGCCCTTCCCGAGTACACATCAATGACGTAGGACATAGCCTGAAAGGTGAAAAAAGATATACCTATCGGGAGCACAATCTCCTTAATTCCAAGCACTCCCGTCCCCTGCATGGAGAACATTGCCCCAAACGCCTGCCCGCAGCCCATTACTCCCGATAACATTCCAATCACGTTCTCGAGCACCACCACAAGCATATTAAAGTACTTAAACACAAAGAGCATCGCAAGATTTAACACTATTGCCAACAACAGTATGCCCTTTGCGCGCCGCCTCTCCATCAGACGTCCTGCTGTATAGTTGAGCGCAATTGAAAAGAGCATGATGAGCAGATAATATATTCCGCCCCATGCATAGAATATGAGGCTTGCGATTAAAAGCCACACATTCTTAAGCGTATACCTAAGCCTTCCATCCGCCACCTTGGACAGAAGCATATTTACAATAAGAACCGTCGGCAGAAAAATCCACAAAAAACTCATTGAAGCAAACAGCATTTTTCTTACCCCGCGAAAAAGCGCGTCCCCGCCTTCCTGTCCTCGCTCACCTCGTACAGAAGCTCCGGCTTATCGCCGTTAATTATCACCATGTCTATTCCGTTCTCATTCGCGATTGATGCCGCCTTTAGCTTGGTCGCCATGCCACCCGTTCCGAGCTTGGAGCCTGCTCCTCCCGCTAGCGCCCTTATCTCATCAGTTATTCCGTGAACCTCCTCGATGAGCTTCGCGTCCTCGTATTTATGTGGATCCTTGTCATACAATCCGTCTATGTCGGACATGATCACAAGGGTATCCGCCTTCGCCACGGACGCCACTATCGCCGCGAGTGAGTCATTCTCGCCTACCTCGAGTTCAAGCTCATCTATCGCAACC
This sequence comes from uncultured Lachnospiraceae bacterium, assembly GCA_934351925.1. GTDB lineage: Bacteria > Bacillota > Clostridia > Lachnospirales > Lachnospiraceae > CAG-882. Next base: position 183,660 of record CAKRJT010000001.1, read on the forward strand.
GTGTCGTTCTCATTGACTATCGGAATTACACCAAGCTCAATAAGCTTCGCCATGGCATTCTCGACATTTCTTCTCCTGTCCTCAAGGAGAACATACTTTGTCAGGAGAAGCTGTGCAACCGTCACACCGTACTCAGAGAACTTCTTGTCGTACATATCCATAAGTTCACACTGTCCGACAGCCGCGCATGCCTGCTTACCCGGCGTATCCTTCGGGCGTTCCCTAAGCCCAATCTTACTCATTCCAAGTGCAATCGAACCGCTTGACACCAGTATCATCTGGTTTCCCGCGTTCTGAAGGTCAGCGATGGTCTTTACTATCTTCTCGACCCTCCTGATATTAAGATGCCCCGTCGCATAGGTCAGCGTCGATGTACCTACTTTTACTACAATTCTCTTTCCTGTCATGTCTTTTCTCCTGTTTCCCGGGACACCTGTCCCAAATCCTCTGCCCCAATAAATCAGAACTGGCTGTTATATAGCTGTGAATAGAATCCACCCTTCGCAAGGAGGGTATCATGGTTACCCTGCTCTATTATGTGTCCGTCCTTCATTACAAGGATGACATCCGCCTCACGGATCGTTGATAGTCTGTGTGCCACGATAAAGCTTGTCCTGCCATTCATCATGCGCGCAAAGGCTTCCTGAATCTTGATTTCCGTTCTGGTATCGATTGATGAGGTAGCCTCATCAAGTATGAGCATAGGTGGCAGGCAGAGCATTACTCTTGCTATGCACAGAAGCTGCTTCTGTCCCTGTGACAGGCTTCCGCCGTCCTCGTTGAGCACTGTGTCGTAGCCCTGCGGAAGTCTCTTTATAAAACTGTGTGCATGTGAGGCCTTTGCTGCCGCAATCATCTCTTCTTCTGTGGCATCCGGCTTACCCATCTTAAGATTCTCCCTGATGGTTCCGTTCTTAAGCCATGTGTCCTGAAGCACCATACCGTAAGATCTTCTAAGGCTTCCTCTGGTGACATCCCTTATGTCATCGCCCGCAACCTTGATGCTTCCCGAATTTACATCGTAGAAACGCATGAGAAGGTTGATGAGTGTCGTCTTACCGCAGCCCGTAGGACCTACGATGGCGATACGCTGTCCCGGCTTCACAGAGAGATTGAAATCCTCGATAAGCTTCTGATCCGGAACATATGAAAAATATACATTCTCAAGCTCCACATGTCCGTCCGCATTTACCGTCTTAGCATTTTCCGGCTCAGGAACCTGCGGCTCCTCCTCTATAAGCTCCATAACTCGTCCCGCACAGGTGAGTGCGTTCTGAAGCTCGGTAACAACGCCTGAAATCTCATTGAACGGCTTGGTGTACTGATTTGCGTAGCTGAGCATACTCGAGAGCCTGCCAATGCTTATTCTGCCGTGCACCGCGGATATCGCACCGACAAGCGCGACGAGCATGTACACGATACTGTTTACAAATCTGGTTGAAGGGTTCGTTATCGATGAGAAGAAGATTGCCTTTAAGGAGCACTTCTCAAGTCTGTCATTTACCTCGTCAAACTTCTCCTTTACCTCGTCCTCCTGGCTGTACGCCTTCACAACTTTTAAATTTCCGACCATCTCATCTATGATTGCTGTCTGCTCGCCTCTCGTCTCAGACTGCTTTTTGAACATCTCGTGGGTGTTCTTGGCGATATACGCCGCAACAAAAAGTGAGAGCGGCGTCACACACACAACGACAATCGTTATCGGAATGTTGATAGTGAGCATAAATCCAAGCGTTCCGAGTATCGTTATAACCCCCGTAAACAACTGTGTAAATCCCATCAGAAGACCGTCCGCAAACTGGTCAACATCGGCGATGACACGGCTCACCACATCGCCGTAAGGGTGCCCGTCAATGTACTTGAGCGGAAGTATCTCAAGCTTTCTTATCGCCTCAGTACGGATGTCCCTTATTACGTTGTAGGTAATCTTGTTGTTGGATACGTTCATAAGCCACTGTGCAATTGCACCGATAATGATTACCGCTATCATTGTCTTAATTATCGAAAGTATTCCATCAAAATCCACCATTCCCTCATTGATTATGAGGTCTATCGCATTACCTGTGAGTATCGGAACATACAATGTACATGCCACCGTGACTGCCGCAAGCAATATCGAAATTATAAGAAAAACATAATATTTTTTGATATATCTGAGCACCTTGCCTATTGTGCTCCTGTCCTCGTTGGTTAATTTTCTGACCTTTGCCATGTCCTTAAGCCTCCTCGTTGTTCTATCTTCCACATAAACGGGTAATCAGCAATCCGCTTCGCTTCTTGCTCATAAAACAACATCTACTGCGTAGATGTTTCGGGTAATTCGCAATCCGCTTCGCTTCTTGCTCATAAAACAACATCTACTGCGTAGATGTTGTTTTAAACTGCGAGTTATAAATCTCTTTATATACCTCACAGTTCTCAAGAAGCTCTTCCTGCGTTCCCATTCCGACTATCTTTCCATCGTCGAGAACGATAATCTTGTCAGCGTGCATTATTGAAGCAGTACGCTGAGATACTATGAACACCGTCATGTTTCCCGGAAGTGCAGCTATAGCCGCTCGGAGCTTGGCATCGGTAGCATAATCGAGAGCTGATGCACTGTCGTCGAGTATGAGTATGTCAGGCTTTCTTACAAGCGCTCTCGCTATTGTGAGACGCTGCTTCTGACCACCGGATAGGTTCTTTCCGCCCTGGGCTATCTCGAAGTCGAGTCCGCCGTCCTTGGTCTGAACGAACTCTCTCGCCTGTGCCGCGTCGATTGCCGCCCACAGCTCCTCGTCAGTCGCATCGTTCCTGCCCCACTTTAAGTTTTCTCTTATTGTTCCCTTAAACAGAACCGCCTTCTGCATGACAATTCCGACATGCTCTCTAAGCTCATCAAAGCTGTACTCATTTACATTGACGCCATCGACGAGCACCTCGCCCTGTGTCGCATCGTAAAATCTCGGGATAAGTCCGACAAGCGAGCTTTTTCCTGAACCCGTACCTCCGATGATACCTACAGTCTCACCCTTCTTTACCGAGAAATCAATTCCGGTGAGCGAGTTGTCGGCACCCTCATTGTAGCAGAGATTAACATTCTTAAATTCAACGGCATAGCCGTCCTTAGAGTCAACGCTGTACCTTCTGCTGCCCTCTGCCATGGAGGGCTTGATCTCAAATATTGACTGGATACGATTGCCGCACGCAACCGCCTTTGTCACGGTGATTATGAGGTTCGCAAGCTTGACAAGCTCGACGAGTATCTGAGACATATAGTTTACAAGGGCGATAACCTCTCCCTGTGACAAAATTCCCTCGTCAACGCGGATTGCTCCAACCCATATGAGAGCAGCTATGGCACCATTTACAATGATAAATGTTACAGGGTTCATAAGAGCTGAAATCTTTCCGACAAACTTCTGTATTCCGGTGAGAGTGTCATTCTTCTCATCGAAGCTCTCTATCTCACTCTGCTCCTTGTTAAATGCCCTTATTACACGCACACCCGTAAGGTTCTGTCTTGTTATTCCGAGCACGCTGTCGAGCGCTCCCTGAACCTTCCTGAAAAGCGGAATGCTTATGAGCATAATTCCGAATACGACTATAGCAAGCAGCGGAATAGCGACAACGAAGATGAGCGCCGCCTTCACATCAATCGTGAATGCCATAATCATCGCACCGAATACTATAAACGGTGAACGGAGGAAAAGTCTCAGCACAAGATTTACTCCGGACTGAACCTGATTGATGTCGCTCGTCATTCTCGTTATGAGCGTCGACGTACCGAGCGTATCAATCTCCTTAAACGAAAGGCTTTCGATATGTGCAAACAATGCTGATTTGAGCTTTGCTGCAAAGCCAACCGCAGCCTTCGCTGAAAAATACTGTGCCGTCAGTGAACAGATGAGTCCGACAATAGCAAGAACGACAAGAAGCAGTGCCATTCTCACAATATACGGCACGTTCCCGCCCTTAATACCGTTGTCAGTGATTGCCGCGATTACAAGCGGTACAAAAAGCTCAAATGAAGCCTCAAGCATCTTAAAAAGCGGAGCCAGAATACTCTCTTTTCTGTATGCTTTTAAATACACAAGTAATTTTTTCATGCTCTTTTCTCCTGAATTTTATCTTTAAATTTAGCAAATATTGCAGATGTCATTTGTGATACTTTCATCAATTCGCAGGCAGGCAGACATTTTACTCAAATATTGTGGCAGCATAGCTTTTTCCACCATCATTCATAAGAATTATGTCCACCGTCTTTTCCGCATTTCCATAAGCACCTATCGAATAATCTCCCAGCGCAGTGCTTCCTTCCAGAAACGGAAGCTTGAGTGAGACCGAGGTGGCTGTCGCAAGATATCCCGTCTCGACTGCATCTCTTATAAAATACACCGCATCATACGCGGGCCTCACCCCGTCGCACGCTGCACTCCCAAGCTTTCTTACAAGGTTCTGCACTGCCTCATCCTCCCTGTCAGCCGCCATGTTGACCGGAATGTACACGTCATAGCCATACGTTTTTCCGGTATATGCTGACCACTCGGGAAGTCCAAGAAACGCTCCCTCATATCCACATTCTTTTGCAGTGGAAAATATTGTGCCGAGTTCATCAGCAGGTGCCGGTATGAACATGATATCCGCACCTGTTTTTACCACCTCGTCAAAAATTTCACCAAAGCTTTCTTTCGTGTACCCGGATATTTCATTGGCATACACTGTGTTTATATTCCCTGACTGCATGGAAGCCGCCATATCCTCATACAGAGCGGCATATCTTTCATTCTCCGGCAGGCACACGAGTGCCGCCTTACTGTCTGAAAGCTCTCCCTGCCGTGCCGCTATAAAACTTACCAGAGCCTCTGTCATGTACTCATCTGAAAAGCAGGACTGATAGACAAAGTTCGCCGCAGATACCACAAAATCGTCCGTCACGGAAGGTGTTATTACCGGAACGTTTGCCGAGGCACTTGCTTTTATGAGTTCTGTCATGCCCTGTGAATTGTTCGTCCCTATCACGGCACACACCCCTTCCCCGGCAAGCTGATAATAGCCTGCCACGGAGTTCATGTAATCTCCGCCGTCATCCTTTTTCACCAGTTCTATCCTGTAACCCTGCGCCAGCACACCGCCCGCGTCATTTATCTCGTCAACTGCAAGTGCGGCCGCACTGTACATCTGTTCCGACTCCTCTTTAGCCTCCCCGCTGAAATCAAGGAGCACTCCTATTTTTACCACAAAAGGCTCCTCTGTAGTACTCTCCTCTTTTTCCCCACATGCGGTGAGTCCGAAGCATGCTATTACAAGCAAGGCAAGCAGCCTTAAAAATCTGAATTTCCAACTGCCCCGCACATAAATTCCGTACCCAGCCATATGCGTGTGTTTTTTAACTGACATAACTATTTCCTTTCCTTACCGCACAGAGCTTACACTCTGAGGCTCCACTCCGAGCAATCAACAACTCTTGTCGCAAGACCGTCGTAGAACTCCGGCTCATGGCATATCAGAAGTATACTTCCCTTATATTCCTTCAGCGCTCTCTTTAGCTCGTCCTTCGCGTCGACATCGAGATGGTTAGTCGGCTCGTCTAAAAGCAGTACATTTGACGCACGGTTGATAAGCTTGCAAAGTCTCACCTTCGCCTGCTCTCCTCCACTTAGCACCTGAACCTGACTCTCGATATGCTTCGTCGTGAGTCCGCACTTTGCAAGCGCGGAACGTACCTGATACTGGGTATATCCCGGAAATTCCTTCCAGATTTCCTCTATGCAGGTATTTCTGTTGCCCGGTGCCATCTCCTGCTCAAAATATCCTATCTCGAGATAGTCACCAAGCTCCACCTCTCCCGAAAGTGCCGGGACAAGCCCTAATATACTCTTTAAAAGAGTCGTCTTGCCGATTCCGTTCGCACCGAAGAGAACGACCTTCTCTCCACGCTCCATCGTAAAGTCGAGCGGTCTTGAGAGCGGCTCATCGTATCCGATAACCAGTCCTTTGGTCTGAATGATATATCTTCCCGGTGTTCTCGCCTCCTGGAAATTAAACTCCGGCTTCGGCTTCTCCACTGCCTTCTCAATTATATCCATCTTATCAAGCTTCTTCTGTCTTGACATCGCCATATTTCTGGTAGCAACCCTCGCCTTGTTTCTCGCAACAAAATCCTCGAGTTCAGCGATTTCCTTCTGCTGTCTGTTATATGCCGCCTCACGCTGCGCCTTCTTCATCTCGTACACTTCCATGAACTTATCATAGTCACCCACATAGCGGTTGAGTTCCTGATTTTCCATGTGATAGATAAGATTGACCACGCTGTTGAGGAACGGGATATCATGTGATATAAGGATAAAAGCGTTCTCATACTCTAGAAGGTATCTCTTGAGCCATTCGATGTGCACGGCATCAAGATAATTCGTCGGCTCGTCAAGAAGCAGGATATCCGGCTTCGCAAGCAGAAGCTTCGCAAGGAGCACCTTGGTTCTCTGTCCGCCTGAGAGCTCCGTCACGTCCTTGTCCATGCCGATATCCTCAAGCCCTAACGCCCTTCCGACCTCGTCAACCTTGGAATCTATAATATAGAAATCATGTGCCATCAGAAGCTCCTGTATAACTCCGAGCTCCTCCATCATCTCGTCCATGTTCTCTGCCGTACCCGCAGCCATGGCATCACATATCGTGTTCATCTTCTCTTCCATCGCAAAAAGATCCGCGAAGGCACTTTTAAGGACATCCCTTATCGTCATCCCCTTAGTTAGTACCGCATGCTGGTCAAGATATCCCACCTTCACATTCTTAGCCCACTCAACCTTTCCTTCATCCGGCATGAGCTTTCCTGTTATTATGCTCATAAAAGTAGATTTTCCCTCGCCGTTGGCACCGATAAGTCCTATGTGCTCTCCCTTTAAAAGTCTGAAGGACACATCCTTAAAAATCGCCCTGTCACCAAAGCCATGGCTCAAGTGTTCAACATTCAGTATACTCATATTTTTCCCTTTTCCATTTTTCTATTATTCTTCTCTGATTCTTCACTGTAAAATCGACCTTATGTAGTATACACAATTTTTTTCTGTTCGTCTACATGCTAAATGTCCATTTTACGTTATTATGTGCTGCAATTGTTAACCTTATTTAAGTTTTTGGTTGACATTTCATGTTTATAGGCTTATACTCTGAAACATGCATGAATTTTTCAATTATTAAAACTACATGGAGGACATCATGAAAAAATCAATTTACACCACCAAAGAAATCGCTCTTATCGCCCTTTTCGTGGCACTCACAGCAGTATGTGCATGGATTACAATTCCAATGCCTGAACCATTCGCACCATTCACCCTTCAGACCTTCGCAGTATTCACCGCACTTGGCATACTCGGTCTTAAAAACGGACTCACAGCAATAATCGTATACTGTCTCCTCGGCATTATCGGACTTCCTGTATTCGCCGGAATGAAGGGCGGTGTCGGAGTTCTTCTCGGAACAACGGGCGGTTACATAATCGGATTTATCTTCACCGCACTTTCCGTTGGTCTTATAACAAAGAAGTTCGGAAAGAGTATTCCCGTTCTTGCCATCTCGATGGTAATCGGACTTATCCTCTGCTACGCCTTCGGAACCGCATGGTTTATCGTTGTATATACCAATACCAAGAGTGCCGTAGGAATCGCAAGCGCACTTGCATGGTGTGTTACACCTTACATCCTTCCTGACCTTGTAAAGATTGCCGTAGCAATCACGATTGTGAAGGCTGTTGAGAAGTCCAAGGTTATGAGAGCGGTCACTGCATAATAAAAAATACACTGATAATAAATGGCGTGTGAATTATGGATTTACCATTTTTCACACGCCATTTTTCTTTATAAATCATACTGAATATTTTGACTATATTTTCATTCCGTTAGAACGCTATAACTCCAAGGTGCTCTAACAATATCTTCGTTCCTATAAGTATAAGAATAATTCCTCCGGCAAGCTCCGCCTTCGACTTATACCTGACACCGAACACGCTTCCGACCTTCACGCCTATTGCAGACAATGTAAACGTGACGCTTCCGATAAAGATGACAGCCCACCAGATGTTAACATCGAGAAATGCGAATGTAACACCGACAGCAAGTGCATCAATGCTCGTCGCTATCGCGAGCATGAGCATAATCTTAAATCCGAGGGATGCGTTGGCACTCTCCTCGCTCTTGTCAAAGGACTCCTTAATCATGTTCGCGCCGATAATTAACAGAAGCACAAATGCAATCCAGTGGTCAATGGCTGTGATATACGACTTGAACTGACTTCCAAGCAGCCACCCAATCAGAGGCATAAGTGCCTGAAATCCACCAAACCACGCTCCCACAATAGCCGCCTTCTTAAAGGTAATCTGCTTCATAGCAAGTCCCTTACACACGGACACCGCAAATGCGTCCATCGACAATCCCACCGCCAAAATAAATAACTCCGGTAAACCCATACATAACTCTCCATTTCTTCTTATTTGTAATTGTTTCCTGTAATGTGCCTTTCATACCGGGCAGATATGACCTGCATTGTAAATACATGCTTTAGCGAAACATCTGCAAAACATTCCTTTCTGTTATCGAAAAAGGCTGTTCAGGCTATATAATTATATATACCGACGCAAAAAACGAGACTCATGTACGACAATCAAGCCATACATAAGTCTCGTTATTTAAGATAAGCCAGATGTTCTCTCGCAGATTGCTGTTATCATCCAAAACATTCTCTGCATACCACATCAGTCTGTTGACTTACCACGTATTCACGCTAACTACTCCCTTACAGGTTCGTTAATGATAACATATATTGCGTAAAAAAGCAAGTCTGTAATTTTATTCGTAATCCACAACGCTTGCCCACTTAAGAAGAAGTGCTCTCTCCTCAGGCTTGCCCTTAACTGACTGTGATGCAGCTACGATAGGAAGCCACTTCTGTACATACTGCTTGCCGATACCGCTCTTCTCGCAGAAAAGGTCGAGGTACTTGTCAGCAAGCTTATTCTGCCCTGAAAGAGCAAATACGAGATAAGTTCTTGCTGCGTCTGCTGAAGCATTTCCCTGTGTGGCATGTGACCAGTCAAGGATATATGCCTTGCCGTCGCTTGTGATAATGATATTACTTGGATTGAAATCTCCGTGGCATACCTTGTCATGCTTGTGCATACCCTCAAGACTTGTGTGAAGGTCATAACGTGTGGACGGGTCGATATCTGCTTCTGCAATCTTACGCATCATCTTGTCTGTAAGCTTTGTAAGAAGAGGAGCCTTCTTGGAATGAACCTCTCTCTGAAGATTAACAAAGAGTTCAAGGTACTCATCTTCCTTCTCCGGGTGCTTCTTCATAAGCTCCTCTAAGGTTGTTCCCTCTATGTACTCACTTATAATAGCCCACTTGCCATCAATCTTGGTAACCTCCAAAATCTTAGGGATAAGTAAACCTGTCTCCTCAACTCTTGCCTGATTGAGTGCCTCGTTGAGAATGTCTGACTTCTTGTAGTCCTCATTGAAGAGCTTAATAACTGTGTCACCATCACGGTAAATTGTCTTAGTCGGACGCTTTGCAATAACATTGTCAAGTTTCATTGTCTATACCTCCATGCATTAATTTGTAACACCTTAGAAATGAAATACCCTGCGCTGATATTCTGTCAGGCACCTTGTGCCTTCAGCTTCGCGCTTATTGTTTGTACTTATTATAGCATAGTACGCCAATTTTTACCACAACTTTATTTATATTTTAGAATTGTCTGAATAAATTTGACAAAATGAAGCTTCCGAATCCGGTTTTCGAATCCGGAAGCCCACACATCGCTGCTTACACAGCCATGATTATTACTTTCCGTAATATGCCTTAAGGTACATTTCCTTAATTTCCTTCATAAGAGGATATCTAGGGTTAGCACCTGTACACTGGTCATCGAATGCCTGTTCAACCATGTTGTCAAGAGTGTCAAGGAAGTACTTCTCATCTACACCGTAGTCCTTGATTGTCTTCTTGATGCCGACTCTTTCCTTGAGAGCTTCAATCTTCTCGATAAGTCCTTCTAACTTCTCCTGGTCATTCTTGCCCTTAACTCCGAGATAATCAGCAACCTCAGCGTATCTTGCAAGTGTATGAGGATGGTCATACTGCGGGAATGTACCCATCTTAGACGGAACCTCGGCAGCGTTAAATCTCATAACATCTGTGATAAGGAGAGCGTTAGCAACACCGTGTGGAAGGTGATGGAAAGCACCAAGCTTATGTGCCATTGAGTGACACACACCAAGGAATGCATTTGCGAATGCCATACCTGCCATAGTAGCTGCGTTACCCATCTTCTCTCTTGCAACAGGATCGTTAGGACCATTGTCGTAAGCTCTTGGAAGATACTCAAATATCATCTTAAGAGAACGAAGTGCAAGACCATCTGTGAAGTCTGTAGCCATCATTGAAGCATAAGCCTCAAGAGCATGTGTTACAGCATCGATACCGGAAGCAGATGTAAGTCCCTTAGGAGCATCCATCATCATGTCGGCATCAACGATTGCCATCTTAGGAAGGAGCTCGTAATCTGCAAGTGGGTACTTAACTCCTGTTCTCTGGTCTGTGATAACCGCGAAAGGAGTAACCTCTGAACCTGTACCTGCTGATGTAGGAACAGCGATGAAGTATGCCTTCTCACCCATCTTAGGGAATGTGTAAATACGCTTACGGATATCGCAGAAACGCATTGCCATATCAAGGAAGTTAACCTCAGGATGCTCATACATTACCCACATAATCTTACCTGCATCCATTGCTGAACCACCGCCGACAGCTATGATACAGTCAGGCTCGAAGGAACGCATTGCCTCTGCTCCCTCTGTTGCGGAAGCAAGTGATGGATCCGGTGCTACATCGTAGAAGGTTGTGTGCTTGATACCAAGCTCATCAAGCTTATCTGTTATAGCCTTTGTATATCCGTTAGAATAGAGGAACTTATCTGTTACGATAAATACCTTCTTCTTATTCATTACAGTCTTAAGCTCCTGAAGTGCAACAGGAAGACATCCCTTCTTAATATATACCTTCTCAGGTGCTCTGAACCAAAGCATGTTCTCTCTCCTCTCAGCAACAGTCTTAATGTTGATTAAATGCTTAACTCCTACGTTCTCTGATACAGAGTTACCGCCCCATGAACCACATCCGAGTGTGAGAGATGGTGTGAGCTTGAAGTTGTAAAGGTCACCGATGCCACCCTGCGATGAAGGTGTGTTGATGAGAATACGGCAGGTCTTCATTCTCTCTGAGAACTCATCAATCTTAGCCTTCTCTGTTCCTACATTGACATAGAGTGAAGATGTGTGTCCGTAACCGCCGTCTGCGATTAAGTGCTCTGCCTTAGAAACTGCATCCTCAAAATCCTTAGCCTTATACATGGCAAGTACCGGTGAAAGCTTCTCGTGTGCGAACTCCTCTGAAAGCTCTACGCTCTCAACCTCGCCGATAAGAATCTTCGTTGTCTCAGGAACCGTTACATCTGCGAGCTCCGCAATCTTATATGCCGGCTGGCCTACAATCTTAGCATTCAATGCGCCGTTGATGATGATAGTCTTTCTTACTTTCTCTGTCTCTGCTGCATTTAAGAAGTAGCAGCCTCTGTCTGCGAACTCCTTCTTAACCTGTTTATATACCTTGTCAAGAACGATAACTGACTGCTCCGAAGCACAGATCATACCGTTATCAAATGTCTTAGAATGAATGATTGAGTTGACTGCAAGTGTGATATCAGCAGTATCGTCAATGATTGCAGGAGTGTTACCTGCTCCAACGCCAAGTGCCGGCTTACCGCTTGAATAAGCAGCCTTAACCATTCCCGGACCACCTGTTGCAAGAATTATGTCAGCTTCCTTCATAAGAATGTTGGTAAGCTCAAGGCTTGGAACATCAATCCATCCGATAATTCCCTCAGGAGCTCCCGCCTTAACTGCTGCCTCGAGAACAACCTTAGCTGCTGCTATTGTGCTGCCCTTAGCTCTTGGATGTGGGCTGATGATGATACCGTTTCTTGTCTTTAATGAAATGAGTGTCTTAAAGATAGCTGTTGATGTAGGGTTAGTTGTCGGAATAACTGCCGCAACTACACCGATTGGCTCAGCAATCTTCTTAGTACCGAATGCCTTGTCCTCCTCGAGAACTCCGCAAGTCTTGGTATCTCTATATGCGTTGTAAATATACTCTGATGCAAAATGATTCTTTATAACCTTATCTTCAACAACACCCATGCCTGTCTCTTCGACTGCCATCTTCGCAAGAGGAATTCTTGCCTGGTTAGCTGCCATAGCTGCCTCAAAGAAAATCTTATCTACCTGTTCCTGTGTGTAAGTAGCGAAAATCTTCTGTGCCTCTCTTACACTTGCAAGCTTCTTCTCAAAGCTCTCTACACTATCAACTACCTCATACGTTTTCTCCATCACTAGAGCCTCCCTGAATGAATAAGTGGTGCGGCATCATGCTGACATATGGTATATGCGGATATAGATTAATCCGTAACTGTATCTCATGCCGCTTTGTTAATTATTTAACATTAACTCTGTTAATAAATTAACACACTTCTTTTTACATGTCAACACCTATTATAAAAAAATTTTCAAAAAAAAGCTTTTCTTTTTCCAAACAATGTAATTATGGCAAAAATTCAGTACTTCTATCCTAAAAAACAAAATTAATAGTAGCTATTTACATTAAACTATAGTATATTTTTCACAGCAAATACAAAGTGAGGAAAACACAATGTCAGAAAAAGATATTCTAACAAAAAAATCCCTCGAAATTGAGGGTAACCTCGCCGAGACGGAGGAGACTTTCATAGACAGCTATGGCAGGCATGAGCAGAAGCCGCTTCGCATACTTCTAAGCCTGTACAAAGGGCATTATATGCAGCTTATGCTCTCTGGTTTATTCTTTGCACTCAAGCATGCCTGTGTCTGGTATCTCCCGGTCGCAACGGCAGGGGTCATCAACATCGCTTCCGGCACAGACGACAGCGGGTTATCGGGCATCCTCTTCTATATAATAGTAGAGATAGCTCTCGTCCTCGTGAACATGCCGGCAAACTACCTCTATGTACATTTTCGAAGCCTCGCCATAAGAAATATGGAGGCAGGTCTTCGCGGTGCGCTGGTCAGAAAGCTGCAACAGCTATCCATCACCTACCACAAGGAGATGCAGTCCGGAAGACTTCAATCTAAGATTATGCGTGATGTCGAAGCGATAGAAACACTTTCACAGCAGTTGTTTACCAACATTCTAACCATCCTGTTAAACCTCATCGTAGCGTTTGCCGTGACCGGAATGAGAAGCCGAACGGTACTCATATTCTTCGTTATATGCGGTCCGGTAGCCGCACTTACGATGGTCGCCTTCAAGAACCAGATCAAGCGCACCAACTCGAACTTCCGTAAGGAGATGGAGACGACCTCTGCCAAGGTCATGGAGATGGTCGAGCTTATCCCGGTTACAAGGGCACATGCACTTGAGGACGAGGAGATAGACAAGATGGAAAACCAGCTAAGCTCCGTCGCAAAGAGTGGTTACCGCCTCGATATAGTCCAGGCTAACTTCGGTGCCGTAGGCTGGTGTGTATTTCAGGTATTTCAGGTATTATGTCTCGGCTTTACCGGCTACCTTGCCTTTCACGGTCAGACAACCGTCGGAGACATAACCCTCTACCAGACATACTTCTCCACGATAGTCAACCAGATTTCAAGCTTTATAAACCTTCTCCCTATCATATCTAAGGGACTTGAGTCGGTCAATTCAGTTGGAGAGGTTCTCCTCGCAAATGACGTCGAGAACAACAAGGGAAAGACGAAGGTTAAGACTGTTCGCGGTGAATTTGACTTTCAGGATTTATGTTTTGCTTATGACAGCAGCAAACCTGTTTTAAACCACTTAAATCTGCATGTTGCCGCAGGCGAGACCATAGCCCTTGTCGGCGAATCAGGTGCGGGAAAATCAACCGTTCTCAACATGGTAATAGGTTTTAACAAGCCCGACTCCGGTCAAGTGCTCCTAGACGGTGTGGACATGAACACCATAAATCTCCACTCCTACAGACAGCACATCGCCGTTGTCCCTCAGACCTCCATTCTCTTCTCTGGAACTATAAGGGATAATATCACCTATGGAATGGAAAAAGTATCACAAGAAAAACTAAATCAGGTAATCGACGCTGCCAACCTGCGAGGCTTTATAGACGGGCTTCCGGACGGACTCAACACGATTGTCGGGGAACACGGCGGAAAATTAAGCGGCGGACAGCGCCAGCGTATTTCCATAGCACGCGCACTTATCCGTGACCCGGACATCATAATACTCGACGAGGCAACCTCCGCTCTCGACAGTATCTCCGAGAAGGAAATTCAGGAGGCACTGAACAATCTCACCAGGAACAGGACAACCTTCATCGTTGCCCACAGGCTGTCGACCATCAAGGGCGCTGACAAGATTGCCGTCCTTCGTGAGGGACACTGCACCGAATACGGAAGCTACGATGAACTCATGGCACTCAAGGGTGAATTTTATGAGATGCGCCGCCTGCAATTATAAAGCAAAGAAATTGCGTTTTTAAGCCTGCATATTTATCAAACAAAATAAATTCAAAAAAACTTCGTGTACACCGTTCAATACGATGTGACACGAAGTTTTTGTCTAGTGGTTATTTGCTCTTAATCTTTATATTTCCCTTGTTTTCTTCCTCATAGATACACACCCAGGTCTTACCCTGATTGAAGGTGACCTCCGTACCGTCCTCGTAAGTGTAGGTTGTAGGGCCGTATCCATATGTATAATTACAGCCAAGGTTCGTGTTAATTCCGTCAACCTGCTTGCTCCATTTAATCCACTGGGCTGTTCCGTTGGTTACATACAGACCAACTCCCTCACCGGTAAGAAGATACAGCGGTGAACCGTTCCAGTACTGCTCGCCCGGAACCAGCTTAAAAAGAATATTCTCAACTGCAAGCTGCTCACCCGTCATCTCATCAATCTGAGGTTCACCATACTCGTAGCGATAATACAGACCATCCTCTGAATTGTACTTAAAGTAAGCATTATTGTATGCATAGCCGGTCTCAAGGGTTATACACTTCTCCCCGTCAGGACAGCTTAGCGGCTCAGATGAAGTGTTAAACTTGAGCGGTGCCTCGAAATCCTCGTCGAGATATGTTGTAACCTTGTTGTTGACCATCGCCGTGACCAGATTCTCCGGCGTTGAGAATACATTGTGAGGCGAAACTCTGTCAGAACGTCTCTCATAATTGTATTTTCCGTTCATACCGTTAAAGGTCCTAAGCTCAGGGTCACTTAAAAATTCAAGCGCAAAATCCGACTGTCCAAAGTGGTAATATGCCGCATCGTACTCTGCCGCAAGGAAAGGATAATAGTCACGGCAGCTTCTTATTGAACCGATGGAGTCCACATCATCATAGTCCTGAAAAACCGCCATGAGACGCGTCACACCGCCCTCACACTGTCCTTCAAATATGACATCTGCCTTGCTTATTCCATGCTGTGGAAGTCCTGCCTCAATATTGTTAATCATAACTGCCAGCGGTCTGCGGTACGCAACCGTATCATTCAGCCACTCACCCGTCAGGAAGCTTCTAACCGTCTCCCCCGTCGGCACAAGGCTCGTATCGGAACTATATGAAGGGAAACCGTTGTCAACCTTGTCGGTCTTAGGCTTATCCTTGTCGTCGGCATCATTCCTATCGTCGTCCTTGGTCTCCTTCTGGTTGTCTGTAGTCGTCTCCTGTGAAGAACTCTCCACCTGATTGCTTGTCGACTCAGGCTGTGTGGCATCTGAGTCCACATTCTTACTGCACCCGGAAATCATAACCATGGCTGCCGTGACAGCGATGGCTGCTTTTCCGATTAAATGTCTTCTTACCATAACATATCCTCCCCCGGATAAAATAATCTGATTTTCTTCCGGCTATACTGTAAAATATGCCGTAACACATGGGTAATTTTAGCACAATTCTATAATAAATGTCAAACAATTGAACTTATTATCTCACGACATATGAGCTTATTATCTCACGAAACACTTATCATCTTGCAAGCCAGCCGCCGTCCACTGCAAGCGTAAAGCCGTTGACGTAGTTCGAAGCTGCAGATGCAAGATACACAACCGCACCTGCCATGTCCTCCGGTGTTCCCCAACGTCCCGCAGGTATACGGGACAATATCTCCTCGCTCCTGTCGTCATCGCTTCTGAGTGCCTGCGTGTTGTTCGTCGCCATATAACCCGGTGCAATTCCATTGACATTGATATTGTACTTAGCCCATTCGTTGGCCATTGCTCTCGTAAGCCCAAGCACCGCACTCTTGCTCGCCGTATAAGAAGGCACCCTGATACCGCCCTGATAGGAGAGCATTGATGCAATGTTTATTATCTTTCCGCCGCTGTTCTGTGCGATGAACTGCTTTGCCGCTGCCTGACACAGAAAGAACGTAAATTTCTGGTTCAGAAATACAACCGAATCCCATTCCTCCTCGGTATAATCTATCGCATCATTTCTCTTTATTATGCCCGCATTATTGACAAGGATATCTATATGTCCGAAGCGCTCCACCGCACTTTTTATTATCATATCTATCGGTTCCATGGAAGACAGATCCGCCTTAACCTGCAAAAATCTGCTTCCCGTCTCCTCGACAATCCTCTTTGTCTCATCGCAGTCCCTTCTTGCCACTCCGACAATATCCGCTCCCGCCTGTGCAAGCGCCACACACATTCCCTGACCGAGTCCTGTGTTGGCTCCCGTGACAATCGCGACCTTACTCTTTAAACTGAACATATCAAGTATCATACTAATCTCCATTCCACTGCTTTTTTGTGTCTATTTTCTTCTTATTCCATGCCTCTGGGGCTTGACAGTGATATCCGTCACAACCGCCCCTGCTCTCATATCCAAGGCAGCCATAACACACTGTGCAATCTCCTCCGGCAGTAGTCTTAAATCCTCCTCCTCACACGAGGAAAAATCCGCATTTCTGTAAAACGCGGACTCCGTCATGTCGGGGTGAATGTTCAGCACTTTAACTCCGTACTTACGCGCCTCGTCAAAAAGACTCTCTCCAAAGCTCGTAAGCGCCGCCTTCGTCGCTCCGTAGGCACAGCCGTAGGTGTTTGACTTTTTCGCCGTAACCGAAGATATATTTATAATAAATCCTCCGTTCTTCTTCATATCCCGAAGCAAAAGCCCGGCAATTATCATCGGCGCCTCAATATTTACAGACACCATATCATGGATTTTCGACGGACTAATCTGCTCGTGTGGTCCGAAATATCCTGCTCCCGCACTGTTCACCAGAACGTCGACAGGTCCTGCCGATTTTCTGATATCACATATCGTCCTCTCCACATCAGAATGTCTTTTCAAGTCACATACAAGCGGATGAAACATAGAATTACCCGCAAGCTTCTCCTGCTTTTGGAAATCTCTCCCTATTCCATACACTTCATATCCTGTTTCAACCAAAGCCGCCGCTATGGCTGCCCCTATTCCGCTTGATGCCCCCGTAACTATTGCCTTTTTCATCTGCAGCTATCTCCAACGATATATTTTTTCCGGCGGAAGCTTTTTGCCCAGACAGCTCTCCACATAATCTGCCAGTTCCGTTCCTGCCTCACCACAGCAGAAGCTTCCGTCCTCTACTGCAAACGGATATGCCAGAAGCTCCGACCCAGGTCTGCGCTTTCTCATGCGCTTCAGGTAATCGCAGGGAACCCTGAACTCGCCAAGACTCACATCATACAGAAGCTCCGGCTCAACGCTGTCAAAAAGTCCTCTTATAAGCTGCCCGTACTCCGCCCTGCGTTCAACGATATCTCCCTGCGTGATAAGCGGGTCAAAGCACACTCTCACCTTGAACCCCTGCCGCGCTGCCCGCACTATCGACTCTATCCTCGCCTGTATCGACGGTGTGTTATGTTCATAGGATAACTGTATCATGTCGGTGGACAAAGTGAAAGCAAAGATAATATTTTCACATTCTTTTTTGTCATGTGACTGCAAAAAGCTTTCCGGAAGCCGTGCCTTGGTTCTGAGCTCTATCATCAGCCCGCTCTTACCCGCCGCATACTCAATCCACTTTTCGCAGTATCCCATGATGCTCTCCAGCGCTATCAAGTCAGTATCATATGATATACATAGATAGACAGGATGTTCCGCAAGGAGCCTGTCAACCTCACTGAAAATATCCTCGATATTCATAAATATTACCACGTCCGCCGACGGGTACATTCCCTGAAGATAGCAGTACTCACAGTCAAAAAGGCAGTTCATCATACAGCTTGTGTAATAAAAATGTTCATTTCCGAAGCTCTGACACTCCCTCGAACCCTGATATATGAGCTGGCCTTCCTTTTTTGCAAGTATCAGCGATGGGGATTTCTTCTGAATTTCAAGGCTCTGTCCCTTACGGTTGAAAATATCCTTATAATGGTTTATCCACACCACCCTGCTGCCGGAAAGCTTTTTCAACACGCTGTCCGCATCGTACTGCCCTATGAGCTTCCTCTCCGCATACACATGGTGGAACGGATGCCTGCCCTCATACGCCGCCCAAAAGCCTCTCATAAATTCATAAAAGCCCTCCGTCCAGCCGGCATCGCATCTGAAAAATACGAGTTGATGCTGCATGTAAAAGCAGGTCAGCGTGTCATACCACGCCGCAAAACATTCATTGCCGGAGCCGTACTCCTCATAGCCATGCACTGGACAAATATCAGGATAAAAATATTTTTCCTGCATGGTATCATGTATCTCCACACATATTCCCGTCCCCTGCCCGGCTTGTGCACAAGGCTCAAGGCACACACACACATCTGACTCGTCAACGGTCTGCCCTTTCATCACATAGCCCGCTGCCATCGCCGCCTTAACCGGCGAGTTTCCTGCCACAACGAGCTCTATTTGCGTACCTTCAGGTGTATTTCCCGCAAAAATCTGAAAATGCAGCTCGTTCATTCTCTTTTTGAGCCTGAAAAAACTCACAAGCTCTTTGCAATAAGAATACTCCTCCGCAAAAAATCTCCACATTATTTCACTGCCTCATCAAGCTCCTTCTGTAAAAGAGCAAGATTATCACGGATTGAAATCTTCTGTGGACAAACCTTCTCACATTTGCCGCACTTTACACAGTTGTGCGCCTTCTCGCTGTCAATAAGACCGTCCCAGCTTTTCTGTAACTGTTCCTTGTTTCCATAAACATTATAATGATTCCATATTGAAAAGTTTCCCGGAATATTAACTCCCGCCGGACAAGGCATACAGTAACGGCACCCTGTACATCCATTCCTTATCCTGCTCTTAAGCGATGCCGCCGTGTCGGCTACGAGTGCCTGTTCGTCCGCACTCAAAGGTGTGAAATTCTTAAAGGTCTTTAGGTTATCCTCTACCTGCTCCATTGCCGACATACCGCTCAGAATAACCTTCACATTGTCATGCGAGCCGACCCAGCGCAGCGCCCATGACGCTATCGACTGCTTAGGTCTGAACTCCTTGAAATTAGCAGCTATCTCATCAGGCAGGCTCGCAAGTGAACCACCCTTTACCGGCTCCATAATAACCATCGGAACGCCCATCTGCCTGGCAAGCTTGTAGCCTCTGTCCCCTGCCTGCTCGTCTGTATCCATATAATTGTACTGTATCTGGCAGAAATCCCAGTCTCTGTATGTTAGAATTCTCTCAAAGGCATCATAATCATCATGGAATGAGAATCCAAGGTACTTAATCTTTCCTTCCGCCTTAAGCTTTTCACACACTTCAATTACGCCAAGCTCTAACACCTTGTTAAATCTGTCCTTATTAAGTGCATGAAGCAGATAAAAATCAACATAATCCTTATTAAGCCTCTTAAGCTGCTCGTTAAAAATATTCTCTGCATCCTCCTTCTTCTCAAGCTTCCATACAGGCAGCTTGGTTGCAAGATAATATGAAGCTCTGTCATACTTGTCAAGAACTCTTCCAAGGAACGGTTCGCTGTCACCGTTATGATACGGATATGCCGTGTCATAATAATTAACTCCGGATGCCATCGCAAGGTCTAACATTTCTTCGGAAAGTGTTTCATCAATGCTTCCATCTTCACTTAAAGGAAAACGCATACAGCCAAAGCCGAGCAGCGATGTCTCAATCCCAAGCTTATCAAATCTTCTCTTCTCCATAACATACCTCTCTTCTCATTTTATCTTTTTTTCTTCTATAACTGCATATTAGCTACAAAATCCTTGAAGTCCTCATAATTCTTCTTAAGCAGTGCCGGGGTATCAAGCCCATACGGACACTTGCTCTTGCAATGTCCACAGTTAAGACAGCCTTCAATCTTTTTCATCTTCTCCTGCCACTGCGGCGTTGTGTACTCCTGATAAGGAGCTCTCCTAAGCATGAGTGACATTCTTGCACAGTTATTTATCTCTATGCCTGCCGGGCATGGCATACAGTAGCCGCAGCCCCTGCAGAAATCACCCGAAAGCATTTTCCTGTCATTTTCTATAAGCTCCTCTATCTCCGGTGTCATCTTGGGCGGATTGTCTATGTAGGATAACCACTCATCAAGCTCACTTTCGCGCTGTATTCCCCATATAGGGAGCACATTGTCATACTGTGCCTCAAACGCATAAGCGGCGGCTGAGTTGGTGATAAGCCCTCCCGAAAGCCCCTTCATGGCGATAAATCCCATGTCCGCCTCCTTGCACATCTTAACAAGCTCCTTGTCCTTATCCGTCGCAAGATAGCAGAACGGAAACTGCAGGGTCTCATACAGCCCTGACTCTATCGCCTCCTTAGCAACTGCCAGCCTGTGATTGGTGATTCCTATATGCCTTATCTTTCCCTGCTCCTTAGCCTCAAGCATTGCCTCATACAGCCCTGTCCCATCACACGGCTTAGGGCAGAATGAAGGATTGTGGAACTGGTATATATCTATGTAGGCCGTCTTAAGCAGCCCAAGACTTGTCTCCAAATCCTTCCAAAAAGCATCCACATTGGTGGCTGCCGTCTTAGTCGCAATAATTACCCTCTCCCTGATATGTGAAAATGCCTCACCAAGCTTTTTCTCACTATCGGTATAGAATCTTGCGGTGTCAAAAAATGTCATTCCGTTATAAAATGCCTTCTGTAAAAGATACACCGCATCATCCGTTGTGATTCGCTGCACGGGCAGAGCACCGAATCCATTCTTATTGACCGTGATTCCGGTCTTTCCAAGTGTCACTGTAACCATTAGTTTTAACCTCCACGTTAAATATATTTTAAGCTTTTTCAGATACTTATGCAATAGCGGATTCCTGCATTGGCAAAGAACTCAAAATAAGCAGGGACAGTCAAAGCTTAACTATGTCCGCCTTGACTGTCCCTGCTCCGGTATTACTGTATATGCTCTGGTTTTCGTTAATTATTCCAGATTTTCAAGCTGCTCGCTCAGTTTAAATTTACCGATATCCTCCTGAAGCTCCTTAGCAAGCTCAACAAGCTTTGAGGTATCCTGATTGCAGTCATTTACTATCTGGCTGAGCTCAACCATAGAAGCAGAAGTCTCCTGTGTTCCGGCTGCGTTCTCCTGTGCTATCGCCGCGAGACTCTCAACGCTCTCCGTCACGCTGTTCTTGAGTCCGTTAATATCCTCAACCTTGTCCGCAAGACCTTCAATAGACGATGTCACACTGTCTATCTCTGTCTTTAGGACGCTAAACACACTCTTCGTGTCATCTATCTTCTCGTTCTGACGCTTAATCTCATCAACAACATTGTTCATGGTCTGTACACTCGTGTTGGAGTTCTCGATAAGTTTCTCAATGATGCCCTTTATCTTCTCTGCCGACTCGGTAGACTGGTCAGCAAGAACTCTTATCTCATCCGCAACAACAGCAAAGCCCCTTCCGTTCTCGCCTGCTCTTGCTGCCTCAATTGAAGCATTGAGTGAGAGAAGGTTAGTCTGGCTCGCAATATCAGCTATCAGGTCGGTCGCACTGCGGATATCAAGTGCCGACTGGTTGGTCTCCATAGTCTGCTTATGTATCTCATCGACAGATACCTTAGTCTTATTGCTTATCTCAACAAGAGCATCAAGATTCTTCTCCGCTTCAAGGTTCTTACCCTTCATGGTCTCTGCACTATCAGCAAGCTCAGATATTTTTTCGCTCATGAAATCTATCGAATGTCCTATCTGTTCAACCTGACCGCTTACCTTCTGAGATTCATTCGCCTGACTGGTTGCACCGTTGGCAATCTCGTCCACGGCTGTGTCAATGTTCGCAATTGAGGAGCTTATGGTATCAAAATTATCCTTAAACTTCGATGAAAATGAATTCAGCTCTTTTGTTGAATGATGTATTCCGTGCACAATCGTTGTAAGTCCGTCAAGAAGCGCATGTACGGAACGCGCCATATTGCCAATCTCATTCTTCTGGCTCATAAGCTTGTCCGGGACGAGCACGGCAAGATTACCCTCCGCCACCTCGTCAAGATTGCTGATAGCTGTCTTGATTCCTCTTAACATTCTTGTGATAAGAAGAGCGGCGACAACTATAATTATAAGAAGAAGCACAATCATAAATATAATATTGTATCTGATAATATTCTGATATACGGAGGTTGCGGTTTCCGAATCTATTGCAACACTGATAACTCCCACAAAGCTTCCATCCGAATTTTTAATCGGAGAATACCATGCAAAATAATTCGTACCACCAATATTCATTGAGCTTCTGAAAAATACATTTCCGGACTTTGCTGCACTGTACGCGGTGTCATCTATCTTACCTCCGGCAATCGTCTTTCCACTGCCATCCTTAATTGTCGAAAATATCGCCGTATCTCCGTAGTAGATACTGATGTCAACATCAGTCTCACCGGTAAGCTCATCAAAAATCTGAGTATTCCTGCTTATGTTAAACTCACCCTTATACAATTCCCCATCTTTAAGAGAATAATCTCCCGCATCCCTCAGCTTAAGGCTTGACTCAACAGAGTACTCCATAGCTTCAAGCTCATGCAGCATCACCTTCGTTGATGTTCTGTTACCGACATTCCTTAGTGACAATAAACAAAACCCACCCACAAATACGACCGGAACAAGTACAATGCATAGGAGCTCGAACATAAGCCCTAATCCTTTTTTATCCATCTTGTTTTTATCCATATATTTTTCTCCCTGTTTTTTTACTTTATAGTATATCAGCAGATTCTTATTGATTACTGTAAAGCATAGAATATTTTATTCCTTTTTTCCAAAATTTTCAATAAAAAATGAGTGCATCAATATATTTTTTTTAACAGAAATGCACTATTCCGGCTGTCAAAACTATTCTGTGGTGGTATTTCCTATTATACAAAACATGCTGCTGCACCGGCATGATGCAGCAGCATGTCATAAAACAATTACTTATATAATTCAACAAGCTTCAAGAGATGTTCATATCTCTCCTTAGCAGCCTTCTCAGACTCGGCAAAGAGCTTCTCCGCTCTCTCCGGGAAAGGCTTCACAAGTCTTGTATATCTTGCCTCATTGTTTAAGAACTCCTGATACGTTCCATCACCCTCCTTGGATGTGAGTGTGAATGGATTCTTTCCCTCTGCCTTAAGCTCAGGGTTGAATGAGAAGAGATTCCAGTAACCCGCCTTGACCGCCTTCTTCATCTCGTCCTGGCAGTGGTTCATGCCGCCCTTGGCAATTCCGTGAAGCTCACAAGGTGCATAGCCGATGATAAGCGACGGTCCGTTGTAGCTCTCAGCCTCACTTATAACCTTCACAGCCTGCGCCGGGTTAGCTCCGAGTGCAATCTGAGCCACATATACATAACCATAGCTCATGGCAATCTCTGCAAGGGATTTCTTTCCAACCTCTTTACCTGCTGCAGCGAACTGGCATACCTCACCGATGTTGGAAGCCTTAGATGCCTGTCCGCCTGTGTTGGAGTACATCTCGGTATCAAATACCATAACATTAACGTTTTCTCCTGAAGCAAGCACATGGTCAAGACCGCCAAAGCCTATATCGTAAGCCCAGCCATCACCGCCGAATATCCATACGGACTTCTTTGCAAGATAATCCTTCTTTGCAAGTATTCCGCGCACAAGCTCATTGTCCTCAGGAAGCTTCTCAAGCTCTGCTATAAGCTTCTGAGCTGCCGGTGCGTTGAGCTTGGTGTCATTCTTAGTCTCAAGGAACTTATCTGCTGCGCTTCTAAGCTCATCTGTAGCTGCGTCCGAAGCCACAAGCTCATTTAACTTCTCCACAGCCTGCTCTCTAAGTGTCTTCTGTCCAAGATACATACCAAAGCCGTGCTCCGCATTGTCCTCGAACAGTGAATTAGCCCAAGCCGGTCCCTTCTTGGAATCCTTGTTAACCGTATATGGCGATGTAGCCGCCGGACCTCCCCAGATTGATGAACAGCCTGTCGCATTGGATATATACATCTGCTCACCAAAAAGCTGTGTTATAAGTCTTGCATAGGATGTCTCAGCACAGCCTGCGCAGCTTCCCGAGAACTCGAGGAGCGGCTGGTTGTACTGTGAGCCGATAGGTGTCTTGTCCGTAAATGCAGGCTTCAATTCCTTCTTGCCGACATTCTCTACAAGGTAATTGAATACCGGCTGCTCTGCCTCCTGTGACTCTCTAGGAACCATCTTTAAAGCTCCCTTTGCAGCCATAGGACACACAGTCACACACTCACCGCAGCCCATACAGTCAAGCGGTGATACCGACATTGTAAACTTCATTCCGTCCGCTGCGGCATGCTTTGCATCGGAGAGCTTGATGTTCTCGGGTGCTGCAGCTACCTCAGCCTGATTTAAGATGAATGGTCTTATCGTGGCATGTGAACATACGAAAGCACAGCTATTACACTGTATACATGCCTCAGGGCTCCACTCAGGAACCATGACCGCCGTACCACGCTTCTCATATGCGGAAGCGCCAGTCTCAAACTGTCCGTCCGCAATGTCCTTGAAGGCGGATACAGGAAGGCTGTCACCGTCCATAAGTCCGATAGGGTCAAGAAGTTCATTTACCATCTTAACGGTAGCAGGACGCCCTGTTCTCTCAACAGTCTTATTCTCTGCCACTGCCTCAGCCCACTCAGCAGGAACCTTAACCTCATGAAGTGCGTCCACACCGGCATCGATTGCCTTGTAGTTCATCTCAACGACTGCGTCACCCTTCTTGCTGTATGACTTCTTTGCTGCTTCCTTCATATACTGTACAGCCTGCTCTATCGGCATGACATTAGCAAGTCTGAAAAATGCAGACTGAAGAATTGTGTTGGTTCTCTTACCCATACCAATCTCGATAGCCTTGTCGATGGCGTTGATTGTATAGAGCTTGATATTGTTCTTTGCTATATACTGCTTTGCAGCGGCAGGCATGTGCTCATTAAGCTCTTCGTCCGTCCACTGGCAGTTAATAAGGAAGATTCCGCCCGGCTTTACATCCTGAACCATCTTGTAGCCCTTGGTAACGTATGATGGATTATGACATGCCACAAAATCTGCCTGATTGATATAGTAAGGACTCCTGATTGGCTGATCACCGAAGCGAAGATGGCTGATTGTTATACCGCCTGTCTTCTTTGAGTCATACTGGAAATATGCCTGAACATACTTATCTGTATGGTCACCTATAATCTTGATAGAGTTCTTGTTAGCACCGACTGTTCCGTCACCGCCAAGTCCCCAGAACTTACACTCAACCGTTCCCTTTGCAGCGGTAATAGGCGCCGGCTTTACCTCAGGAAGTGAGAGATTCGTCACATCATCCACAATGCCTATTGTAAATCTTGACTTAGGCTCATCCTTCTCAAGCTCTTTATATACTGCAAATATTGATGAAGGTGGTGTATCCTTAGAACCAAGTCCGTAACGGCCTCCTGTAATTACAATATCATTCATTCCTGCTTCTCTTAAAGTAGCAGCAACATCAAGGTAGAGAGGTTCTCCGAGTGAACCCGGCTCCTTAGTTCTGTCAAGAACAGCAATCTTTTTCACACTCTTTGGAAGCACCTTAAGGAGTGCCTTAGGTGACCATGGACGATAGAGTCTTACCTTCACAAGACCAACCTTCTGTCCCATAGCATCCAGATAATCTATAACCTCCTCGGCAACATCACACACTGAACCCATAGCTATAATGACTCTGTCAGCGTCCTCAGCACCGTAGTAGTTAAACAGGTCATAGTTCGTTCCGAGCTTGTCATTGACCTTCTTCATATATTTCTCAACAACAGCAGGAAGCTCATCATACACTGAGTTACAAGCTTCCCTGTGCTGGAAGAATACGTCACCATTCTCATGTGAGCCTCTCATTGCAGGATGCTCAGGATTGAGTGCATGTGCCCTGAACTCTTCCACAGCCTTCATGTTGCACATTTCCTTGAGATCTGCGTAATCCCACTTCTCAATCTTAGAAATCTCATGTGAAGTCCTGAAACCATCAAAGAAATTGATAAAAGGAACCTTTCCCTCTATGGCTGCAAGATGTGCAACCGGGCTTAGATCCATAACCTCCTGTGGGTTGGACTCTGCAAGCATCGCAAATCCTGTCTGACGGCATGCATACACATCACTGTGGTCACCGAAAATATTGAGTGCCTGTGTGGCAACTGTCCTTGCCGATACATCGAATACACATGGAAGCTGCTCAGCGGCAATCTTATACATATTCGGTATCATAAGCAAAAGCCCCTGTGAGGCTGTAAATGTCGTGGTTAGCGCGCCGGCTGCAAGTGAACCATGAACTGTTCCGGCTGCTCCCGCCTCAGACTGCATCTCTGTAACCTTTACAGTGTTTCCGAAAATGTTCTTTCTTCCGGCAGCCGACCACTGGTCAACCATGTCTGCCATAGGGCTTGAGGGCGTGATAGGATATATTCCTGCTACTTCTGTGTAGGCATAGGCTACATGAGCTGCGGCAGTGTTTCCATCCATTGATTGTTTTTCTCTGGACATACTAATTCCTCCTGTTGTTTATAGATATTTTATAATTTTTTAAACCAAAAACGCGCAGACCATTCACCAGTCTCCGCGTGTGTTCATATCTTATCACATCATTTTTTTATTGTCAAATCAAGTGCTGAATTGTACATAAAAAAATACAAAAAACCTGTAAAATCTCTATTAAAGATTCTACAGGCTAAGCTTCAAAGCAGGGGATGAGAGAATCGAACTCCCGCCAAAGGTTTTGGAGACCCCTATCATACCATTTGACCAATCCCCTATGTATTTATAAAAGCTACCTTCATACTATAACATATATAGGTAGCTTCGTCAATAACAATGTTGTTCCTTCAAAACCACACATTAAATTATCAGATATTTTAACCTGAACCATTTCTGGTCAAGCCCTCGACCTATTAG
>CAKRJT010000002.1 GCA_934351925.1 uncultured Lachnospiraceae bacterium
CCCTTATCGATTCCGTTCAGGCTTCTCCGCTCGTCATGTATCCCCTTGTCTACTCCGTTCAGGCTTCTCCGCTCGTCGTGTATTCCTTTATCGATTCCGTTCAGGTCTCTTCGCTCGTCGTGTATTCCCTTATCGATTCCGTTCAGGCTTCTCCGCTCGTCATGTATCCCCTTGTCTACTCCGTTCAGGCTTCTCCGCTCGTCATGTATCCCCTTGTCTACTCCGTTCAGGCTTCTCCGCTCGTCGTGTATACCTTTATCGACTCCGTTCAGGTTATCTCGTTTTGCCGGCTGCCCGCTGTCCCTCACGCGGTCAAGATACTTGTTAAATTCACTGTTAGGCTCCCTGCTTCCCAACTTTCCAAGCATCTCCATGTAATCGGTGCCCGCTGTCCTGTCCCCGTCAAAATCGAGATAGTACGCCTCATCGTCCTCAAGCCCCGCATCCGGCAGTGGTGTATAGAATATTATACATTCCACGCAGAAAAAAGCCCTTGCAAGCTGAACGCGCCCTTCGACCGTGTCTATAATCGGTTTTTCCTGTTTTGAGAAGGAAGCCATGTACAGCTTCTTCCCACAGTGAGGACAGCTATAGCCCACCTTGTAAAAATTGTTTCCTATTCTGTCTTTTCTTCTCTGCGCCATGGACAGCTTTTCAAATGCAAAATGCTCGTCAGCCAGTTTCCAGACCGTGCTGTGCCACAGTCCCGTCTCCTCCTCTTCCTCAGCAGCCGTCACATTCCTGCGCGTCTCACTGTCGATAGTCTCCTGTATCGCATCCTCGTAGGTAACTCTGGTACCGTCCTTATACCAGAAGCAGTGCTGCTCCGTGTATTCCGCCGCCACTCCCACCTGTCCAAAGACTGCACCGAACAGCGTATTTATCTTTTTATAATCCTTCTCAACCGTTATACCCTTTAAGGCTCCCCACTTTCCAAACGCATAGAGCACAAGGTTGAAAATATTGACAAGCTGCGAGTCCTTCGCTATATCCATCGCACGGGCATTCCCAAGCTTAGGGTCCGAGATATTTGTCGTAACTCTTCTCGTATCATAGTTAAATATTACCGAACGCTCTTTTCCCGGCAGAATAAGGAAATTATCTATGACAATAAAATTGCCGTTCCATTCCACCGGAACCGATAATGTCTTTATCAATTTGTTAAAAACAAGGCGCAGCTCCGCCGTGCTCTTTAGTGCAATCATCTCACTTCTGCCTTCCTTCAAACTTATTGACTAAGCATACTTTTTATTTATCCTCTGCAATACCGAAACGTCCTACAAGGCTCTCATACTCGGCGTCCGTTATCTCCATCACTCCGCCATGACGCTTCCGTGAACTTCCCATATCGTACCCGGTATCGTCAAGCACATGCATCCTGCCTTTTGCAATATCATCCATTACTATAGGCATATATCCCTTGTGCTCTGCAAATCTATCCGCAATCAGGCAGAAACGTCCATCCGGAAGCCTATAGCACTCCGGTCCCTCCAGACCGAAAAGCGACGCGAGCGTATCGCTCTCCACGACCTTAAATGCGTCCTTATCAAGGCTGTCACCCTCCTCAAGTATGAGGCACTTGCTGACCTCGTCCTTGGAAATTCTGTAGTATTTTGCGCCGTCCTGCACTATTGTGGTGTCTATTATGCTCTGCTCACGCTCTATGTATATCTCTGGCGCGGTAAAGCTTCTGAAATCGTCGGTAAAGGTTCTGTATATTATGTGCTTGTCCCCCGGCTTATCCTCACCGCACTCCGGTCTTCTGCCGTCAGCCCTCGTAAAGGACGCGAAGAACACCATGAATTTCTTGCTATTCTCATCGTACACTGCTTCCGGAGCCCACACACAGCCTGCATTTTCTTTTCCAATTGTATAGGCTGCTGCCTCTGACCAGTCAATCAGATTATCCGACTCCCACACTATCATATCGCGGCTTCCCTCGTGCACCGCTGCTCCCCAGTCCTTCTTCGTATACATACGCAGATCCGTAGCCATGAGGTAAAATCTGCCCGTCACAGGATGCCTCACAATAAAAGGATCCCTCACCCCCTTCTCTCCAAGCTCCGATACGAGCACCGGCTTTCCACCATTCAAATCCGACCAGTTAAGTCCGTCCCTGCTCACGGAAAAATATATCTGTTCTCCATCAGGCGTATCCTCGCCCGTAAAATGCACAAAAATATAAGCTGACATAAGGCTCTCCTCCTCTATGTACCAATAAAAATACAATATTGTCTTAATTGTAACATCAATATACAAACTTTTCCAGCTATTTTACGGTTAAGATTTCAAAGTACGCAAAATATAATATATTTTTAATTTGAAAAATGTACAAAATGAGTTAAAATAGTAAAAGAGTTATAATGAAAGGATTTTTGACATGGGAAAGGCTGAAGAAAACAAACAACACAAAAGGCTTTCCTTGCTGAACACGGCGTTTGAACTTTTTACCACCAAGGGTGTCAACAAAACGAGCATATCAGAGATATCCGAGCAGGCAGGAATCGCCAAGGGAACCTTCTACCTCTATTTTAAGGACAAATACGACATAAGAAACAAGCTTATAAGCCACCAGTCGGGTCTGGTTCTCAGCAAGGCTTTGGAAGAGCTTAAACAAGCGGGAATTGAGGAGAAATACACAGGGCTTGAGAGTTTTAAGAAAACCTTCATATTCATAGCCGACAACGTGATAAACCAGTTCACGCAGAACAAGGCACTGCTCACCTTCATCTCGAAGAACCTGAGCTGGGCTATATTTAAGAAGGCTCTCACAAGCAATACCGCGGATGACTCCCTCGATTTCAGGGAGGCATACTATTCACTTATCGAGCGCTCGGGAGTGCATTTTAAGGAACCGGAGATAATGCTTTTTATGATAATCGAGCTGATAAGCTCAATCTCCTACAGTGCTA
Source organism: uncultured Lachnospiraceae bacterium (assembly GCA_934351925.1). GTDB lineage: Bacteria > Bacillota > Clostridia > Lachnospirales > Lachnospiraceae > CAG-882. Next base: position 2,913 of record CAKRJT010000002.1, read on the forward strand.
TTCTATATAATGATCCGTTAGACATTGACGGGCTTAAACCATACTTATATAATACAATTAACTACATTATTGAAAGCCATGCAGACACGGAGGAGAAGCCATGAACACAGACAATGAAATGACAGCCGGCATCACCGAGGAGTTAAAGGATACCGGCCACAGGCACCATCATCACCATCATCACCACCACCACACGAACGAGAACGGCGAAACTGCCCAAAAGCCGTCCGCTGCCGTGAAGATTGTTCTAAGCATCGCAGTAGTCGTGGTGATATGTGCCGCAGCACTAGGAATATTCGCTCTTATACAGAACATCGATTACATGCGTCCTGTCAGGGATATATGCAGCATCTACAACAACCGTGAGACGGACACAGCCAGGATTTTCAAGCTTCTGTATTCCGGTTCTGACAAGAAGGCATACTCCTCAGCTTACAAGATTATCGCCAATTCTGACAGCTACTACGACTATATCGACAGCATGCCTGCCACTCTGGAGGACTACTACCGAGATAATGCCGCCTCCGGAGGAAGCGATATCAAGATGAAGTTCGACATCACCGGAGACAAGAGCAAGATGGATGACAGCCAGCTTGCAATCATATACAATGAGATTGAAGCCAGGGCTGACTACTATCAGGGTATAGTGACAGCGATAGACAACATGGGCAAGGAGGATATCCAGAACTTCGCCGACGCGATGGGAATTTCCTACAAGCGCGCCACACAGCTCTGCTCGATAATCCGCACCCGCTGTGAGAGCTGCCTCAAGTATGACATAAGCTCCGGCTACTATATCACCGGGCGTTTTGTTCTCTACAATAAGAACAATGACACCGCAGCCAAGACCGAAAAACTCACCCTTGCCATCATAAAGCTCAACGGGAAATGGTGCATCTATGAAGGAAGATCCGAAGGTGTGCTCCTCGCAACAGGAATTGACTCCCTCGCTGACAACGATATTCTCTGGGATATCTGCTCGAAGTATATAGTGAAATAGCCAAACAATCCCGACAACTTATATGGAGATTTTAACGAGATTTCCTTTTTATATAAAAAATGTGGAATGTACTTGCAACATTCCACATTTTTTATTAGGTATGAAATTTTATTCTAATAGATGCCGTCGAGTAAATCCATTCCCCATGCACCTAAGCCACTTTCCGATATAACTGAGGTATAATCAATCATCCAGTCCCCGTTAAGCTTAATCACCTTCACAGTCATCTTGTCAGACTTCCAAAGCGTCTCACCCTTACTGTCACTCACAACAACTCTTCCGATAAGATTATAGCCGTCCGAAGCCTTAATGTCCTTGAACTCCTTCATAAGATTTACTGCCACCTTACAGATGTCCTTTGCCTTTGAAGCAGTTAATCCCATTGTGTCTGCAAGATCCTCATAGTCATATTTGTCATAGTCTGCGATATCCTCACAGATTGACTCAAAATAGCTGTCATAAAAGCCTGCATATACAGCGCTGACTCTGTCGAGCTGTTCTGCATCAAGTCTCTCCTTGTCCGAACAATCGAACTTCACCTTCCAGCCGGCACCATATTCATCATCCATGCTGTCATACCAATCTGCCAGCTCCTGTGTAAGCTCATCGTAGCCGTCCGCAAAATTCTCGGAGGTTTTCATAATCTTGACTGCCTTCTTGTAGGAAGCTGCCGCAAAATCAGGAAGTACTATCGAAGCCAATGAATCTATGTCGGTATTTTTCTTATTTATGGCTGACGCAATGCTGTCAAGTGGCTTTCTATATCCATTCGCTATGTTTAAAAAGGCTGTCACGCCCCCTGCCACGATAAGTATAAGTACTATAATTGCTATCACAAGCCCCGTCTTGCTCTTCTTAGGCTTCTGCTCTGCCGGCTCATTACCAGCCTGATTTTGCCGACAGGTACATATCTCACCTTCTGCGAGCTGTCTGCCGCAATATTCACAAAATGCCATTTTACTCCTCCTTGTACATTATATTAATCTTTTGACCCTGTTATCATAAAATTATAGCCATTCAAGCCAAAAATGCAACAAAAATTCTATAAATTTTCAGTAAGTTCACTGTTTTGCACCCTGCCTGTTTCCGTTCACCACACAGCCCGCAATGAGTGCCGAAAACAGCGTCATCGGAACCGAAAACTCAAGATAGAAGAAACTCACGATGTAACCCACCATGAAAAGTCCCAGAAGCTTATCCTCAGCCACCGCCTTCTTGCGGTAATTGTCGAGCGACTTGTACGCGAGCGCACACATGAGCGCTATCGTCAGAAACAATGCAATAAACCCGCACTGTGACAGGATATTGTCGAGCGCCCCGGCAAAATTATTGATGTACACATAGATATAGAGAAGTGTCGCAGCCACCACCTTGCTTCCCGGTTGAAGCTCCATACCGAATATGTCATTCATATTGAGTATTCCCCAGAAAAACAGTATCGCAAAGGTTATTCCTATTATCGTCTGCCATCTCTTTAAAGACGGAATATGCTTCTTATCCCTGTCGGATTTTATCCTCGGGTGCCTCTCCTTTAAGAGCAGGCTTGCAAGCCCTAGTATTACAAGCACCACATAGAGCCCCTCATCGTAAGCGAGACGCACCATAAGACCGTCATCCGCACCGATATTCTTGAGAAAGAACACTATTCCGACTACCTTCACTGTGAGAAGCAGCAAAAACCACACCATAACGTACTTCGAGACAGCCGTGTATGTGGCATCGAGAAGCATAATCGCCGCTATCGTCATGCCGACGCATATGATTATTCCGTTGTTGTTCTGGTTTATGCAGAAAATGAGCATGCTCCCGGCAACACCGATTGCATAGGGAACACATTTCGTGCCCGTTATATTTGTAAAACCCGCTATTGAAAACAGCATTATCACGGCAGCGAAGCTTAAAAAGCCATCGCTTATCGTGTGCTGCGCCAGAAACCGGATACCCGCGGCTGCAAGAACCGGGATAAACATGATTGACAGCACAATCGGAAGGTATTTTTTTATTCCGCCGAGAAACGCGCCCGCAAAATACAGAATCACACACGCTGCCATGCATACTGCCTGCATATACTGCCCGTTGATTATGCCTAACACTATAAAATACAGCGCCATTCCGACAAACAGCACGTTGAGTGAAAAATCATTTTTCATAATATTCGGGATTTCTTTAATATATTTTTTCATGAATGTATCTCCATTCCCGTTTATTTATACTCATCCTTCAGGTTAAAGAAGTAATACAGTACAGTTCCCTGATATCCCTCATACATAACCTTAGGACCGTCAACATGATAATACCCGCTTATATTCTCTATGGCGGTCTTAGAGTCCCCATGATTCCATGGTATCTCAATGTATACAAGTCTTTCAGGAAGCTGTAAAAGCTTGAGTATTCCATCCACGGCAACCCTGTTCACGCTGACAAAGCGCCCGTCGCTCTCACCTGTGTGGTACACAAGAGTACCTGCCAGCATATCCCATTTTATATCATCCTGTCTAAACTGCGTCTCCCCCTCGTTTGCCGAGGAAGCCACAATTATGTCTCCTTCCGGCGCATACTCGTCAAAGATGCTGTCTATCGCCTCGTTCACAAAGGTGTAGTGGTAATTATAATAACCGTAGTCGCCGAGATTGCCGTTAAGGCTCTTATCGTCCCTTGCAAATCCGGCAGTGTAGAGTATCGGAAATCTGTTAGTTTCCATGTTGGTAAACATTCCCGCACTCACAGGGTCTATCGTTATGAAGGTCTCACCGAACATTAGCGCACCTATGACCGTGAGTGTAGTAAGAATTACCCTTCTCCTCTCAAACAATTTTATCAGCATAATCACGCCGAACATTGCAAGCAGCGTGTCTGCGAGCATATTATACCTTGGCAGTGTTGCTTTTGGGTAGGCAAGAAGATAGAGCACATACACGATATAGCAGCCTGTCATCACAAGCCACGGTGTGAACTCCATTCTGTGGGTTCTCCTCACGCGCATATTGGCATAGACCATGACAATTCCCACCAGCACCACAATAAGCCATATCCAGTTAAAGTTGAGCACAAAAAGCTGTGCAAGTTTAATTCTTATATAATATCCGGAAAAAGCTATTCCATTTACTGCACACACTCTTATAACACCGTACACGAACAGCAGCGCCGCAGCAATCGCTGCTATGGCGATGATTCCCGTTTTCAGATCGTACTCGTCACCCTCGTTGTCATAGCCTGTCTCTGTTTCAGCACTGCCCTGCATCATACTCTTATTTTTCTTTGCCCTAAGCCCTGAGATAAAGCTTCCGACAAGGAAGGCTCCCGCAAAGCACAACGCCACCACCATTCCCGAGCTCTTGGTGGTTCCGAGCATAAGAAGCCAGAATACCATGAGGATATATTTTCTGCTGACACAGCAGTAGAGCGCATATATGAAGAACATCGTCATTCCGTACTCGAGTCCGCACAGCGTTGACATTCCGAGTGCCATAGGCGACAGCGACACCACAAGCGCCGCAAACCACACAATAATCGTGCGCGCTTTAGGAAAAAGCCTTCTAAAGGTCATATAAATACAGCACGCGGCGGCAGCTCCCATGTAGAGCTGGCTCCACTGAAAACCCGTGCCCTCGCCTGGAATGAGAAACTCACCCATGAGCGCGAACATACAGTAGCCATGTGCATTCCTGTCCGCTATCTTTCCCGCCTGGATAAAATTGTCGATTATCATATCCGGGTGATGCACAAGATATTCGAGCGACTCATAGCAGGTCAGACCCTCATCGAGCTGCAAGGTTCCCACTATCTGAACCCTTATCAGATAGTGCACAATTATCATAATGCCACACGCCGTCAAATCCTTGTAATCCGGCTTTATAAAGCTGCTCTTTGACGACACAAAAACAAACAGTGCGATACACGCAAGCAGAATGACCACACTTATCACAAGTCCCGTATTCACAAAGCCGCAAAAGCGCTTCGACCACTGTTCACCGTAGAGTGCCGATGTCCTCGCAAAAAGAAAGAACAATCCAAATAAAAAAGCGATAACCCCGCACTGCCTCAATATATCCGCGGCAGCACAAGATTTTGTTTTCAATGTATCCTTATTCATACCTTACTTCTACCCTATCCTAGATTTCCCGAGCGTTTCTTACTTCGTCCACAAGCTCCGCCTGCCTTATAAGCTCCGACGCCATCTCCCCGCGGAGCTGACTGTCCTCAAGCGCCCTAAGATATATCTTTATCGACTCTTCAAACGCATCACACGCCGGAAGTTCTACTGTACGGCTGCCTGAACCGGTCTCAATCAATGCCGTCGGCTTAAAGCCGTCCGGCGCGGTAAATATCCTTCCGGTCGTCAGCCTTCCCCTGCTGCCCCACAGCTCGAGCGAGCACTGATACTGGCAGTCCATTCCGAACGCCGTCTGCGCCATCAGACCGTCGGAATTGATGAAATCCGCCGTTCCGAAAATGTCAACATCCGTTTTCTCATCAAAGTCAAGCCTTGCACCCACAAGCTTCATGCTGCTGCCGAGCAGCCTTTGGGCAAGCTTGATCGTATAGCCGCCGTTGTCCATCATTGTGCCTCCGCCGAGCTCCTTCACATACCTGAAATCCCCCTCGGCTCTTCTCGGAAACCCGAAGCTCGTCCTCACAAGCCTTAGCTTTCCCAGCTCTCCCGACGCTATTATATCCTCTATAGCCTTTAGCTGTGTGTGGTACCGGAACATATAGTTTTCCTGAAGTACCAGCCCGTTCTCCCTCGCAAGTCCCACAAGCTCTGCCGTCTGCACCGCCGAGGTCGTCGACGGCTTCTCTAGAAATACATGCTTTCCCGCGAGCAGTGCCTTCTTCGCCCACTGATAGTGGAACGCCGGCGGAAGCGGTATATACACACAGTCAACGCTCTCGTCCTCTATCACCTCATCGTAGGAGGCATAGACCTTCACACCGTATTTCTCCACAAAGCGCGCAAGCTTGTCCGGCGAGTTCGATGCCACACCGGCACACTGTGCCCCGTCAACCTTTTCAAGTGCCGGCAGAAATTTATTGTATGCTATGTCCGCCGCACCGAGTATTCCTATTCTGAACATACCTTCCCCTGTCCTTTCACACAACCTGACCGACATTTCTCAATCTCTTCATCCCGCCAAAGTTTCTAAATTTCCAGCAGTGACAAAAGATTTCTCAACTGAATGTTCAGGCAGTTGTTAATCTGTATCATATAATTAAGCGTGCCGTAATCTATCCAGAAATACCCCTCCGGAAGTTCTGCGAGCTCATCGTTTCCTATCTCAACAATATAATTATAATTCTGTTCATGATAAAAGCGTCCGCCCTCCTCGGAAAGTATCACATGATACCGTGCCTTGTCCTGCTCAATTTTCTTCCTGAACAGCGCATCGACAGCATTATCGCTGTCAGCCCTCTTAGTCGGCTCCCACTGAACCGACGGTCCTAATTCGATATAATCAAATGAACCTATCTCAGGTCTGCCCGCGACCAGGAACTCCATCTTGTCATCCACAGTCCGCGTTATGAGCCCGAAGGTCGCCTTGCCTATAGCCTTAAAGAGCGGCTGGCTCCACTGCTTTACCTCCCTGCCCGTTATATCTATATCGTAGTACCTCACCATATAGTCGGCTTCATGGCTGCAGGTAACACCCGCATCGTCCACATTCCAGTCACGGAGCTGGTTTAATGGCACGAGAACCGTCTTTTTCTCCTCGAACATCTTATAGTTGTTCAAAAACTGATAAATCTCCGAAAGATTCGCCGTGATTCCCCCCGTAAAAATCGAGTGGAAGAATGTCATATCCATAAAGTAACCGGACAGCGCGGCAAGCTCGCTCTCCGAGAAACCGCAGTTCGTAAGAGGGATGCCCGAGAGCACCGTCCTGGTGTCCATATTCACAAGATTGTCAATCTTCATAAGCTGCTTAATCTGCCCCAGCGTCATCCACTTATAATTAGGAAGCACCTCTATATCCTCGTCGAGAAGCATTATGATGTTGCGGTTTCTCTTCTTGTAGAAGCGCCCCGCCTGCTCGGATTGTATCTGGTCGTATATGACCGTGTAATTTTTTGAATTGTAGAAATAATTAAAATAATTCGGCAAAACACCTCCGTGCCGTCTGGTGTAATTGCTCTTAGTCGCCTGGATTGTCGGTGAAATCTGAATGACATTGACATTTCCCGGCTCAATCTTCGCCTGCATGAGGAAATTAATCACACCGTCAATCTCCTTGCAGATTATTCCGAGATACCCTATCTCCGGCTGCACGATTATCGGTTGCTCTGCAACAAGTCTGTTGTTCTCATAGCGCTGTATTCCCGTTATGGAGAAAAAAGAGCGCTTCCTGTTGTGGATTTCCCCGACATAGTCATCGTAGAACCAGAAACTGTTGTCGCCCGACTCACACTCCCTGATAGACACCTTCGCGTCCCTGTTGAGTGCGGCCACCCAGTCGAGTATCTGCGCCGTGGAGTTGACGTTGCCCTCCGCCGCAGCCCATGATTTAATTATTTTACCGATAATCTCCTTCATCTAAAATAATCCTCCCTACCTGCCGAACAGCCTGTTCTTAATCCTTCCGAGCCGCATCTTCGACAGCGCTGCAAGCTGTGACATGCACACCGCCGCGTAGCTTGCGTCAAACGCCTTTATCGCGCTCTTGGCGCGCCCAGAGCAATGTATGGCAAATACCTTTACCAATGTACCGTCATTCTTTACAAGGTAAGGCTGCTTTCTGCCCTGTGTATCCTTCTTTATGACATATTTTTTTACACCCGCAAACGAGTTGTACCTGTATTCGTTCTCTCTGAAATTCACCCTGTCGCAGAGATTCTGGTCTATCGTTCCCCCGTCAAAAATCTTCGCCGAGTTGAGCACCCTGTCGTTATCCTTCGACCACAGATATACCAGCGTCATGTCGCACACTCCGCCGGCTAAGTTATGCTCCTTCTGGTAATTCCACTTTTTTTGCAGAAGCTCCTTGTTATTTTTGAAGGTCTCCTGACAGAAATTCAGGAAATCGTCGAGCGCCTCCCTCGTCCAGTATGAGCAGTGACAGCACGAGCTCCAGCCGTAGTCCTTCTCCTGACCGTCGACTGTCGACACCATCGCATACGCAGCTTTGAGCGACGGCAGGCTGCTGTAATCGGCACAGTTGTACAGGTCGCTCTCCGCCACGAGGATCTTGTCAAAGCCGAGCTCCTCCATAAGCTCATAGTAAAGAAAATATCTCTTAAAGCATATCTGTGCAAAAAAATCCGTGTAGGTGGAGTAATTCTCAAACACCTTCAAAAACTCATTATATCTTCCAAGCTCAAGCCTTGTATGGTCGAACCACTCCCCTGCAACATTTTTGTTGGCCTCGTCGCCGAGCAGAATTACCCGCTCATTCCACCTCTCTGCAGAATGTACACTGTACGGAAGATGTTCCGGGCAGCCTACATGGAATATCACCACCGGAATAATGTCTTTTTTCTTATTGCTCTCCATCTCGACTGTTCTCCTGAATATCTTTTTTGCTTCCGCCGCCGGAATTATTCCTGTAGGCGAGTTCGTTTACTACGGAGCCCTGCATCGTTCCCGCCATAGGAACAGGCTGTCCGTCAAAATTAATCGTCTTTTCCACTACGACGAGCGGTCTGTGAATTACTCGCTGGTTGATGTTCAATATATACTCACCTATAAACCCGATAAAGAATAACTGTATCGAGCCGATGAAGAATATACCTATGACAATAGGCGCCATGCCCGCCGAGAATGTATGCCAATGTGTCAGCTTGTACACAAGATATATCGCAGCCACCAGAAACGACAATGCCGCCACGATAAATCCGAAGAAGGTGGCAAGCCTGAGTCCAACCTTGGTGTATGATGTGATGCTGAGCATCGCCGCGTCATACAGCGTGTAAAAATTATTCTTCGTCTTTCCCGCACGTCTCTTCGGCTGCGTGTACTCAATATCCTTTCTCTTGAAGCCGTACTCAGCCACAATCCCCCTGATAAACGGCATCGGGTCATCAAGCTGTCTAAGCAGATGTATAAAGGTCTTGTCATACAGACCGAAACCCGTGAAATGCTCAATCATCTCAACATCCGACATCTTTCTTATCATCTTGTAGTATATTGTTCTGAGCATGTATATAAACTTATTTTCCTTGCTCTGGCTCTTTATTCCGCTGACAATCTTATAACCCTTCTCCCACTCTGCGACGAACTTCGGTATCATCTCTACCGGATCCTGAAAATCACAGCAGACTGATATCGCGCAGTCGCCCGTCGTCTGACAGAGCCCGTAAAACGGCGAGTTGAACTGACCGAAATTCGTCACATTGAAAATGGCCTTGATGTTCTTATTTCCCTGACAAATCTTCTCTATATGCTCCCTTGTCCTGTCCTGTGAACAGTTATCTATAAATAAAATCTCATAGTCATACTGCGGAAGCTCCCGGGTCATCACCTCGACAAGCGCCTCGCTCATCGGAATGACATTCTCCTCCTCGTTATAGCATGGAACCATGATGCTTATTTTCTTTCTTCTACCGATATTATTACCGTCTTCCAAAATAACCTGTACCTCTCTTCTGCCGATTTAGATATATTTCGCACTAATGTGCGCGTACCCATTCCACGGTCCGCTTAATTCCCTCCTCAAAGGTCGTCTCCGGCACAAAGCCAGTGTCCCTTGTGAGGCTTCCGATATCCGCCGTCAGATACATGACCTGCCTGTCCCCGTAAGGAATGTCCCCGAAGCCGAGCAGGCTCTCATCCGCGCCTACCGTGTGGCACAGCTTCAAAATATACTCCCTAAGTTCACACGCGCTGCTCCCGGCAAGGCAGTACACCTCACTGTTCATGCGCGCACCGGCATACTTCCCGTCTTTCTTTCCGATATCCGACTCTCCCAGCAAAAAAAGCGCTCTCGCGGCGTCCCCGGAGTAGAGATAATTCCATATCTGGCCGCCCTTGGTGAGCGGAACTCTCTGCCCGGAGAGAAGTCCTCTTATAACCGACATTATCATCGTGTTTTTCCCGTCAAACGGTCCGTATACACTCAGCACACGCACCCATGAGTGTCTCATTCCGAGCTTATCACACAGCCTTGCACTCTCAATACCGGCAGCAAGCTTGCATCTGCCATACTCATTCTCGGGTGCCGCAGCCGTCTGCGGTGTCAGCTCCCCCTCGACTCTCCCGTATTCCGCCTGCGAGCCCACACCGATAAAATGCTTACACCCAAGGCGTTTTGCAAGCCTCACGGCATCGAGCGTGTATCCGACATTGCGCTGCTGCAATGTCCTGTCATTCCTCTCCGCTCCGAAGGTTCCGCACCAGCCGAGGTGATAAAAGACGGCTTCCCCTGTCTCCGCCACAGCGTTACCCGTCACATTTTCATAACAGGAATTGTGCACATCGGAATATCCCACCTCACAGTTATCGGAACTCATGTAATCTGCAAGCTGTTCAAGGCTGACATATTCAAGTCGCAGCAGACCGCTCTCAAGACTCTCCTCAAAGGAGTCCGTCATCTGACTATTGCGTTTTGAACCGTCTCTTAAAAATACCGTTGTCGCTATTTTATTTTTAAGAAGTTCCCCAACAAGTGCCATACCTATGGCGCCCGTGGCACCCGTTATATATGCATGTGTCATGTCGACCTCATCTTTATTCGTTGTACGGCGGAATGAGCATATTGCGCTCTAACTCCTCCTTCGGAAGAAACGGCGCAAGATCCTCGAGCGGCGCGGACACAAGCGTTCCGTCCTCAAGCCTCTTAGTCGCTGACTTAGGCTCGAACTTCTGCTCCCTGCCGACAAATACCTCGCAGATTGCAGGTCCTTCAAGCGCGAGCACCTCGTCTATCACCGCAAAATCCGTATTCCTGTTAATAGAGCGATACTGATAGCCATAGACCCAAGCAAGCTTTCCCATATCCGGAAAGCTCAGATCCCCGCTGTCCTCTCCGATGCCGACCAAAGGCTCACCGAAGAAATTCTTCTGTGTCTGGCGTATCGAATGGTATCCTCCATTGTTTATCACAAATATCTTCATCCCCATGTGATGATGTATTATGGTCTGGAGCTCCTGTAAATTCATCTGTATGCTCCCGTCCCCCGTAACACATATTATGTCACTGTGGGCATTATTTTTCATTATACCATAACTGCCACCCAAATTGCCACTATTTTCAGTATCAGCCACCCACGCTCCTATCGCGGCCGGGAGGTCATAGCCCATCGATGCCACGGCGGAATTGGTAATAAAGCGCTGCCCCTCCTTGATTACATAGGCATGGCTGCCGACAACACATGCCGAACCGTTTCCGACAACCGTAATCTGCCCCGGCGCAAGCCTGCTGCTGAGCTCCCTGATAAACGCGTACACATTGGCATACTCCGCGCCGTTCTCCACACAGCGTTCATAGTGCTTAGCCTGCACGACGGGATAGTTTTTCTTCCAGCAGCGGCAAATCTCCTGCCAGCTTCCGTCAGGAAACAGCTTTCCAGCAGTGCCGCACACCTCATCAAGACAGCTCTCAAGCATGGTCAGAAAATCGAGCGCGTCAGCCCACACAGGCATATCCACATGAAGCGTAGGCTTCTTTAGCTCCTCTCTGTCAGTGTCCTCGACTATCGTGTAGGCCGCCCTCGCCCAGCTCTTATAATTATATCCAACCTGTCTTATGCTCAACCTGCTGCCGACCGACAGAAACAAATCACTGTTCTGCACCGCAAAATTGCCGGCTCTGTCACCCATTATCCCGGCGCGCCCTACATACAGCCCATCGTCGTCCGCGCACAAATCTATGCTGTTCCAGCCCGTAACAACCGGAATGTTAAGCTTATTCTTAACTCTCTCAAAAGCCTCTGCCGCACCAGCTATACGCACACCGTTTCCCACGTTTAACACAGGCCTTTCGGATTTCTTTAGCCTGTCGATTATCTCCATGGCAAGCTCCCGTGAAACCTTAGGCGCGAGCGTACCCTCATACTGAATATAGTCCTCACAGCTCTCGTCATAGTCCGTCAGCCCGTCCGTATCTATATACGCTCCCTGAATGTTCAGCGGAATATCGAGCCACGTCGGCCCCGGTCTGCCCGTAGTCGCGATGTGGAACGCTTTTTTCACATAAAAACGTATCTTGTCCGCCTCCGTCACCAGCTCACAGTACTTTGTCATCGATGCGACCGCCCTCGTGATATCAAACTCCTGGTCGCCCATCGCCCTTATATTAAGCCCGGTGCTTCTCGCCGTGGTGTCATAGCGCACCTGCCCGGATATCACCAGCATCGGTATGGAGTCTAAGTACGCGCCAAGCACTCCCGTGAGCGCATTGGTTCCCCCCGGTCCCGTCGTGACACACAAAAGAGCAGGCTTCCCTGCAATCCGGGCATAACTCTCTGCCCCGATCGCGCAAGCCTGCTCATGGTGATTGTATATGCATCTCAATTTTTCACTATGACCGAAGGAGTCATTAAGGTGCATTGCACCGCCCCCCGTCACAGTGAACACGCGCGTAATTCCAAGCTCGGAAACAAGCTGTGCAATGTAATCTGATACCTTAATTCTCATTCCAATCCTCCATACCCCTGCTTTTGCAGTAACTCTCTTTTTAATGAAAATCGTGCTTTTTACGATTTCACACTACTGCCTCGTGTATAATTTTTATCATATATGACAGCTTCTGCTGTGTCATTCCCGGATAAACCCCTATCCAGAAAGTATTTTCCATAATCAAATCAGTGTTCTCAAGCTTTCCAGCCACCCTGAAGCCCGTGCCTGCGGCTCTCATCCGGTCAAAGCATGGCTGCTTTATGAGATTGCCCGAAAATAACATCCTTGTCTGGACTCCGTGGCTTTCGATGTATCCGACAACCTTATTTTTGTCGGTTCCCGGCTTGCAGGTGAGGCAAAAACCGAACCAGCTCGGATTGGAATTGCCGCACGCCTGCGGCAGATAAAAATATTCCGACAAATCCTTCAAGCCCTCATACAGCACCTTGAAATTCTCTCTTCTTCTCTCGACGAAGGACGGAAACTTTTTAAGCTGTGCACAGCCGATGGCAGCCTGCATGTCCGTAGCCTTGAGATTGTAGCCGAAATGTGAGTAAACATACTTGTGGTCATAGCCCTTAGGCAGCTCTCCGTACTGTCCGTCAAAGCGGTGCCCGCACAGATTGTCCTGACCTGACGCGCACACGCAGTCTCTTCCCCAATCGCGTAATGAACGCACAATCTTATTTAACAGCGGGTTGTCCGTGTACACGGCACCGCCCTCACCCATCGTCATATGATGCGGCGGATAGAAGCTGCTCGTGCCGATATCTCCGATTGTTCCTGTCAGCCTCGTCTCCCCGTCAATGGTGTACTCTGAGCCGAGCGCATCGCAGTTGTCCTCCACCAGCCACAGCCCATGTCTGTCGCAAAAAGCCTTGACTGCGCCCAGATCAAAAGGATTTCCGAGTGTATGTGCAATCATAACTGCCTTGGTTTTCTCAGAGTAAGCCTCCTCAAGCTTTTCAACATCAATATTATACTGCGGTATGGTCACATCGACAAAAACAGGAACCGCGCCATACTGTATAATCGGAGTCACCGTCGTCGGAAAGCCTGCCGCCACCGTGATCACCTCATCGCCCCGCCCGATTGCCCTCTCACCAAGAAGCGGTGAGGTAAGTGCCATGAATGCGAGAAGATTTGCCGACGAGCCGGAATTTACAAGGCTGCAGAAACGCACCCCGAGATACTTTGCAAACTCGCTCTCAAACTGTGCCGTATATCTTCCCGAGGTGAGCCAGAACTCGAGCGACGAGTCGACAAGATTTACCATATCGTCATGGTCGTACACACGCGCCGCATACGTAAGCCTGTCCCCCTCATTGTATTCTTTATTCTGATTATGGAAGCGGTCGCAGTACTCGCTCACAAGCTCCAATATCTGCGCGCGCGCTTCCTTTTCACTCTTTCCTTCAAACATGTGGAACTCCTTTTCTATCAAATATTTAGTCCGGTCAAATAAGGCTACTTAAGTTGCATGTATAGATATAATTTATCGTGCAGGTTCCCGAAGCCTTATTTGCCCTCCTCGCTTTACTGGGCTAGTTATTACTAACTTTTAATATAATTTTGTTCTGTATCAATAATTATGTTATATGCCATTAAGATAAACTAGTATGGCAATCAGCTACTCGATAAATTCTGACATTGAGTGTCAGTCGTTATGCCTTAGAGGCATCAGATATATATTCATAAATCTGCTTATCCATGCACTTGGAAAATTCTTCGGTTGAAGCGGCTGCCGCAGCTCCTGTTACTGATGCTGTTGTGCCGTCGTTGTCCTTCATCCCTTCAAGCAGCTTCGAAAATTCCACAGTTTTCTGCACGGCTGTTCGTATGTTCCAGACGGGGCTCCATGAGAGGGCGGCTTTGAGCTTGTCACAGTTGAGCTTTAGAAAGCCTGCCTCGTGCGGGCCGCCGTCGCCTTGAACGTGCCATTTTGTTCCCTGCCAGAAGCTTGTGAAAATATTCACAAGTTCACCCGTTGTCACGCAGTCTGTGTCGTCGGGTCCGACATTGTACCAGCCTGAGAGTGAGCTGTTCCCATACTGCTCCTTTGCGAGCATAAGATAGGCAAAGACAGGCTCTAACACATGCTGGTACGGGCGTATGGAGTACGGATTCCTGACCACTATCCCGCGCCCGTCAAGTGCGGCTCTCACGCAGTCCGGAATTATCCTGTCGGCTGCAAAATCACCGCCGCCTATGACATTTCCGGCTCTCGCCGTGGACACGGCAATGCCCGCGTCTGCAAGGAACGAGCGCACATAGCTGTGGGTCACAAGCTCCGAGCACGACTTGGAGTTAGAGTACGGGTCGAAGCCGTCAAGCGGCTCGTCCTCCCTGTAGCCGCCCTCGCTGCGCTCCTTATTATCATATACCTTATCCGTGGTGACATTCACGAAGGATTTCACACCGTCGTACCCTGCACAGGCATTTTCCCGGCTCAGCCTCACGCACTCACAGACATTTACCGTTCCCATTACATTAGTCTCAAAGGTATATCTCGGATTTTTATAGGACTCCCTCACAATGGGCTGTGCCGCCATGTGAATGACTATCTCCGGCTTAAAATCCTCAAACACCGACCTCATATGCTCATAGTCCCTGACATCACCTGCAGCCGACCTGACTCTCTCATCCCGCGCAATGCCCGCAAGCTCGAAAAGCGAGGGCTTCGTCGGAGGCTCTAACGCATATCCGCACGCGTCCGCCCCGGCAAGCGAGAGCACCCGGCACATCCAGCTCCCCTTAAAGCCGGTATGACCCGTAACCAGTACCCTCTTCCCCCTATAAAATTCCATCAGCCTCTTATAGTCCATACCCACTCCTTAATTCCACAGCTTCCAAGGCGCATTTCCACTCTCCCACAACGCCTCGAGCTTCTGTTTGTCCCTCTGTGTGTCCATGTTCTTCCAAAATCCCGGATGATGGTAAGCCATGAGCTGTCCCTCAGAGACAAGCCTCTCTACCGGCTCCTTCTCAAACACCGTGTCCGGCCCGTCGATGTAGTCAAAAATTTCCGGCTGACATACCATGAAGCCGCCGTTTATAACCCTCCCATCGAGGTCATGCTTCTCGCGGAACGCCGTTATAACACCGTCCTCACGCACATCGAGCGCTCCGAACTGCTGCCCAATATTGATTGCAGTGATTGTCATAAGCTTTCCGTGCGACCTATGAAACTCAAGAAGCTTGTTAATATCAACATCCGATAAACCGTCACCGTAGGTCAGCATGAACGGCTCGTTTCCTATATATTCCTGAACCTTCTTTATACGTCCGCCCGTCATCGTCTTTAGACCCGTGTCCACGAGCGTGACCTTCCACGGCTCGGTCTTTACATTGTGCACAATCATGTTGTTAGCCGCAAGGTCAAAGGTAACATCGGAGGTGTGAAGAAAATAATCCGCAAAGAACTCCTTAACCATATACTGCTTATATCCTAAACACACCACAAAATCATTAAAACCATAGTGTGAATATATCTTCATGATATGCCAGAGCATCGGCATACCACCTATCTCTATCATAGGCTTCGGTTTCAGATGGCTCTCCTCGCTTATCCTCGTTCCGAAACCGCCCGCCAAAATTATCGTTTTCATATTAATCCTCACTTCCGAGCGAAAACAAATTGCATGTGTGAAAAATATGCTATCAAGCTTATTTTTCACACTAAGCCTCATTCTGTTTTATTTAATCCGTAATCTCATAAAAAATATCGAGTATTGTCTCCTTAAGCCCCTGCTCATCCACATGAAATTCCTCAAAAGCATTGACCTTTTGTGTCTCACCCGGCAGTGTATATATCTTAGACTCCAGAACCGAGTAGCCCAAAAGCTCAGAGGCAAGATACATCATCTCATCAACAGTGATGTCCGTCACCGTGTAGTCGAGTATCTGCTGATACATTCCAACCGGGAATGTGATATTGGTCTTGGTTATATCATATACCTGTTTCATAAAGGCCTTGAGATATACCTTTTCGTTCTCCAGCCTGGTCCCGGCTGAATTGAACACTGTGACATCTCTGAACTTTACAAAGGTGTATGCCTGCTCACCATCAAGCCTGACCGTCGTTCCCGCACTTAACCCAAGCTCCGGAAAATCCGATGGAAGTGTCACCTCAACCCCGCCAAGCATGTCGTTCAGCGTAGCGATTGCATGCAGCCTTATCGACACATATCCATTGATAGGCAGCCCGTACATAAGTCCTGATACCGCCTGTCTTGAACGTTCACAGCTTAGCTCCAGCCCATCACCGTAGCCATGCTGGACACATATCTGCGCCTTCGCAGTCTTTACATAATTATTGTGTTCATCACATATATAAATATCTGTCATTGTATTTCTGTTAACTGCAACCACTGAAATCGTCTTGTCATGCGGATTCATGACAAAAAGGAAGATTGCATCGGACTGTCCGCCCTGATGATAATTGGTATTCTCATCTACCGTCGGGAGTGCATTCCCAGTATCTATTCCAAGCACGAGGAATGTCATTATATCTTTATTATAATGATAGGTATGCCCGTTATACTCTATATCCTTTTCCGTATCAAAGAAATCCCCGTCCGTAACCTCTGCCGATGTTGCCTTAGAATACAGCCTATGCTTTCCCGACTCCCTCATCGCTATAAATACTATCACGACAATCAGAATCGCCACAGCCAGAACACCCAGAATTATGAATATCGGATTTATTTTCTTTCTCTCTTTTTGCTCTTTTTTGTTTTTTACAACTTTCGTACTCATGGCAGATATGCTCTCCTTATTAATCAGATATTTACCAGGGCATCCGGATTGTGCAATCCTCTTCGGTGCTTCCCTGATAAGGACAAAATATCTAATTCTATATATTTCTAATGATACAATATCCAATATTTTTGTCAATCTTTTTTAATGATTGCATTTGGCACATATATTACCTATAATTCAAATCTGTAAGCACATTATATCAGGAGGCACAAATGCACAAATTTTCAAATACACTTGTAAAATATATTTCGTATTTTATTTTTATTCTCTCGGGAATTTTTATTTTTTATCTCTTTCTTCTGAGCATATTTTCGACAAGCCATATCTCCCCGTTCAGCCACGGAAGCATGGAATACACCTACTACACTGCCGACAATGCTTTTTTGCACATAGGTCTGATAATTATTTTTTCCATATTATGCATGTTAGGCTTACATATCTTTCTGCGCTCTCGACGTGCAAAATTAAGACGCATACTGTCATGGCTTGCGCGCCTGATGCCGTTTATCACAGCCATCTGTGCCGCCGCATGGGTTCTGTACACGAGAAATGTTCCGTTTCCGATAGCAGACCAGGGGACTGTGCTGTCCATTGCCGAGCAGATGCGTGACAAGGATTTCGCCTCCTTCTATCCGGGAGAGTACATGGACATGTACCACAACCAGTTCGGAATTGTCATGTTCATGTATCTGCTGTCCTACATTGTCGGAGATTACAACTATACCGCCTTCCAGCTTCTCAATGCCGCAAGCCTTGGAGTCATAGTATTCTTTGTACGGAAGATGGCGTTCATCATATCAGACAGCGAAACCACGGCGGATATATGCTGCATCTGCACCGCGCTGTTTGCCCCGCTGTTTTTGTACACTACCTTCGTGTACGGGACGCTCATAGGGCTTGCACTGACCACCGCGTCATTCTGCCTGCTGCTAAACTACATAAAACACAAAAAGACTTCAAACCTTGCCATAGCCGTGCCGCTCACTGTGCTGTCGGTTTTTATGAAATCAAATTACCTCATTGCGCTCATCGCCTTTTTGATTGTGCTGATGCTCGATGTCATAAAGGTGCACAAAAAAAGCGCCGTAATCTGCCTTTTGATAACCCTGCCGATATATCTTCTGTGTTCTGCACTGCTGACTACCGCCTACAAAAGTCTGACCAAAATGCCGATTTCAGACGGCATGCCCGCATCAGTTCATATCGCGATGGGCTTATCCGAGGCTGAAAATGCCGCTCCCGGCTGGTACAATGACAGCTTCGTGAGTGCGTTCCGGGATAACGGCGGAGATTCCGGATATGCCGGCAGTGTGGCTGGCAGCTTCATAAAAGAACGTATAAAGTTTTTTGTAAAAAATCCCGCCTCGGCGCTGAGCTTCTTTTCGCGCAAAATGGCTTCCGGCTGGAACAACCCGACCTTTCAGAGCTTCTGGCTGTACCGCCGCAACTCGATTGTGAGCGATGAATTCATACATCACAGCACTTTTACCGACACGCTGCTCGGTCTGTCAGGGCACGAGTCCGTATACCGTTTTATAATAAAGCTTCTGGACGCGGTGCACACGCTCATACTCTTCGGCGTGATGATGTACATTCTGTTCTGTTTCAAAAAATCGGGCACGGGCTCAGGGTATGCACTTGTGCTCCTGCCGCTGTTTTTTGTGGGAGGTTTTCTGTTTCACGGCTTCTGGGAGATGAAAGCGCAGTACACCTTGCCGTACTTTGTGCTGTTGCTTCCTGTGTCTGTTATCGGTTTTAGGGCTTTTATTGAGGATATTTACACCACAATTATGGATTTCAGGGACAAAAAAAGAAAGCACATACTGTCAACCGCCTCCATCGCGCTGATTGTCATACTGATTGCTGCGTTTCTTATATATGTGCTCCCTCTTTCATTCAACAACGAGCTGTTCAAACTGAGTGAAAATTCATATGTTTTTTCTACATCTGAGCTGTAAAGGCGGCATTATGCGGGTTCCTCCTCGAGCCTGAGCTTTCCAACGCCCTCGACAAGCTCCGTCACGGTGCCGAGATACCTGTCCGTGGTTTTAAGCTCATCTTTTGCAGGCGTGTATCTGAAATATGGTACAGCCTCGACCTTGAACTGAACGCGCCCGTCGTATTTTTTTACAAAATCAGGTATCTTGTTGATATCTACCCTTGCCTGCGGGTACAGCCTTACTATAATCTGTGTCTGCGAGCCCTTTATCTCGATGATATCCGCAAGGTGCGCGTTTGACTTGATGAATGCCACACGCATGAGATTTATCGCGGTCTTTGGCATATCCCCGAAGCGGTCGGTGAGCTCATCCTGCATATCCACAAGCTCCTCCCTCGTCGTGATGGCGGCGATGCGCTTGTATATATCGAGCTTCTGAGCCTCGCTTCGTATATAGGTCGCCGGGATAAATGCGTCAACCGGAAGGTCAACATTCGTCTCGAACTCGTCCTCAATCTTCTTATATCCCTTGAGCGTGAGTACCGCCTCGTTTAACATCTTGCAGTACAGGTCGTACCCCACGGCAGCCATATGTCCGTGCTGCTCCTCGCCGAGAACATTGCCCGCTCCGCGGATTTCAAGGTCCTTCATCGCAATCTTGAAGCCGCTTCCAAGCTCCGTGAACTCCCTTATCGCCGACAGTCTCTTCTCCGCCTCCTCGCGCAGCATTCTGTCACGCTTGTAGAGAAGAAACGCGTAGGCGGTACGGTTAGAACGTCCGACACGGCCTCTGAGCTGGTAGAGCTGTGAGAGTCCGAAGCGGTCAGCATCGTGAATGATAATCGTGTTTGTGTTCGGAATATCAAGTCCCGTCTCAATAATCGTCGTCGACACAAGCACGTCGATATCCCCGTTTATAAAATCATACATAATCTTCTCAAGCTGTCGCTCGTGCATCTGTCCATGCGCGTAAGCTACATTCGCGTCCGGCACTATGGCGGATATCTTTGCCGCCACGTCCTCTATGCCCTTCACCATGTTAAACACATAGTACACCTGTCCGCCCCTCGAGAGCTCCCTTATGACTGCCTCCCTTATGAGCTCCTCGTCGTACTCCGTCACAAAGGTCTGTATAGGCATTCTGTCGACCGGCGCCTCCGTGAGCACGCTCATGTCCCTTATACCCACGAGGCTCATGTGCAGGGTTCTCGGAATAGGTGTCGCCGAGAGCGTGAGCACGTCAAGGTCAGACTTTAACTGCTTAATCTTCTCCTTGTGGGTAACGCCGAAGCGCTGCTCCTCGTCAATTATCATAAGTCCCAAATCCTTGAACTTCACATCCTTTGAGAGGACTCTGTGCGTACCGATTACAATGTCAACCGTTCCCTTTTTCAGCCCGTCGAGCGTATTTTTTACCTGCGTAGGCGTGCAGAAACGGCTGAGAAGCTCCACCCTCACGCCAAACGACTGCATTCTCTGGACAAAGCTGTTGTAATGCTGCTGTGCAAGTATCGTGGTCGGCACCAGGTAGACGACCTGTTTGTTGTCGCACACCGCCTTGAACGCCGCGCGCATGGCAACCTCCGTCTTTCCAAAACCGACGTCCCCGCAGAGAAGTCTGTCCATTATCTTGGTGCTCTCCATGTCCTGCTTCGTCTCGGCAATCGCCGTGAGCTGATCGTCGGTCTCCTCGTAAGGGAACATCTCCTCGAACTCCTGCTGCCATACCGTGTCAGGTCCGAACTTGTAGCCCTGCCGGTTCTGCCTTATCGCATACAGCTCCACAAGCTCCTTTGCAATTCCCGCAACCGCACTCTTGACCTTCGCCTTGGTCTTTGACCACTCGACCGTACCGAGCTTGTTCAACTTCGGCTTGTGCCCGTCCGGTCCCGAGAATTTCTGTATGCTGTCAAGCTGCGTGGCGAGCACATAGAGGTTGCTGCCGCCGCTGTACTCAATCTTGATATAGTCCTTCTCGACCTTGTCGACGACGACCTTCTCGATACCGCGGTAGATACCCATTCCGTGATTCTCATGCACCACATAGTCGCCGATTGACAGCTCCGCGAAATCGGAGATTGATTTGCCCTCGTATGCCTTTGCCTTAGCCCTCTTCTTTTTCTTATCCTGCGTAAAAATGTCGCTCTCTGCGATAATCACGAACTTAATCTGCGGATACTCAAAGCCCTTCGAGAGATTTCCGAACACCGTCATAACCTCGCCCGGCAAAAGCTCCCTGTCGTATTTATCCGAAAAATACGCCGTGACATCATTATCCCGCAGATCAGCCGCAAGCCTTTCCGCCCTTATTCGCGACGAGGAGGCGAGAATGGTCACATAGCCCTCCTTCTTGTACCTTCTGACATCACCGACAAGTGTCTCAAAGCTGTTGTTGTACGAGCTTATCCCCTTCGCACCGATATCGTATCTTCCACCGATGTTAAGCCCTTCCGCCCTCGTATCGAGAACTGACAGCGCAAGCAGAGCACCCTTGTACAGCTTCCCGTACACATACGACGTATCATAAAGCACATCTGTCTGTTTCGGTAGAATATCACCCTTCTCAAGCCTGTGTGACATGCTCTCGCCAAACTCATACTGCACAGCCTTGAGCCTCTCGGCAATCCTTCCCGGCTCGTCGAGCACGAACGTCGTGTCCTCCGGCAAAAAATATTCCGCAAACGACACCGTGTAGTCTGCAAGATACCCTATATAGCTCTCAATACCCATCGAGCCGTTCACGCCATCGGGGTCAAGCATAAGCCTCTCCTCGAGCTCCGCGTATTTATTCCTTATGCGCGCCGCCTCGGTAAGCTTCTTCTCATTCTCAAAAAGCTCCGCCTGCTTATCCGTGTCCGCCTTAATCTTTTTCAGCGCGGCAAAAATATCCCCCGACGAGAAAATCAGCTCCGTCGCAGGATAGAAGGACACCTCATCGACATTCTCGATAGAGCGCTGGCTCTGCGCGTCATAGCTTCGTATCGAGTCAATCTCATCACCCCACAGCTCAATCCTGTAGGGAGTCTCCTCCGTAAACGGAAAGACATCGATAATTCCGCCCCGGACCGCGAACTGTCCCGGGCTCTCCGCCTGCGCGCACCTCTCATAGCCGAGCTTCACAAGCTTCTTCTCATACTCGGTGAGATTAACCTCATCGCCAACCGCAGGTGTCATCACATTGTTCTCGATATACTCAATCGGCAGGAGCTTGTCGATACAGCCGTCGATGGTTGTGATTACCGTGAGTGATGCCCCGTTCTGATTTTCTTCCCGTGCTTTCTTCTGCTCCACGATATGCTTTATCGCGTTAATTCTCTCCTTAACAATGAGGTTTCCATGTATGTCCGCATTGTAAAAGATAAAATCCTTCGCGGGATAGTAGACCACGTCCTTGTCAAAAAAACGATACTCTTCGTAGAGCTGTCTCGCGCGGATTTCACTGTGTGTGATGATAAGGCGGAACGGTGTATCGCACACGCCAAAAACAAGGTGTGCCTTCTGCTGCTCAACACACCCTGTCACCAAAACCGCCTTACCATGCTTATCCAAATCTCTCTTCATATCCTCAAAGACCGCGAGGTGCTTTAGCGGATATACAAAACTGTTCATGTGGGAGTCCTTTCTAATCTATAAACTAAGCGTATAAGAGAATACGCACAGCATATCACCCATTATACTTATTCATCGCCGACGCGCACCCTTCATTCATAATGCAGGTTACAGCCTCGGCTGCCGTCTTAAAGTGGCTTTTTGCGAGTTCCTCGTCGTCCTTGTTAAATCTGCCTAGAACATGGTCAACCAGATCGCTGCCCTTAGGCTTGTCTCCTACGCCGAACTTCACGCGCGCGAACTCATCTGTGCCGAGCTGCGCTATGATGTTCTTAATTCCGTTATGTCCACCGGCACTTCCCTTCGGACGCACGCGCAGCCTGCCTACATCAAGGCTGATATCATCATACACGACAATAAAGTGGTCAATGCTCTCCTTGTAATAGTCGATAACCTCACGCACGCACTCGCCGCTTAGGTTCATAAAGGTCTGCGGCTTTACAAGCACCACCTTCTGTCCCTCTATCACGCCTTTCCCTATAAGCCCCTTGTGCTTCTTCTCGCTTATGCTTATATTATATTCCTCCGCGAGCTCATCAATTACACGAAAGCCTATATTGTGGCGCGTGAGCTCATATTCGCTTCCCGGATTTCCAAGTCCTGCTATTATATACATATATTAATCCTCATTCCCGGGCGATTTATCGTAAGGAGGCTGACGTCAAAAGCAGTTTGTTTTCGCCCGGAAACAAATTGCATGTGTAAAAAATATGCTATGAGGCATATTCTCACACTTTTTCTCCTTTATTTTATAATTATATTTAAACCGGCATCACCAGCCAATAAAATGAATGGCAATCGGCATTACAATAAGCCCTATCACCGTCCCTGAGATTATCCCGAAAAGAACATCTGACGGAAAATGGACATATAAATAAATTCTCGAAAACGCAATAAGCGATGCCCATGCAAATGCAGCAGCACCCCACCACGGATTCATGTGAAAAATTACCACGACACACGCAAAAGACGACGCCGAATGTCCCGACGGCAGTGATGATCCGAGAGGTCTCTTAATAAGTAAGTCCACCGTCTCATCAAGGTCACATGGTCTGTCCTTGGTAAAAAGTCCTTTTATAATAAAATTGGCAATAAAAGCCACAGCAGCAATAACGCATATGAGCACCATCGCCTGATGATGCATTTTCTTTACCAGATACAGATACAGTGCCACAAACAGCCATATCATTCCACCGTTTCCTGACTTCGTTATCAAAATCATTATCTTGTCCAGCCTATCGGTCCGAAACTGCTGTATCCCTGCAATCATGCGGTCATCAATACCTTTCCTGAGCTCCTTCTGTTTTTTTAACTCCTCCTCCCAGTTGAGCCCCTTATAGTGCTCTCTGGTTTTTCTAAGCACGGACATATTAGCGCTCCTTCCTCATGTTCTGCGGATCCCAAGTTCAAAAGCCTAATCGTGCAGGCACGAACAGCTTTCTGGCCTTTTGACCCTGATATCATATATAGACATCAGAATTTTAACACAAATTTTTACGTTTAACAAGGATAACGAGGACTGTCTCCTGCTGTATCAATTATATTCTGAAGTGTATTTTATAACTTTTTCCCTTGCAGTGTGTGTGCTTATCATGTATAATATCCTAAAATTGTGTTGTTTCATGCCGACGCAATTTATAATTTTAAATCAGAAGGAGTGATTTTTTTAATGGCCCCCGGGGACATAGTACAGATTTTTATTGTTATCATTTTACTTTTGCTCTCTGCATTCTTCTCTTCAGCAGAGACCGCACTTACGACGGTGAACCGCGTGAGAATGCGTACGCTTGCCGATGACGGCAACAAAAAGGCTCAAAGAGTCCTTGACATAACCGACAACAAGGCAAAGATGTTATCCGCCATACTTATCGGAAACAATGTGGTGAATCTATCTGCCTCCTCACTTTTGACAACGCTTGCGACCAATCTTTTCGGCTCACAGTGGATTGCGCTGTCAACCGGTGCACTCACATTCTTAATACTTATCTTTGGTGAGATTTCACCTAAGACCTTCTCCACTTTCAAGGCAGAGAAGATTTCTCTTGCCTACAGCGGAATCATATCGGGACTCATGTGGATACTCACACCAGTCATTTTCATTGTGAACAAATTTGCGATGGGCTTCCTGCTTCTGCTGGGGGTTGATTCGCGCGAGAAGGGACAGTCCTTCACCGAGGATGAGCTTAGAACCATAGTTGATGTGAGCCACGAGGAAGGCGTGCTTGAGCATGAAGAGCATGAAATGATTAACAACGTATTTGATTTTGGCAATTCCAGGGCAAGGGATGTCATGATTCAGCGAATCGACATGACCTGTGCCTCCATAGACAGCACCTATGACGAGATTATTGATATATTCCGCGCCGAGAAGTATACAAGGCTTCCTATCTACAAGGATTCCATCGACAATGTTATCGGAATTATCAATGTAAAAGACCTTCTTTTATACTCGCCGGGTGACGACTTCCATGTATCAGAGATTTTGCGCGAACCGTACTATACTTATGAGTTCAAAAAGACTTCCGAACTCATGGATGAATTAAAAAAGACCTCTAACAATATAACAATCGTTCTCGACGAATACGGTTCAACTGTCGGTATGATTACCCTTGAGGATCTTCTCGAGGAGATTGTCGGCGAAATCCGTGACGAATATGACGAGGACGAGGAAGACTGCATCACCAAGATTAACGACACCGAATACCAGTTAAACGGTATGACCAAGCTTGATGACCTGAACGAGCTTCTCGACACCGACTACGAGTCTGAGGACTACGACTCAGTGAGCGGTCTTGTGATAGATAAGCTTGAGCGCCTCCCTCACGACGGCGACGAGGTTCAGCTTGACCACGCACGCATCGTGGTAGACCACATCGAGAAAAACCGCATCGACAAGATGCATCTGTATATTACACCTGCTACGGACGATACCTCCGAAGCTGAACAGTAATAACAAAATATAATAAACAGTAATTCCAGCCGCGGCACAGACCTATGATTTGTGCCGCGGTTTTTTCCAACCATCGGCAGAACATACACCCCTTATTATTGCCGCAAATCACCAGACAACAAAACAGCTCCGCACATAGCCACTTTAAGTGGTATGTACGGAGCTGTTTTATTTTTTATCTAATTACAGATTTTCACTTGTCTTAGTTCTTCTTTATGATATTTTTGCGCTTATCAACTACCACGAATGCGGCTGCCGCAAGTGCAATCACCATAAGGATAACTAACATCGGAATCATTGCTCCGGCTCTGTCGCCTGTCTCAGCATCCTCCGCCTCAGCTCTTGCTGCCGTGCTCTCTGTCTGCTGTGTGGTCTCGCCATTAGCGGTTGTAACCTCTGTAGCAGGCTGCTCGGTTGCAGGCTGTGTAGCAGGTGCTTCAGTGGTTGGCTGCTCACTGTTACCTACAGCCTTCCAGCCGATTACAAACGGAGATGCGCTTGTAATATGAATCTTAAGACCGGCATCTGTCTTTTCAGGCTTGAAGTACTCCATTGTACCTGCATTGTCGCCCGATACGATGAGATGTCCGATTACGAACTCAAAACCGTCCTTTGCAGTATTCTCAGGATATGGAATAACTGCATCAACTCCTGTCTTTAACTCGTCCTCGCTTGCCTGTGTCCACTCACCATTGCCACGCTTAATCTTTACAACAAAGTCAAAAACAGTTGTATTCTTAGCATCAACATTTGGAAGAATCTTGTTAGCGCCGTCATTCTCTGTAATCATCTTCTCGAGATATTTTACAATCTCTTCAACAGTCTTTAAGTTAAGCTTTTCCTTAACTGTATCAGAAATAACATCATCCGTAAGCTCTCCAACCTCGCCCTTGAACTCAGTCTTTCCGCTTGGCGTCTCTGTCGGTGCCTGTGTTGGCTCCTCACTTGGCGTCTGTGTCGGTTCCTCTGTTGTAGGCTCCTCTGTCGTTGGTTCCTCTGTTGTAGGCTCTTCTGTCGTTGGTTCCTCTGTTGTTGGCTCCTCTGTTGTTGGCTCCTCTGTTGAAGGCTCCTCCGGTTCGTCCTTATCATCAACACTTACCGTTCTTACGATTACCGCACATGTTCTTGAAAGACTTCCGACGAACTCGATATCAATGTATCCTTCTGTTACAACTGCCTCAATCTCACCGACTGCATATGTAGCCTTACCGTTTGATACGCTGATACTCTCGTTCTGAACCTTCGCCTCAACCTTACTGCTTCCTAAACCACATCCGCCTACGAGTTCTACGATATACTTACCGTTAGGTACGTCGACTCTGAATGTGTTTCCATCAGGCATGATGTAATCCCTGTAAACATTGTCAGGAAGCTGTGTTCCCGGCTTGTAAGCGCCCTCATCACGACCCTGATTTGTCTGTTTTCCGTCTAAGAAACCATAGCCCTTATCCTTGCTGTATGCACTTCCAAGCTCCTCTAAGCTCTTAGTTCCGTTCTTTACATTACCAAGAACTCCAATCCAGCCGTCCTCAACAGCAGAACCCTCTATACCGAAGTCAAATCTCTTGGCAACAGGGTAATCAACCGTGAGTTCCAATTCTGCAGTTCCGTCAAAGCCTTCAACTGTTCCTGTAAGCTTTGTCGTTCCGAGTACAGTCACATCAACAGGTATTGTCTTATCCCACTCAGCACTTACATAAGATGCTGTTCCATCAGCCCATACTGCATATACGTTGTTAGGAAGTGTGTACTCTGTCTCATTGAGGTAAATCTCCCAATATCTTGTGTAGAGAGATTCAATGTAGTTGGCAACAACCTTAACTGTAATTGTAATCTCACCAACTGCAAGATTTGATGTTCCCTTGAGGACATACTCACCAACAGTATTTACATCGAGATTGCTTGTATCCCAAGTAACTGTTCCGGCTATAGTCTGTCCATTTAAGAATGTAGCTGTAAGCTTAGTCGGAAGTGTTGGTTCATTTCCCACTATAACGGTAATATCCTCATACTTAGCGTATCCTGTAGATACATTAGGAACAACCTTTACCGTCTTTTCAATAGGTGTATCCCAACCTGCAACAGTACCAATTACCTTGTACTCACCAGGTGTCTTGATGTCAACATTAGTTACATCCCACTTAACATTTGCAACTGTCTTGTTGTTATTGGTATCAGTTACACTAAGCTGTGCAGGAAGTAAATCTGCAAGTTTCTGTCCCTCTGCCAATACCTGATCCTGAACCAACTCAGGAAGTGAGAACTCATCAATCGATGCAATATCAACTAATGTATGAAGCTCAAGCTCTCTTGACATAAATGATGTCTTGCCATCAACAACCGCTGCAATCTTATATCTGTAAGTTGTGTCAGGCTTAACTGTCTTGTCTACATATGAGTAGTACTTAACTGTATCCTCCTCTGTGCTCTCGGATGCTGCCACTGTTCTCACATTGTTGAGCGAGATTGTAAGCTCCTCCTCAGCGCTCTGAGCCTCCATTGCCTGCTCATCTGATGGCTGGCTCTCCTCAGCGGCCTCAGTGTCTGTTGAAGCTGTATCAGTTGAGGTGTTGTTCTTGAGCCACTCATCATAGTTGACGTCCTTAATCTCAAGACCTGTGAAGTAAAGTGAAAGCATCTTGCTCTTGCTTGACTGATTTACAATATTGAGAACTCCATCAGTAACTTCCACTTCTGCTGTAAGAGATGTAAACTGCTTGTCACTGTTTCCTCTTCTTACATCACCAAGTACGACGCCCTCTGCTGTTATCTTATTGTATACATATCCTGAACCATTATAGATGTAATATGTTACATTGTACTTTCCATTCGGAACCTTAACATCAAACTCCATTGGATTTGTTGCATCCCAACCAAGTACACAATCGTCAGCAACTGCTGCAAGGCTCTCAGCATTTGAAGTATACTTCTTCTCGGAGCCTGCTGCCGCAAGACCATCTCCAAATACAAATCCGTAGCCCTTCTCATCGCTGTACTCATCTGAAGCTAATACCTGTGTCCAACCATCCTCTACAGCTCCTGCGCCAAAGTCAAATCTTAAATATGCAGGTGTCTGCTCTGTGCCGCTTGAGCTCTCAGACTCGCTTGTGCTCTCACTTGTAGGCTCTGTCTCACTTGTGCTCTCGCTCGTAGGCTCTGTCTCGCCTGTGCTCTCACTCGTAGGCTCTGTCTCACCTGTGCTCTCACTCGTAGGCTCTGTCTCACCTGTGCTCTCGCTCGTAGGCTCTGTCTCGCTTGCTGACTCGGACTCGCTTGGTGCCTCAGGCTCTTCCGGCTCATCTGTTGATGGGAAATACTTATCCATCCACTCATCATAATTAGAAGCCTTAATCTCAAGACCACTAAGTACAACTGCTCCTTTATAACTTGGGTCAAGTGTTATCTTAACTTCTAACACGCCGTCCTTAACCTCTACGGTTGTCGTTGTAACATTTGCTGCGTTCTTATTTGCATATCTTGCAACATTATTATCCATATCCTCTACATATATAAGGTTCTTTGCTGCTCCCGATACATGTGATGTTAATACTGTTACATCGTATGTTCCATTTGGTACATCTGCCTTGAATACTACATCTGAGTTCCAACCCATTGCACAGTCATCAAACAATGATGCATAGCTTGAATCATATTTATCTGTGAATGTTGTTGTACCTCCCTCATAGTACCTAAATGTTATTCCCTTTAACGAATCTGCTGTAAGTCCGTAACCTGTTGTGCTATCCTCATACGACGGTGAAGCTGATGTTATCTCTGTATAACCGTCCATCAACGGTCCTACCTTTGATGAATTCTTTCCATCTACTCCGCCAAAATCAAGCTTCAAATACTTAGGCATATTCTTTTCTAACCATGCCTTATATAGCTCATCATAGTTAGAAGCCTTAATCTCAAGACCACTAAGTATAACTGCTCCTTTATAACTTGGGTCAAGTGTTATCTTAACTTCTAACACGCCGTCCTTAACCTCTACGGTTGTCGTTGTAACATTTGCTGCGTTCTTATTTGCATATCTTGCAACATTATTATCCATATCCTCTACATATATAAGGTTCTTTGCTGCTCCCGATACATGTGATGTTAATACTGTTACATCGTATGTTCCATTTGGTACATCTGCCTTGAATACTACATCTGAGTTCCAACCCATTGCACAGTCATCAAACAATGATGCATAGCTTGAATCATATTTATCTGTGAATGTTGTTGTACCTCCCTCATAGTACCTAAATGTTATTCCCTTTAACGAATCTGCTGTAAGTCCGTAACCTGTTGTGCTATCCTCATACGACGGTGAAGCTGATGTTATCTCTGTATAACCGTCCATCAACGGTCCTACCTTTGATGAATTCTTTCCATCTACTCCGCCGAAATCTAACTTCAACCATACAGGTGGCTCTGTCGTATCCGGTTCCTCCGGCTCCTCAGGCTGTTCCTTATCCGGAACATACTCTACAAGCTCGTCCTTGGAGATAGTGTCGATTAACTCGAACGCACCATCGCCCTCTGCCCTGTATATCTGATATCCTGTTACTTCATGTCCGTATGTGCCGTCGCTTGCCTCTGTAAATGCAATCTCAGCACTGTTCTTGGTAAGCTGGCCTACCATAAGCTGTGAAGTGACAAGACCTTCAGAAAGGAGGTAGCTTAAGTTAGCAGGCTGATTGTAACCAACATTCTCCCATGCAACGCCCTCTCTGTAAGCAAGATTCTCAAGGAGACATGGTACGACGTAATCGGTCTGAATTGTTGTCGTGTAAACACGAACCTTGTTCTTGTCTGCTGCACAACGTGCAATAATCTCTTCTCTCCAGTCTCCAAGGAAGTCTGCGATAATACCAAGATTACCCTTTGTTCCGTTGCTTGACCAGATTTCTGTTGATGAGAGAAGCTCTACCTGCTCCTCATTCTCATAATCCCACTTGTAGAGCTTAACTCCTGTAGGTGCATAAGCCTCTTTGTTAAATGCATGATCCTGAACTTCACTTAACAGATCTCCATCCCAGAAGATGGATGCATTAGAAGCAGGAGTCTTGTCAGCAAGCTTTATGAGTGCTCCAACCTTTGACTGAGTTGAATAAACCTCTCCGTCCGTGGAATCCCATGAAGGCTCATCATTTCCCTCGTAAGTAGGACTCGCTATTGACCACCACTCAGCGCCTGCCGATGTAGGGTCGATATCCGCTGCAACACCACGTCCTGTATCCTTACCTGTCCAGTAGCCCATGAGAATTTCACCTGTCTCGGCGTCATGGATTTCCACATGGTATGCGGCATCATCATGCTCGTGAACGTCCATTATCTCAAGTCCGTCGTTCCACTCTACCCAGTCTGATACATGCATCGCATCACCATGTCCAAGACCTGTTGAATACTTAACCGTACCATCATGGTCAACCGTGAGGGAACCGTAGATAATCTCGTCCTTGCCATCATTGTCAACGTCATTTACACTGAGGCCATGGTTACCCTGTGCCTCGTACTCAGAACCTGCCTCGTTTGTATCGAATGCCCAGTAAACATCAAGCTTTCCTTCATCGTTTACATAGTAGGCTGTAAGGCATGTTCTTGTGTAGTATCCTCTTGTAAATACTGCATATGGCTTCTCACCATCAAGATAAGCTGTTGCAGACAAGAATCTGTCAACACGGTTACCATACGCATCGCCCCATGCACCAACATTTCCTCTTGCAGGAACGAAGTCCGTTGTGTCAAGAATGCTTCCGTCCTCACCGTTGAACATTGTGAAGTACTCAGGTCCGTCAAGAACATATCCTGAAGCGTTACGGTAATCATTCTTTTCACTGATTTTCTCTGTTGGAAGTGAGCTTGAAGGAACATCAATGTACTCTACCTCGGCAAGTGTGTTGGCTGTGCCGTCTGTTGGTCTTAATACTGTTGTTCCCGGTGCTGTCTTAACTGCTATCTCTGCCTTGCCATCACCGTCATAGTCCCATACCTGGAACTGTGTATAGTGGGCACCTGAACGGATATTTATACCCATATCAATTCTGTAGAGAAGAGTCGTCTCTCCTGTTGCCCAGTTTACATCATATGCATCAAGGAATGTCTTTCCCGTAAATCCGTATCCGGAATTATCCTTTGCGTTGCTTGGATACCACTTAACGATAAGCTCAAGAACTCCGTCGCCGTCAAGGTCGCCGAGTGACATATCATTAGCGCTGTAATCACATGTTGCCACCTCACCATTGTACTCAGGCATTGTCTCGTCTGCAGGAGCATAGAGATTGAGTTCAAGGTACTGATGCTCCCAGCACTTGGTATCAACTGCCTTCACACCGATAGCGGAATCGTTGCTTCCTACTACCTTATATGTAGATGCGCTTGTACCGCCCTCATCTACCATATTTGTTACGCTTACGTTCTCTGCTATTGCAGCACCATCACGGTATACTGTGAAGGTTGTTTTAAGATTGTTGTCATTGTCAAAGTCTGCCTCAAAGCTTCTCCAGCTTAAGTAAACACCCTTTGTAAGTGTATTTCCATCCTTGTCTGTTGCTGATATAAGTATCTCTGCACCCTTCTCACCCGCAAGATTAACTGCTACAAGCGCTCTGTCCGAGTACTTCTCAAGATTTCCAGGTGTAAGTGTTCCCGTGACCGGAGTCTTGCATACTGCTGAAAGCTCACTTAAACCACCTGCGTTGAGTGCTGCCACCTTGTAGTAGTAGCTTATGTTGGTATCAATATCAAAATATGTATCCTTGAAGGTTGTCTCTGTAGTCTCGCCTACCTTCTCGAATGCCTTAAAGCCCTTCTCATCCTCAGCCTTTGCTGAACGATAGATGACATACTTGATTACCTTACCCTGGTCAGCGTCTGCAACAGAAGCTGCATTCCAGGAAATTGTTATTGTGTGCTGAACGCCTGTTGTCGATGATGTAGGATCTACACATACAACATTTGTCGGAGCTGCCGGAACCTTAACTTCGTCCAATACAGCCTTAACTGTCTCTATATTAGAACGTGCTGACTCTGTTCCATCTGCTGTCACACATGTCATATAGTACTCGTATGTCTCACCGAGAGCTGCTGTCATGGCTCTGCAGCCAAGATCATCGTCCTTGTACTCCTCAGCCGTAAATGTCTTGACAATCGTGAATGCATCGTCAGATGAGCTCTTCTTATATACATTGTACTTAACAGCCTCATCAACACCTACGAAGCTCAAAAGGAAGGTCATGTTAGAACCACTTACCGACTTCTCGGAAGCCTCCAGTGATGAAGGTGCCTTCAAAATATCTGTAACGGTAAAACCATTAAAGTAATTGTCTGTCGTGATGTTAAGCTGTCCATCCTCAACTCTTACCGTACCTGTTGCACCGGCAACACCCTGCTTAACGGAAATACTTCCGATGGACTTGCCCTCAGCGCCATAGGATGACTTAACCGTTGAGGTTCCCGGAAGAATGTCTCCGCCGTAGCAGGTAACCTCATAATCGCCGTTAGGGATATCAAGCGCGAACTCACCCGCACCTATCGTGAAGTCTCTTCCCATAAGGCTGTAGGAATCATTCTTCTGCTCACCGCGGTCACGGCCTGCGCCAGGTCTTATTATCCAGCCATAGCCTCTTGCAGCGTCATACATCTCTGCACCGACACCTGTCCAGCCTGTATCTGTAGGTCCGTCAGCCTTTGCAACACTGTCCTTATCACCATTGATATCGAACTTCCAGCCTGCTGTCTTTGTTGTAACCTGAATCTTGTCTGAAAGGACACCTAAGCCCTTGGCATTGAAGCCACGGATTGCATATACATAGGTAACGCCTGCCGCACATGCTCCGTCAGTGTAATCGTTGGTTGATGAAACAGAGAACTTCTCAGCACTGCTAAAATCAACATCATCGATTGTCTGCCCATCCTCAAGAACCGCTCTGTAGATGTAGTAAAGCTCTGAATCCTCTTCCTCTTCCCATGTAAGACCTATGGAGGATGAACCTACAGTTGTGCTCTTAAATCCTGTTATAGAACCCGGAACATTGGTAGGAATCTTGTTTACAACGAGCTTTGCAAGCTCATCAAGCTTATCTGTAGTTCCTGCCGCAGCATAGTCAACAATACCCTGTGCCACGCACTGTGCAAACTTATATGCTCCATAATACTGTAAATGAGTTGTATCTCCGGCATGTACCATGAACAGTGCCTTAGCACCCTCAAGACCGAACTCATTACATAATGCTACAGAACTTGCTGTAAGATCAACGATAGGGATGTTCTGCTCCTTCGCCATCTTACGCATTACATCACCATACTTCTCAAAATTGCCAACGAATGTAACCGTGCCGTCAGCATTACTTACATAGCTGTATCTTGCAACAGGCGTTACGAGAACAGGAGTGGCACCTCTCTGAGTAACACCATCAACATAATACTGCATCCAATACTCGAAATCAGCAGGGGATACATATCTGTTAGGTCTTGCTGCGGTGGCATCATTGTGTCCCCACTGTACAAGAACGTAATCTCCCGGCTTTACATCCTCGAGTAAATCATCGAACTTTCCTTCCTCGATAAATGACTTAGAGCTTCTTCCTCCGATAGCTCTGTTTTCGATGATAACATTCTCTGTCTCATAGGTTCGTGACTGGCTATAGCCACAATCCGTACACTTACGCTCCTCGATGAAATCACCAAAGAAATTGTAGAGTGTCTGACCCCATCCGGTCTTAGGAGCCTCAGCAGTCTCATAGGTCTGAACGGTAGAGTCGGAAGCAATAAAGATTGTAGGTTTATCACCTGCTGTCTTTGTCGCTGCCTTGGTAATTGTAACCTTGCTTACATATACCTTGCCGGTGGCAGCCTCCTCCTCTTTAGTCGCGCTTCCCGATGTCTCCAAAAACTTGAGGTTAAGGACGCCATCAACGAGGCACGCTGTTATATCCTGTGTAACGGAAGCGCCCGCTGCCACCTTAACTCCTGATGCCTTTGTGATGTCCTCTGCCTCGAGGGAAACCACAAGCTCCTTATCAGTAGGGTTGACAAGCTCAACGCTTACCTTGTAATCTGCATTGTTAAGTGCGAAGTCAAGTGTAGAAGTATTCTCATAGGTATAAACTCCAAAGCCTGAGTTCTCGGTCTCTTTCCATATCTTGCTCGCAATCTCAAGATATCCGTCACCGTCAGTTACATATGATGCACTTCCGGCTGTGACCTTCTCCTCTCTTGGGTAATAAACTCCGCCTACCCAGTCCTTAGCTGCATCAGGGTAAGTCACATCGCTGAAGCCATAGCCTGTCTCAGCGCTGAATAAGGTAGAAGCATTGACCTTCTGCCCCTTTCCCATTGCATAGGCACCGGTAGCTGCATTAACTGTTGAAGCCTTACCGGCTGCATTTACAGTTACTGCACCGACATCCGAAAGAGATACGCTTCCTGCCACCATAGCCACTGAAAGCAGAAGCGATACACTCTTGCGGATGTTCTTCTTGAATTCTTTTGACAAATTGATTTTGCCACGCCAAATACTTGAATTCATGAATCATCCTCCCATTTGTTACATTTTTATAATTCTCGTGTACATAGTTTTGCCACTTTATGCATCTTAACATTTTTAGAAATTTATGTAAATATGACTTTTGTGCATTTTTGTTGTTTTTATGTGCGTTTTCAACCTTCTTTTGTCCAAACTGTAGCAATCCATGTGTAATTAGTACCAATTTGTTAAGCATTAGCACTAATTGGGAATTTGATTTTTGACTATTTTTGTTGATTTTACTGACATTTTTTGTCTTATCCACTTAATTTTGCACTTGTCTATCCAGTCCTAATCAGCTAAAATATTTTATAGAAAATTCATCCATACGGAGGAAAATGCAATGTTAAAGGAATTCAAAAAATTCATCTCACGCGGCAATGTCCTCGACATGGCTGTCGGCATCATCATGGGCAGTGCATTCACTGCCATCGTAACCTCTTTAGTCAACGACATACTCACTCCGCTCATCGGCCTTATCATCGGCGGACTCGATTTCGGCGGGCTTTCCATCACAATAGGAAGTGCTTCCATCGCCTACGGTTCATTTATTCAGGCGGTTATCAACTTCCTGCTCGTGGCATTGTCCCTCTTCCTTATTGTAAAGGGCATTAACAAGTTCCATTTCAAGAAGGAACAGACCCCTGCCGCACCTACCACAAAGGAGTGCCCGCTCTGCTACTCGACAATCAATATCAAGGCTACAAAATGCCCGTTCTGCACAGGGGATATTCCTTCCAAGCCTGCGTCCAAGTAGCCTTATTTGAGCATATTGCCGGTTACATAACAGGAAAATGCAAAATGGCAGATACACCTTTGCCGAATATCCCTCCACCTTTGAAGGATACTCAGGCAAATGGTATACCTGCCATTTCTATTTCTAAATATTTTTCACACTAGTTCCAGCCGTTGAATATCTGTGCAAGCGGTGAATCCGCCGACAGAACGACTGTCTTGTTCTTTCCGACCATCGAGACCTTGAGTGCATCGAGGCTTCTTACAAACTCATAAAACTCCGTGCGGCTCTCGTCGCCATACGCCTCGGCGAGTATTCTCATGTATTCTGCCTCGCCCTCGGCAACAAGGATTTCCGCCTGCATCTGCGCCTCCGACAGCATAACGGTGACTTCCTTGTCGGTTGTGTTCCTGATGACCTGCGCCTCAGCCTGACCTTCTGCAGTGTAGGTCGCTGCGATATTGTCACGCTCGGATATCATACGCTCATATACCGCTGTCTTGTTGTCGCTTGGAAGGTCAAGCCTCTTGTTCTCAACCGTTATAATCTCTATTCCGTACTGCGCCATCGTCGCTCCGATATTTCCCTCAATCGATTCTGCGAGTTCTCCGTCCCTGGCCTTTATGACCTCGTCCTGTGTCATGGAACTTATTGTATTCTTGGTCGCATTGAACACCACCGTGTCAATACGGCTCTCAGCATTTGCGATTGAAGCATTTAGTGTCTGTGCAAATTTCAATGGATCCGTTATTCTCCATAAAACATAGCTGTCTGTTATCATCGTTTTCTTATCAGACGTTATTACCTCAGACTCTGCAATATCATATAGAAGTATCTCCTTTGGGAGCGTGTCCGCCGTCTCAACAAATGGTATCTTAAAGCATACTCCCGATGTCGTCTGCACCCGGTCAACCTTTCCAAAACGCTTCACAAGCTTAAATTCATCCTGATTGACAACCTCTATCGACGCGCCAAGTGTTATAAGTGCCAACACTGCGACAATTATTATGACTATCTTTGATTTTTTCATAAGCTATACTCTCTTTCTGCGGCCCGCCGCAAAACATTAATTACCGTCTATTCACCTGTGCTGCCTGACGAACTTCCCGTAAACGAATCAAGCGGCAGCACTGTCTCAACTCCGTCCGTTCCGACGATAATCACCTTCAGGTCAGGAAGCACGTCCTCCATCGCCTCATAAAACATACGAAGCTTGGTAACCGTAGGATTCTTTACATACTCCTCATACATCGCGTTAAATCTTGAAACCTGCGCCGTTGCCTCGTTAATCCGCTGTTCCTTCTGTGCCTCGGCATTCTTGATAATACCATCCGCCTGGGCCTGAGCCTCCGGAACCTGCTCATTGCGGTACTTGTTGGCATTGTTGAGTGCCGTCTCCTTGCCCTGCTTGGCGGTCTCAACCGCCTTGAATGCCTCCATGACCTCTGCCGTAGGCGGCTCAGAGTCCTGAATCGTGATGTTCACAAGCATTATTCCTATATCCTGATCCTCAAGCTTTCCGACTATGAGCTGCTTGATATTAGACTGTATCTCCGACTTTCCCGTTGTGAGAACGCTATCGACATCGTAGCTTGCCACAACCGAACGGATACAGCCCTGAGCAATATTTTTAAGTATAAGCTCCGGATTTTCCGAATTATAGACCGCCTTTACGGGGTCAGTCACCTTGTACTCGACGAAGAAATCGACATTCACAAAATTGTAATCCGACGTAATCATAAGCGACTCATCAGTGTCGAGCACATAACCGTCAGCGTCCGTGTTGTAACCCATCGTAAAACCGTGTATCGTCGTATCTACCTTTATTACATTCTGAATAAAAGGAATTTTAAAATGCAGGCCTGAATCCGTCACCGACTGCGGCTTACCTAGCGTGACAAGCACTGCCTGTTCCTGTTCATTAATCTGATATGTGGAATTCATTGCCAATATCGCCGCCACTATGACAACAATTATTATCCAGCCAAATTTCTTAAAAATTTTCCCGGACTTTTTTGCCGCTTTCCTGAATTCCTCCTCATCATACACAAAATCATTGTTTTTACTCATACTTTTTCTCCATTCCGCAGATGTTGTGCCCAAAATATGTGGGCTGCCGTTGTGTCTGTGTTTTGTTGCTTTTTGTGTAAATTCTTAACTTGCTTTTGATAATAATTTTGGTACTTTTTAGGTTATACCTGCTTTTTATGCTGTACTTACATTTTGGCAGGTGTATACCTCTTAGTTTACACTTACTTTTAGATTGATGCTTACCTCTCGTTTCAAGTTTATATTCTTGTCAATACTTTGATTTTGTCTTTTGAATATTACCCAAATTTCTGATTTCTGTTAGAGCGGGCTGAGCCGACTATTTAGCAGAAGTGCCGGCGCCGTCTGTGACATCTGCTGCACAGTCGACGCAGTGTGTTCCTGCATTGAGGGCTTTTTATATAATTGTTATATAAAAAAAGACTCTTGCTACGGAAAACCATAACAAAAGTCTTGCCACTCACTCACAAAATCCGAATCCATAACCGCGGTAAAATGGATTGTTCTGACGGAAATTATGACACCTTGCGGTGCCAGCTACTCCCTTTTGGGTATAGCAAGATATTATCATATCTCTTCGTGGGTGTCAATATATATTGGTAATTTTTTAACAAGCAAACGAATTACCGCCCGAGATAGAAATTTGTTAATGCAGGCGGTAGGTACAGCTATTTTTCTTTCTTTTGACGCAGCTATTACCGCCTGATAATATGTATTAAACTTTTAAACGGTATTCCTTAAGCAAAGCTCATGTTCCCGAACGGTTTTACATTGTATTTTGCAGTTTCACTGCAATCACAGTCTCCCCCACCTCCGCGCAAGTTACACACACTCCTACGAAATCAACAATTTTCTGTACTATTATATATTTTTCCACATTATGATTATTTTTCAGTGGATTTTTGCGGTGAATTATTATAATATAGTTTGCGGAAAATTTGTAGGGAACTCACAATCATAATAAGAAAAGGGCTTCCATTACTATTTAAGCTGCTGCGGCGCAGTGGCGTGGAGGATTATCATGTTCACAAAGAAACAGCTCTGGGCACTTCTCATCCCTCTCATGGTAGAGCAGGTGCTCAATTCACTTATGGGAACCGCCGACACGATGATGGTCAGCAATGTAGGTTCCGCGGCGATTTCAGCCGTGTCACTCGTAGACTCAATCAACACACTTATACTCAATATTTTCTCGGCGCTCGCCACGGGCGGTGCGATAGTGTGCTCACAGTACATTGGAAAGCAGCGCACCGACAGCGCGAATGCAGCCGGGCGGCAGCTCATTCTGTCAATGTTTGTCATATCGACCATCATATCGGCTGTGTGCGTTATATTCAGAGCTCCTCTTTTGTCGCTCATCTTCGGTAAGGTAGACGCTGATGTCATGCAGAATGCGCTCATTTATATGCTTATAACTGGACTTTCATTTCCATTTATAGGTCTGTACAACGCGTCGGCGGCGCTGTTCCGCTCCTCCGGCAATTCAAAGCTTCCGATGACGGTGTCCATGATATCAAACTGCATTAATATAGTAGGAAATGCTATATTTATATTCGGGCTCAAGCTGGGAGTTGCCGGTGCGGCGCTCTCGACGCTCACCTCGAGAATATTCTGTGCCGCTGTCATCATGTACATTCAGACCAAGCCTAAGCAGACCATATACATAAGCAATTATCTGGCGATACGCCCAGACCTTCCGATGGTCAAAATGATACTCGGCTTCGGTATTCCTACCGGAATCGAGAATGGAATGTTCCAGTTTGGCAAGCTTGCCATACAGTCGACCGTGTCAACGCTCGGCACGACCGCCATCGCAGCGCAGGCCATGACTGCCGTTCTGGAGGGCTTCAGCAGTATGGCAGGAATGGGTATCGGTCTCGGAATGGTCACGGTTGTCGGACAGTGCATCGGCGCCGGGCGCAAGGACGAAGCGAAGCGCTACATACTCAAGCTCACATGGTACGGTGAGGTCTCAATCATCATATCCTGTGTTCTTCTCTACCTCGCGTGTGACCTCATAACAACACTCGGAGGAATGGAGCCGGAGGCTGCCTCTCTGTGCAAACAGATGACCCTCGCCATCACCATATATAAGCCTATTGCATGGTCATTCTCATTCATGCCGGGCTACGGCATGCGCGCCGCCGGGGACGTGAAG
Source organism: uncultured Lachnospiraceae bacterium (assembly GCA_934351925.1). GTDB lineage: Bacteria > Bacillota > Clostridia > Lachnospirales > Lachnospiraceae > CAG-882. Next base: position 43,177 of record CAKRJT010000002.1, read on the forward strand.
TTCTCCATGATAACATCCTCCATCACTATGTGGACCTGCCGTGTATTCCTCACGATTGTGCTTATACGCTTCTTCGGCTGGGGACCTATGGCGGTGTGGATTGGAATGTTCACCGACTGGACAGCGCGAAGCATCTGCTTCGCGACAAGATTTTTCACCGGAGGCTGGCTGAAGAAAAAGGCGGTGTAAACCGCCTCCGGCAGCCGCCCGACAAAGTTACGCAAAGTACTTGTCCGGTCAGATAAGCCCCATAACCTTCAGCACGAATATCCATCCTGTCAGCGTCACGGATGACAGAAGCGTCGCCATAACCACTATGCTCGAGCTTAACACCTCGTCGTTTCCCATGTTCTTCGCCATTATGTAACAGGTAACCGTGGTCGGTGAGCCGAGCATGACAAGAATTGCAACGAGTCCACTGCCACGGAAGCCGAACGCTATCGCAAATGGGAAAAATACGAGCGGCAGAAGCACCAGCTTTATGAAAGCTGCGATTGATGTCAGCCTAATCTTCTTAACCGCCTTCGCTCCCTCAAAGCCTGCTCCGACAACCAGCAGCGCGATAGGCGTTGCTGTCTGTGCTATGCTTGTCACAGCCTTTAGCGGTATCGCCGGAATATTTATTCCGAATATTGAGAACGGAAGTCCGAGAAAAATTCCTATTATAATCGGGTTTTTGACCACGTTGATGCAGGCTTTTTTGATGTTGGAGCCTTTGCTGTTTCTGGCTTTTTTTAGCACATCTGCTGAATTAGCTTTTATCCCCCTATCAATTCCACTTATCCCTGACTTTTTTTCTGCCTCTTTCCCCATATCCGCTGAGAACGTCAATATAATGACCGACAGAATATTGTAGAGTGGCACCGCCGACACAATCATAAGCGGAGCCATGCCTGAATTGCCGTATATGTTGTTGATAAAAGCAATGCCGAGCACAGCCGCGCTTCCCCTCGCGCTCGCCTGCGTGAACGCGCCAACCTGCGTCTTATCCTTGATAAAAATATAGCTGAGTCCCCATATTGCAAGAAACATTATGGTCGTTGTTATCATGCAGAATAAAACAAAGGCCAGATTGAAATCTGACCTTATGTCTGCGGTTGCGATGTCCTTAAACAGCAGCACGGGAAGCGCCACCTTAAAGACATACTTGTCCGCAACCTTATTAAATTCCTTGGTGAACAGACCAATCCGCATAAGGAACCAGCCCAGGACCATAATGAGAAATATAGGCAACGTAGCATTTAAGCTGAAAATAAAATCTGCCATGATAATCCTCATTTCCATAAATCTTATTAAGTAATTATTTTCTAATTACAGCGTACCCGTAAACCTGTCAAACGCTGCCTGTCCCTTCGTATCCTGCTTGAACACACCTGCATCCTCAAGAACCTTCTCGAACACGAGACCTATCTCCTCCTTGAGAATACCGTCAATGTTCTCCGCATTGATTACAGGATATTTCGGTCTGAACGCATCCACCCAGTCTGCGTGCTTCTCTATCTTCTCGTTGGAGCGGATATCCTTGCCGTTTACGATGTAATCGGAGAGAATTTCCATCTCCTCCTTGAGTCTTGACGGAAGAACCGCAAGTCCCATGACCTCGATGAGTCCAATGTTCTCCTTCTTGATGTGATGGAGCTCATTGTGCGGGTGGTAGAGACCTAACGGGCACTCAGGTGTGGTTATGTTATTGCGGAGTGCAAGGTCAAGCTCGTACATGTCGCCGCGCTTTCTCGCGATAGGTGTTATCGTGTTGTGAGGCTCACCGTCCGTCTCTGCAAAAATGTAGGCAGCTTCATCTGTGTAGCCCCTCCATGCCCTCAGGATATGGTCTGCGAGGTCGATAATTCTCTTCTCGTCAGCGCAGCTAAGGCGAATTACCGACAGAGGCCACTTCACAATGCCCGCCTTCACGTCTTCATAACCCTTTACCGTGAACTCTCTCTCAATAGGTGCCTTCGCCATGGCAAACTCATAGTTTCCACCCTGGAAATGGTCGTGTGAGAGAATTGAACCACCCACAATAGGAAGGTCTGCGTTGGAGCCGATAAAATAATGCGGGAACAGCTTTATGAAATCGAACAGCTTCACAAAAGTCGCTCTCTCGACCTTCATCGGAATGTGCTGTCCGTTGAACACTATGCAGTGCTCGTTATAGTACACATAAGGTGAGTACTGGAAGCCCCACTGACCGCCGTTTATCGTAATCGGGATAATTCTGTGGTTCTCCCTCGCCGGATGATTAGTCCGCCCTGCATAGCCCTCATTCTCACGGCAGAGCTGACACTTAGGATAACCGCTCTGCTTGGCAAGCTTTGCGGCTGCTATCGCCTTCGGATCCTTCTCAGGCTTGGACAGGTTGATGGTGATGTCAATGTCACCGTACTTCGTCCCGGTAACCCACTTCATATCCCTGCACACGCGATATCTTCTTATGTAGTCCGAGTCCTGACTAAGCTTGTAATAGTAATCTGTCGCCTCCTTAGGTGAGACTGCATACTTCTCGTTAAAGGTCTTTATAACCTGTGAAGGTCTCGGCATAAGGCAGTTCATAAGCCTCGTATCAAACAAATCCCTATATACAATGCTGTCCTCAATAAGTCCCTTCGTGACAGCATAATCCAGGAGCTCCTTCAAAACAGGCTGAAGCTCAACTCCTTCATAATTCTCCTGTGGTTCCTCATAGTCATCAAGTTTTAACACATCAAGTATCAGATTGGTGGAGTAAATCTTCTCCTCCTCCGCTATCAAGCCTGTCTCAATGCCGTATGTAACCAATTTTTTTATTGCATCATATACCATAACACACACCTCCACACCTGCAATTTTATATTACTGTCTTAACCCAGCCTTATAGCTGCGTCCTTTACTACGCCTTCCCGAAAATCCTCTTTAGCTTTCTGACAACCTTCTTGGCAAAGCTCGGATAATATATATCCTTCTGCACCGCAATATCGTAGTCGATATCACGCTCCACCTTATCCCTGAACTTAATAGGAAAGTGGTACGCGCCCGCATGCATCTCCTCGCCCGGTCCCTTGGTGTGAGTGGCATCCTCGCGGTTCATTCCGATATTATTGATAAGGTTCACGTTCGGAACCACGCAGAGACCGTCATTCTCTGCAAGACAGAGCATGAGCTGGTAATCCCAGGTGTCAAGCTTGCCCTCATAAATCAGGTCAAGTTCCTTCTCCACATAGTCAGCCTTGGCATCCATAAATACCTTGTGCATGAGTCCCTCAGCCCTTCGCTGCGGCCAGTTTCTGAGAGTCACATCGTACTTCTCCCAGGTGCTTCTCCAGGTTCCCCAGCCCCAGATATAATTATCTGCCGTGAACAGATAATCGTGAGGTGTCTTATAATTCTCAAGCTTCTTGTGAGCACCGACCATCATCACCTTAGGGTCATTTCTGTAATGCTCGAGCATCTCCTGACAAAATCTGAAGAACGATACGTCAAGGAGCACATCGTCCTCGATGATGATTGCCTCCTCCTCATGCTCGAATACCCAGCTTATGCCTGAGGATACACGATTTTTACAGCCCATGTTCTTCTCCGCATAGTTCTTGTGAACCTCGCAGTCCCAGTCCACATGCGTGTCAAGAAATTCCCTGACCGCAGCCACCTTCTCGGCATCGCCCTCCTTGGCAGGTCTTGCCGCATCGCAGATAAGATACAGTCTCGGCGGCTTAATCTCCCTTATTCGCTCAAACACAATCTGTGTCGTATCGAGTCTGTTGTACACAAAGAAGGCAATCGCTGTCTTCATAACAAAATCACTCACAATTAACTCCATTCCATACCGTGTATCCCACAAGCCGCCGCGTAAGTATCATATATCCCAATTATCAAAGATACATATTGCACAGACAAAACATAAATCCATACAACTTATCCCCGGCACCTTTTAAACACACAATATAATATATTTTACTTCAAAAAATTCCTTCTATATTAAATCCGGATTACAGCACAACCGGGCCGCCGCCTATATCGGCAACATAAAAATCCGCTGCATAGCCTATGGTATCCTTATATTCCCTGCCAACCTTCTCAATAAAGTTGTCGATGGCATCAGTCTTTACAATACTTACCGTACAGCCGCCGAAACCTGCGCCCGTCATGCGGGAACCGATAACTCCCGGCTGCTTAAGTGCTGCTGCCACAAGAGTGTCGAGCTCCTTGCCCGTAACCTCGTAGTCCTCTCTCAGTGAGGTATCTGATGCAACCATAAGTCTTCCGAACTCCTCGATATCGCCGTTTTTCAAGGCCTTAACCGCCTTGATGGTTCTCTGGTTCTCATATACGGCATGCTTAGCGCGCTTCTGGCGAACCTCGCTCTTGATTGCAGACTTATAACGCTCAAAAGCCTCCTCCGTGAGATCTCCGAGAGTATTGATGTCGATAACCTTCTGAAGCTCCGCCAAAGCCTCCTCGCACTCTGCACGTCTCTCATTGTACTTCGAATCGCCAAGTCCTCTCTTCTTGTTGCTGCAGGATATGACTATCTTCGCATTGTCGAGCTTCACAGGTGCATACTCATAGGAAAGGTTAGAAGTGTCAAGGAATATAGCATGTCCCTCCTTACCCATGGCGATGGCAAACTGATCCATTATTCCACAGTTCACCTTGTTGAACTTGTTCTCGGCGAACTGGCTTATAAGTGCCATCTCAATGAAATCAGTGTCAAAATCAAATGTATCCCTGAGCACGAGCGCCGTGAGCACCTCTATCGATGCCGATGAGGACAGACCTGAACCGTTAGGAATATTTCCGAAATAATACATATCGAAGCCCTTGTCAAAATGATAGCCCTTCTGACCGTAAGCCCACATAACACCCTTCGGGTAGTTCGTCCAGTCTGCTGCCTTGTCCCACACAAGGTCATCGAGTGAGCTCTCTATCACACCAAGCTTCTCAAAATTCGCCGAATAAAAACGAAGCTTATTGTCATCCCTGCGCCTTACAGCGGCATAGGTTCCCATTGTGAGTGCACAAGGGAAAACATGTCCTCCATTATAATCTGTATGCTCTCCGATGAGGTTGACTCTTCCCGGTGCAAAATACACCTTAACTTCTCCCTCTCCACCATATACCTTCTTAAACTCTTCAAGCATCTTCTCTTTCATGATAACCTCCATTCCGCTGCCCTGCGGCGGCACAAATAGTAAAGTGTAGATATAGCGCTTACTCACATTGTATGCAAAGTAACTTAACAACAATTATATTATAATGTTATATTTTTATCAAGGTTTTTGTGCAATGTACAGCAAAAGGAGCCGGGTTTCCCCGACTCCTCCGCCGTGATGTCTGCTATAGTAAATAACCTATATGCCCTCTTCAGCCACTGCCTTCTCGTATGCCTCTAAAATAGCATTCGATATCATGTCCCTGGTAGCCGAACTGATCGGATGAGCAATGTCTCTGTACTCTCCCTCAGCCGACTTTTTACTCGGCATGGCAATGAACAACCCCTTCTCTCCTTCTATTACTTTGATGTCGTGCACAACAAACTCATTGTCAAATGTAACTGAAACAACCGCCCTCATCTTGCTGTCCTTAGACACCATCCTGACCCTCACATCCGTAACCTGCATAATAGCCTCCATATATTATTCTACACCGCCGTAATATCCACCCATAGTTGTGTTCACAATAGTGTCATTCTACAAGCTGTATCTTTCGTTCTTCTCCACAACGACCTTAACTTTGCCGTCCTCACCTGCATATCTGCAATTAGAACGAATCGTATCCCTGCTCTCCACAATGCAATTCTCAATAACCGTGTTGTCACCTATATACACATCATTCAGGATGATGGAATTGCGGATTACACAATTATTTCCTACAAATACCTTCTTGAATAAAACAGAATTCTCAACCGTACCGTTGACAATACAGCCACTTGCAACAAGTGAATTTTTAACCTCGGAACCCGGATTGTACTTAGCAGGAGGAAGGTCATCAACCTTGGAATAAATATCAGGATACTGGTTAAAGAAGAATTCCCGCACGTCCCTCTTTAAGAAATCCATATTGGTCTTATAGTAAGCATCGACCGTGGAGATATTGTTCCAATAGCTCTCAAGCTTGTAGCCGTATACTCTCTTGATGTTCTTATATCTTATGAGTATATCCTTTACAAAGTCATATCTGTCCTCTAAAGCTGCCTTCTCAAGAAGCTCAATAAGCTGACGTCTTCTTATAATATAGATACCTGTTGAAATAATATTTCCCTCTGCCTCAATAGGCTTCTCCTCAAAATCAGTAATTCTCATATCCTGATTCATTCTTACCACACCAAAACGACCGGCATCTTCACCCGCAGGAAGCTCCTTCACAACCACCGTGATATCTGCCTTCTTCTCGATATGGTACTCGAGCACCTTGGCAAAATCGAGCTTATACACGCCGTCGCCCGAGGCGATAACTACATACGGTTCATGGCTGTTCTTGAGAAAATCTATGTTCTGGTACATACTGTCAGCGGTTCCCCTGTACCACACGCTGTTGTCAGCAGTTATGGTAGGATTAAAAACATACAGACCGCCCTGCTTACGTCCGAAATCCCACCATTTCGATGAGCTCAGATGATCATTGAGGCTTCTCGCATTATACTGTGTAATAACCGCAACCTTCTGTATATGTGAATTAGACATATTGCTCAGTGCAAAATCGATGCTCCTGTAACTGCCTGCTATCGGCATGGCAGCCACAGCCCTGCGGCTTGTGAGCTCCTTCATCGCCTTATTATTTCCGCCTGCTAATACAAGTCCTATCGCTCTCATCTTGCTGCACCTCCCTTAATAATACTTCCTCCGCTCGAAAGCAGACCATTGTCATAGTCTGAAAGTTCTGTCACTCCGGAGACAGCAGTATTCTTGCCTATCTGTACTCTTGGCGGAATATATGAATTTTCCCCTATTGTCACAAGTCCAAAAGAATATACCTTGGCATTAAGTGCATTCGGTGCCTCATCTCCAACGCCTAACACAGCACCCTCACCAATCTCTGTGCCTTCAGCGATAATGGATTTGTCAATCACAGCACCTGCGCCTATCCGCGTATTCTGCATTATGATGGAGTCCCTTACAATAGCGCCCTCCTCTATGGTTACGCCGGATCCGATTACCGAATTGTATACCTCACCGTACACCTGCGTTCCCTCTCCTATGATGCTTCTGTATACCTTAGAGCTGTCGGCAAGATACTGAGGCGGAAGAATATCGCTCTTGGTATATATCTTCCAGAATTCCTCGTATAGGTTGAACTCAGGAATAATATCGATAAGCTCCATATTGGCCTCCCAGTATGAACCGAGAGTACCTACATCCTTCCAGTATCCGTTAAACTCATATGCAAAAAGCCGCTGCTTGTTCTCATGGCAATATGGAATAATATGCTTTCCAAAATCACACCCCGGCTCGTCCTTCATCCTGATAAGCGCTTCCCTCAGGACAGGCCAGCTGAATATGTAAATACCCATCGAAGCAAGATTACTGCTAGGGTTAGCCGGTTTCTCCTCAAATTCGGTGATCTTGTTATGCTCGTCCGTAACAAGAATACCAAACCGGCTTGCCTCCTCAATAGGAACCGGCATCGCAGCGATGGTTACATCGGCATTATTGGCCTTATGATAATCGAGCATAAGCTCATAATCCATCTTGTAAATATGATCTCCGGAAAGAATCAAGACATAATCCGGGTTATACAGCTCCATATATTGAAGATTCTGGTAAATCGCATTCGCCGTGCCCGAATACCACTCGCTGCTTGTACTCTTCTCATACGGAGGAAGTACCGTCACACCGCCACGATTGCGATCAAGATCCCACGGAATACCAATTCCTATATGGGTGTTAAGACGTAACGGCTGATACTGCGTGAGAACGCCTACAGTATCAATGCCTGAATTAATACAGTTGCTGAGCGGAAAGTCTATTATTCTGTACTTACCGCCAAACGCCACTGCCGGCTTAGCCATATTCGATGTCAGTACGCCAAGACGGCTTCCCTGTCCACCTGCCAGCAGCATAGCAATCATCTCTTTTTTAATCATGCTACCACCTCTTGTCAATTTACTAAAGCCAATCATCACATTCTGGTTTTGTAAAATGATTATACCACAAATTGCTAAATAAGTGAAGAAATAATTGAAAACTTTTTCGAAAAATATCTTTTTTTTGAATAATTATTTAACAATTCTATATCTAAAAGCCGAAAGATATTCTGACCTCTATGATAATCGAATTACTTTCGCACTACATGCTCCCACAATTCGCATTATATTCCATTATCCAACTTAACTCTGGTATTTTTATGATTGGTGTTATATTATATTATGTATATATTCATTATATTCTTAATAAAATAAAACCGAGGAGGAATCATAATGTATCAGCTTGATTTTAATAAACCCGTACATATACATTTTATCGGCATCGGCGGAATCAGCATGAGCGGACTCGCTGAGCTTCTTTTGTCAGAACATTTCACAATATCCGGCTCAGACAACAAGGAGTCCATGCTCACAAAGCAGCTCGCCGCTGCGGGATGCCATATATTTATAGGGCAGAACGCAGACAATATAAGCTCCGATATCAATGTCGCCGTATATACTGCCGCAATACACCCTGATAACCCCGAATATGCACGCTGTGTGGAGCTTGGAATACCTTTGCTTTCCCGCGCCGAGCTGCTCGGTCAGGTTATGAAAAACTACAAGACAGCTATAGGTGTATCCGGAACTCACGGCAAGACCACGACAACCTCCATGCTCAGTGAGATTCTCATGCTCGCCGGTGCTGACCCTACGATATCGGTCGGAGGTATGCTCCCGTCCATCGGCGGAAATATGAGAATCGGACATTCAGATGTATTCCTGACAGAAGCATGTGAGTACACCAACAGCTTTCTCTCATTCCATCCTACCATGAACATTATATTGAATGTCGAGGAGGATCATCTTGACTTTTTCAAGGATCTTGATGATATCCGCGCGTCATTCAAGAAGTACACAGAGCTGCTGCCTGACGATGGTTATCTCATAATAAACAGCGCCATCGAAAACTATCAATACTTTTTTGAAAACTGCCGCTGCCATGTCATAACCTTCGGTCTTGACGCAGCAGACAGCAATTTCTCCGCAAAGGATTTTCACATTGATGACAAGGGCGATTACTGCTACACACTCCTTTATAATAATGAAGAAAAGTGTAAGACAGCGCTCAAGGTTCCGGGGGAGCACAATGTGCTTAACAGCCTTGCAGCCATCGCGGCCGCGGTTACATTGGGAATTGACTTAGACACTGCCGTAAAGGGTATTGCAGCCTACAGTGGTGTTGACCGCCGTTTTCAGGTGAAGGGAAAATGCAATGGTTTTACAATCATTGACGACTATGCCCACCATCCTGCAGAGATAACAGCTACTCTGAAGGCTGCCGCGCACTACCCGCATAAAAAGCTCTGGTGTATATTCCAGCCGCACACCTACACGCGCACAAAGGCATTCCTGCCTGAGTTCGCAGCAGCACTCTCCCTCGCCGACCATGTCGTGCTCGCACCCATATATTCCGCGCGCGAGCAGGATATCTATGGTGTAAGCTCCGCTGATATACAGAGGCTCATACTCGAGAGGGGAACACCGTGTGAATACTTTATGAGCTTCGCCGATATTGAGAATTTCATTAAGGACAACTGCCACGAGGGCGATGTCGTTATCACGATGGGCGCAGGCAATATTCTCGAGGTCGGTGAGCATCTGCTGGGCTGACAGTCTGAACAGCCGCATGCGGCCGGACATTGCAGCTATTCTGTTATCACAGACCTATTGAAAAAGATTTATATACAGCTCCAAAATCATACTGATGTATGCAGATACACTTATCAATACAGGTAAATTTTGGAGCTGTTTTTGTGTCACAATGTAGTATGCACAACAAATCCACAAGTTATCCACAATCAAAACCCCTTATAAAATCCGCGTATTACAGTGTTTTCCACATTTTATCCACATTATCCACATTTTTATATCCACAAATTTCACAACTTTATTTTGTTACCCCAAAATCTATTCTCAAACCTGCGGTGCTATGCTATACTTAATGTATAAATTTCAAGAAACGAGAGTACACCATGGCACCGATTACACTTACTTCAACCTATACACCTAACGAGACCACCATACCGAATATTTTTCTGGATATGTATATGCCTTCCGCAAACGGCGAGTTTGTGAAGGTCTATCTGTGTCTGCTTAGAATGTATTCCAATCCGGCAGCGCGCTCCTCAACACTCACCGAGATTGCCGATCTGTTAAACCATACAGAGGGGGATGTAATCCGCGCCATCAAGTACTGGGAGAAGGCCGGTCTGTTGTCCGTAGGCTACAATGGAGATATTCCGACCAGCATAACCCTGCTTCCGATAAACCGGAAGCCGTACAGTTTTGCTTCTGATACCGTATCAGACAGCCTGCCGTCAGGAAGAACCAGCACCCTCCCTTGCGACAGTTCGGCTGAGTCGGCTGCCTCGCAGGAGAGCACCAATGCTCTGGGCGAGCAGACATCTGTACACGCATCCGACACCTCGCTGCCGGGCAAATATAACTATTCACCTGCCGCCATCAAGCGCATGTGCGACAGCGACGACAACCTTCACCAGCTTATATTTGTTGCAGAAAAACTATTCGGAAAGACATTGACGAACTCAGAGATAAGCACCATCATATATATACATAGTGATCTCCATTTTTCGGACGAGCTGCTTGAATATCTTTTTGAATACTGTGTCTCCCTCGAAAAGCGGAGCTTCCGCTACCTCGAGATAGTTGCCATCAAGTGGCACGAGGAAGGGCTTGTGACCGCCGAACAGGCTAAGCAGCAGCATGAAATCCACAGCAGGAAGATCTACTCGGTTATGAAAGCGTTCGGGCTCAATGACCGCAAGCCGGGCAAGCCTGAGCTCGATTTTATCACAAAATGGTACGACGACTACGGCTTCGAGACCGAGCTAGTCATAGAGGCCTGCAACCGCACAATCCAGGCTCTTCACAAGCCAAGCTTCGAATACACGGACGGCATCCTGTCTAACTGGAGAAAGAAGAATGTCCACACCCTGTCAGATGTCGAGGCGGCTGAGGCAGTTCATGCCGGGTCGCGAAAGAATAGCTGCAATACCGATAAGGCAGCCGTTTCTGCGCCAACGGCACGCACGCCCAAAAACAACAACCGATTTAATAATTTTTCACAGCGTAAATATGATTTCAACGCACTTGAAAAGCAGCTTATCAACAAAAAGGATTGATTATTATAGAGGATTGATATAGATGAAACTGAACAATTCACAGTATGATACAATTATGAGGATGTACGACACAAAACAGAGCCACGCGCGTGCCGTTCAGAGCGCCCGCTATGAAGAGATAAACGCGCGGCTTCCCGAGTACGATGAGCTCAGAAAGGAGACAGCCGCTATTTCCGCCGAGGCTGCAAGAGCTGCCCTCAGAGGCGATATGAGCAAACGTGAGAAGCTGTCCGGCAGGCTCGCCTCCATAAACGAGGAAAAGAGGATACTTCTGTCATCCGCCGGCTATCCGGAAGACTACCTTGACCTTCACTACGAGTGCCCGCTCTGCAACGATACCGGCTTCGTAGGTGGTCAGAAATGCCGATGTTTTAAACAGGCTGCCATCGACCTTCTCTACAACCAGTCCAACATTAAAAAAATTCTCCTACTTGAAAATTTCCATAACTTCAATTATGATTGGTATTCGGAGGATTACATTGACCCGGTTTCGGGTATATCCGCCTTGGAGAACATTGTCAACGTCACTAAGGATGTCAACTCTTTTATAAGTGATTTTCCTTCCGGTCAGAACCTTCTGTTCTATGGTGATACCGGAGTTGGTAAGACATTTTTAACTCACTGTATTGCCGGTGAATTGCTTGGCATGGGTCATTCCGTGCTGTATTTATCAGCAATCGATTTATTTGATCTTTTTTCAAAATATGCTTTTGATAATGACAGCGAAGCAGATTACAGGGATGCATTTTCACAGATTCTTGACTGCGGGCTGCTTATTATAGACGACCTTGGCACGGAGCTCGTGAACAGCTTCACTAATTCACGATTATTTTATTGCATCAATGAAAGAATCCTTGCAGGTCTGTCAACAATTATATCAACGAATCTGAGTCTTGAGGAGCTTATGAATACCTATTCTGAGCGTATTTTTTCCAGACTCACCATGTCATACAAGATATTCAAAATATATGGTGACGACATTCGTTTGAAGAAACTTTAATCACAACACACATCTACGGAGGAAAATATCATGCTTCAGGAAGAACGCGACCTTGAAACCATACCAGTGGGGGCACTTGGAATCATTCCCCTTAAGGGCTGTGAACAGCTCAGCCAGAAGGTAAATGACTACCTTGTTCAATGGAGAACCGAAAGAGAAAATGAGCATAAGTCTACAATAGCTTTTGCAGGATACCAGAGAGACCACTACATCTTAAGCGCAAGCGTACCACGCTTCGGCTCAGGAGAGGCTAAAGGAATTATCAACGAATCTGTCCGCGGATATGATTTGTACCTTTTAGTCGATGTATGCAACTATAGCCTTACCTACTCTCTGTGCGGTAAGGAGAACCACATGTCACCTGATGACCATTACCAGGATTTAAAGCGTATCATCGCTGCTGTAGGCGGTAAGGCAAGAAGAATCACCGTCATCATGCCTTTCCTCTATGAGAGCAGACAGCACAAGAGAAGCGGACGTGAGTCCTTAGACTGTGCTCTTGCACTTCAGGAGCTCACAGACATGGGTGTTGACAACATCATCACCTTCGATGCCCACGACCCACGAGTACAGAACGCTATTCCGTTAAAGGGCTTTGAGACTGTACAGCCTGCTTACCAGTTCATCAAGTATCTCACCAGAAATGTATCTGATATAACCTTCGACAGTGACCACATGATGATTATAAGCCCGGATGAGGGAGGAACACATAGAGCCGTATACTTTGCAAATGTGCTCGGTCTTGATGTAGGTATGTTCTACAAGAGAAGAGATTATACTAAGATTGTAAATGGCCGTAACCCTATCGTCGCACACGAATTCCTCGGAAGCTCTGTTGAAGGCAAGGATGTATTTATCATCGACGATATGATTTCCTCAGGCGAGAGCATGCTTGATGTTGCAAAGGAATTAAAGGCACGCAAGGCAAAGAGAGTATTCCTCGCAAGCACCTTCGGTCTTTTCACCAATGGTCTTGAGAAGTTCGATGAGGCTTATGAGGCCGGTCTTATAGATAAGGTTCTCACAACGAATGTTATCTACCAGACACCTGAGCTTCTCTCCAAGCCATATTATATCAGTGTAGATATGAGCAAGTACATTGCACTCATCATCGACACGCTCAACCATGATGCTTCCATAAGCAAGCTTCTCGACCCGGTTGACAGAATCCAGAAGCTTCTCAAGGAGTACAATAAGAAGTAATTTAGTTAATTACAAACCCGGACGGGTGTTAAAACATGCATTCAGGTATATGAGTGTATGCACCGTCTGTATATATGCATAGCGGCTCCGTTGTGACCAAAAGTTGCGCTATTCATATATACAGCCGGCACATACACGGCGTAGCTGTCCGGCATGTTTTAACACCCTGTTTTATATATTCCAGACATTTTTGCATATGTATGTCTTTATTGATTGTATTAAAATTCAACCTTCCCATGCTATCTGCTCTCCGGCTACGGCAGCTTCACATCCGTATCTCCTCCCGCCGTATACCCGGCATTGGTATCGCCGCCTGAGAAGGTGCCGGTTCCCGCGCTCACATCTCCTCCGGCTGTTCCGGCGGAATCCGAATCCCCTCTGCTATTTCCCGGTGCATTGGTATCTCCTCCGACAGTTCCCGCACCCTTATCCCCTCCTGCAGAGCCGTGGGCATTGCCGTCACCTCCAAGTACCCCTGCATTCTGGTCACCGCTGACAGTACCTGAAGCATTTGTGTCACCTCCGGGATGACCGGACACATTGCCATCACCCGATACCATTCCTGAGGCATTTGTGTCACCTCCGGGATGACCGGACACATTGCTATCACCCGATACCGTTCCTGTGACATTTGTGTCACCTCCTGCCGATGACGCTGCATTACCGTCACCACCGTCTCCATTATAGCTCTTGTCCCCCAGTACATTCTGTATGTCCTCAATGGCGGCTGTCGATTCCTGCCGGCTGTTATCGCCATTAACAATAATGTCATCAGGCAGCGTATCAGTTCCGGCACCGTCATCAGCGTATTCGGTGTATTCGGGAAACTCTTTTATTTCAAGTCCTTCGTGAACAGCCTGCATGAAGCTCTTCCATATTGTCATAGGATATGTGCCGCCCGTAAGGTCAGCCATCCTCCTTGGAATGTCATACCCAACCCACACCGCAGTTGTGTAGTATGCGGAATATCCCACGGTCCAGCCATCCTTGTTGTCCGTTGTAGTTCCCGTCTTTACCGCAGCTACCGCGTTATCAAGCTTAGCCCCTGTGGCAATTCCGTGTTCCACACCATATTGCAGCATTTTGCTCACCATTCTGGCTGCATTCTTTTCATAAATCTGCGTCCCATTGCCTCCATTATCCACAATAGTCCTGCCCTTTGAGTCGGTTATCCTCATAACCGCCGTAGGTTCGTGGAAAACTCCGTCACCCGCAAGCGCCGCATAAGCGCCCGCCATCTCAAGTGCGCTCGCTCCATAGCTCCACCCGCCAAGGCATGCCGCCATATAATGCTCGTCCTCGCCAAGCTTGCCAAAATGCATCTTTTTTACAAAGGACATTCCGTACTCAGGTGTAATCTGTTCAAAAAGCTTCCATGCCGCCACGTTTGATGACCACGCGAGTGCCTCCTGCAAGGTCTCCTCACCGGGATATCTGTTCTCAAAATTCTCCGGACCGCCCTCCATCGGTGAATCATCTATAAGCTCATCCGGGTTATGTCCAAGTCCCAGATACGGTGCATACACCACAAGCGGCTTGATGGCACTTCCCGGCTGCCTGAAGCTCTGGTACGCACGATTGAGCGTATAGCCGGGAAGCCCCTGATTTCTGCCTCCAACAATCGCCATGACATATCCTGCAACATTGTCTATACATACCGCCGAAGCCTGAAGCTTATACACGCCTTCATCGTTAGTCTCCGTATTCCAAGCCAATGCAGCATCCAGCGAATCCATGAGAAGCTGCTGCTTGTCCATATCTATCGCCGTGTATATCCTGTATCCTCCTGTAAAAAGAGTTCTCTGATAACGCGAATACCAGTCATCATACAGCTCCTTGTACGCTGCCTCGTCATCCTCGTCGATAAATTCATATCTGAAATTAAAGCCCGCCGCTTTCATAAGTGAGCGCGTAGCGCAGTAGTACACATAAGTCTCAACCGAATCATACTTCTCAGCTTCGGATGGGGTCAGCACAATCTCTTCGTCTATCGCCTTCTGATATTCTTCATCGGATATGCTCCCGTAATCATGCAGCAGTCCAAGTATGTAATCCCGCCTCTCCACTCCTCTGTCCAAATGCTCAAATGGGTCATACTTGGATGGATTATTAGGTATTGTTGTCAAAAATACAAGCTGTGATATCGACAGCTCACCCGCAGCTTTGTTAAAGTACCCCTGCGCCGCCGCCTCAATACCGTACAGACCATTGGCGAAATATATATTATTTATGTAAAATTCAAGTATCTGATCCTTGGTATAGCGCTTTTCAAGCTCCATCGAAAGAAAAATCTCTGTTATCTTCCTCTCCCATGTGACATCCTGTGAAAGATAGATATTTCTGGCTACCTGCTGGGTTATGGTACTCGCACCCTGCGCCTTGCTCTTAGTCTTAAAATTAATGCTTCCGGCTCTTATTATAGCGGCAATATCTATGCCTCCATGTCTATAGAACTTTCTATCCTCAATGAGAACGAATGCATCCTTTACGACCTTCGGTATCTTATAGGACTCAAGATAATACAGCTCCTTCACACCGCTGACTGTTGTTATCTCTTCCCCATTCACGTCATAAATAATACTTGTCTCCGTACTTCTGAAATCAGAAAGCCTGCTTGCTGCTGCGATCGCCTTCGCATTGCCTATATACTTCCCTACTGCAGACAAATAAGGGCTGACGGCGATAAGCCCCAGCCCCACAATCGACAACAATATGATAAAGACAATCAAAAATATCTTCAAGCCCCTCTTCATATCCACCTCTGAATCTTCGGTATATTAGATAACTTCAAAACCCAAAATCACCAATAAGCAGTTGTGAACAATACATTATATATATCAATCAGCGTACATACTGCAAGCATTGCCTGCAGTATGCCACCAATAAGCACTCTGAAAATTTTATTTTCAAGCTGCTTATAAATTATAAATCGCAGTTACCTACAGTTCTTGGGAACGGAACAACATCACGGATATTGCCCATGCCTGTAAGGTACATTACGCAGCGCTCAAAGCCAAGGCCGAAACCGGCATGTCTTGCTGAACCGTACTTTCTAAGGTCAAGGTAGAACTGGTAGTCCTCCTTCTTAAGACCAAGCTCATCCATTCTCGCAACGAGCTTATCGTAATCGTCCTCTCTCTGGCTTCCACCTATAATCTCACCGATACCCGGAACAAGGCAGTCCATAGCGGCAACTGTCTTTCCATCTTCATTGAGCTTCATGTAGAATGCCTTAATCTCCTTCGGATAATCCGTAACAAAAAGCGGTCTCTTATAAATCTCTTCGGTGAGGAAACGCTCATGCTCTGTCTGTAAATCGCAGCCCCATGATACCTTGTACTCGAACTTGTCATTGTGCTGCTCAAGTATCTTGACAGCCTCTGTGTATGTCACATGACCGAACTCTGAGTTAAGCACATGGTTGAGTCTCTCAAGAAGCCCCTTGTCAACGAAGCTGTTGAAGAAGTTCATCTCCTCAGGAGCGTTCTCAAGCACATATCTTATAACATACTTAATCATGTTCTCAGCAAGTATCATATCATCCTTAAGGTCTGCAAACGCCATCTCAGGCTCAATCATCCAGAACTCAGCAGCATGCCTTGTTGTGTTGGAGTTCTCTGCACGGAAGGTAGGTCCGAATGTATAAATATTCTTGAATGCCATCGCATAGGTCTCACCGTTAAGCTGACCGCTTACAGTAAGATTAGTAGGCTTTCCAAAGAAATCCTTGGAATAATCGACCTTGCCGTCCTCTGTCTTAGGAACATTGTTCAAATCCATGGTTGTTACCTGGAACATCTCGCCTGCGCCCTCGCAGTCACTTCCTGTTATGAGCGGAGTGTGAACATATACAAAGTTTCTCTCCTGAAAGAACTGATGGATGGCGTAAGCGATAAGTGAACGCACTCTGAACACCGCCTGGAAGGTGTTGGTTCTAGGTCTTAAATGCGTGATTGTTCTGAGATACTCCATCGAATGTCTCTTCTTCTGAAGCGGATAATCAGGAGTGCTCTCTCCCTCAACCTCTATGCTGTCTGCCTGAATCTCAAACGGCTGCTTGGCATCCGGTGTAGCGATGAGCGTACCTGTAACAATGATAGCAGCGCCAACATTGAGCTTGCTTATCTGTGCAAAATTCTCCATAGTGTCATGGTATACAACCTGTAAAGGCTCAAAAAATGTTCCGTCATTCACAACTATAAATCCGAATGTCTTAGAATCACGGACACTGCGCACCCAGCCTCCGACTGTAACCTTATTCCCAAGATATTTTTCCTTGTCCCTGAATAAATCTCTGATGTTAATTAGTTCCATATCAATAATCCTCTCTAATCTGCATGTACCGAAATATTGTGATTACCGCCGCAGCAAATTCCTGCTGCCTGCATAATCTGTCACTCTTCATCTTACAATATTATCCGCATATGGTCAATCGTTTTGTCAGCCTTTTATGACCCCACACACATATATTATATCTCCCGATGCAGCAATCATACTCTCAAGCTCCGACTTAGGCACTGTAAAGCTGCTGCCCTCCTTCATATATGCAACATTAATTTTATCGTAAGCATATATGATAACCGGACCATCCTCCGTCACCGCGCTGAGCACATAGCCCTTATGAATAAAATAAAGCGCCTCGTCGAGACTTACTCCCGATATGTCCAGTGTTTTTTCATAGCTGCTGCTATCCTCAACATGGGTTGTCGCCGTATTTTTCTTATATCTGTCCCAGATAATGCTTCCAGACGGAGCAACCGCTACGCCTGCCTGCTCATCGGCAGCCGCTACAGCCTCGGCGGGGCTGTCCGTCATCAGCGAGAGCTTTCCCATGCTGTACACCCTATAATAATCATTTGCCTTTACAACCTCGCTCATGTAAAGGCGGGCTTCCCCGTTAAAAGTCACACTTTTAGGATACACAACTTTTGTATCGTCCGCCGACGGCACGGAAACAGTGAGAATGATGTACAGTTCCTTCTGCCTGACATCGGTTGCCACCTGCTTTGTAGTGAGAACCCCGTCAGGTGTCATGGTCGTACTCAGAAGCTGGTCGTCCGACGCGTCATTCAGACCTCCGTCCTCGTCCAAGGTACACCTTTTAATTATAATCTTATTGCTGTCGGTCTCCACACCGGTAACTCTCATGCCCGATTTCTGATAGTCCTTAATCGTATCAAGGTCACCATTTACTATCTCCAGTCTGTACATAGGATATACCGGCTTTCCGTTCTCGTCCGTACCTGTTTCGCTTTCATACGCCCTTCCGAATATGAAATTTCCATCGATAAGTCCAATTGTCTTTATATACTCTCCCTTGGACGCATCTACCACGGCGGTCTCGCCCGTGTCAAGATAAATTATATTTACCGTGCCGCAATGTTCTGCATCTTCACCCGTCTGGTAGGCAAACAACAAATACTTATCGGAAAACACACAGGATTCCTCAACGACCTGCGACGATACAACCATGTATTCCTTGGTGTCATAGTAGATGGAATAAATACTTCCGCCCTGATACATAAAAAATCTTCCGTCGCTGTTTAAATACGCCAAGGTGTCTATATCCTTCTTTATAACATCATATATATCGTTTCTGGGAATGTATAAAATCTCCTCAACTGCATTTTTCTCCGCGTCATAGCGACACACGGAGACTCCCATCTCCCCCTCATGGCTTCCACGATTCATATAGCCGTACACAACGAAGCTGACATTTCCGCCAGTGTCGACGGAAAGCACCTTAATCCCATGATTATCATAGGACTCCCTCGCTGTGTCGTACTTCGAGTCGTCGTCCACAAAGGTAAATATCTGTACAAACTGATTTGTCTTGGAGCTGTAGCTCCACAGCTCGCCCCTTCTGACAAAGCATGTCACCTTACCGCTGCTGTCGCTTTTCATCTGCAGTGTCTCAAGCCCTGATGTAATTCCCAGATAAATTCTTCCGGAATCATTCAAATCCTCGAGTCCGTCAAATATCTGGTCAACATACCTGTCGTAGCCGAGCACATATGTTGTGTCCGCGTCCGCGCGCCTTATCCTGAAAAACTCCTTCACGTCGTACACATCTATGCCCCTTGCCGCCGGAGTGCTGACCTGATAGTCAAGCCGTATATCAGCGGTATTCCCCTGTATCTCAACAACCTGCGGCCATATTTTTCCGTAATATTCCGGTTCAAGCGCTCCCCAGCCAACCTGTGAGAGCTTAGAATGGATATTCACATGTCCAAGGTTCGTATTATCGCCGGATGAATTCGGCTCAAGCTTGGGAATAATCTCCTTTATAGCCTCGGAATCGTATGTTACCCCGGAAAAATGCAGCACATACGCGAGCTTATCATCGAGATACAAGCCGTCCCCGAGAATAATCCTCGTATAGTACGATGCCGTCAGCTTCTCCGTTTTTACATTAATCTTCATCATATACTCGGTATCAGCCTCGAGCAGATTTTTGATATTAAGCACAGCCTCAACGCGCCCGCCCATGCTGCCAGTGATGCCCGCCTCGTCTGAATCTCCGCTCTCGCCGGCGGAAACTAACTGATAGTCCGTCACCTGTGTATTCTCTATGTACTCCGAGCCGTCAAGGCTTCTTATCTCATACGATACCCCTGTTATATTCTGCCCGTAGGTTCCGATGCCTATCTTTAGCTTTCTTCCCTCGGGAAGCGGTGTAATGCACTCGTGCAGCATGCTCTCATCGATATTCGAGACATAGCCATGCAGCAGATTAAACTCCTGCCCCTCCTCACTTATCATATACACTGCCGGAAGCGTTGCCGTACCCATTGCCTCCTTACCTGAATGTACGTCCTCGGTAGCCCTCGTGAGCACGATCGTGACCACCGCAACGGCGACAAAGACCAGAATGGATATGATTACCTTATATTTAAAATTCTTCAATGTGGGGTCCTTTCTATAAGCATTGAGGCAAAACATTAACATATAATGTGTGAATGTATAACGTGTTATACATATTCAGTTCTATAGCATGTTTTGACCTTCCAATTCGCTTTACTTATAAATAATATAACTTCAAATTTATTGCGTAATTGAATATTATGATGTTTAGAATGAAGGTTGTTTTATTATGCAAACACAGCCACCTTATCGCCCTAAACACAATACCCGCTTACTCCATGTGCATACCGTATAATCTTATCACAAACATCTTAAAAATAGTATTAATATTTTGTTAATTCATATTTCTTACGATAATGTCTTACGGGCAAATAGGCTCAAAACACTTTGCTATGTATAATGGGGTATGATTTATGCATACCCCATTATACATTCAAGCCCACCCAGCCTATTTGCCCCTCAACATCTTCAAATTTTAACATTGGCATTTCCTCAGTAATCGAGGCTGTTCACCGGCGACGCGAGATACACCTTGGTCGCGTCCTGCTCCTCGTCGTATCCAATCGCGATATTCATGTTTATTTTGCTGCCGCCGATGGTGATGTAGGAACCCGCGCCCTTGGCGTAGGCGTAGATTGTGAACATTTCGTTATCCCTGTTTTCTGCCACCACCTCAGCGTCGAGCTTTTTCAGCAGGCTGTCTGCAAGCTCGTTTTTCTCGTCGCTGTTTAATGCGCCCTCGAGAGTCCCCACAAGATTCATGTTCACGTTTCCCTGTATTCCCATCGCGTCAAACATTCCCTCAACAAGCTGTCTGTATGAGTTGGCGCAGTCGATATTGTTGTTTACCTTTATGCTCACATACACATACTGCTCCGCATTGATTGCCGAGGTGCCTGTTCCGGCTTCGTCCTGACGCTCCTGCGTGATTGATTTTATGGTGACACTTCCGTTCACGCTGTCCTTGGTCAGGATAACTGTGTTTATGTCCACCGCGTCGCTGCCCACTTCACCGTCCCACACACCGCGTCTCTCCTGCTCCGTTGTTATCGTGCACGGCGAGGTTATTCCAAGCGCTGCCGCCACATTTTTCACAAGACGTTCCTTTTCCTCATCGCTCAGGTAACACACACCGAATTTTCCGTAGCCCTCCACGCAGGTGTCGAGCCCGCACCACTCCCGCCCCGGGATACTGTCAGTAAACGCCGAGCTCATTGATACCATCTGCGTCTTTCCCACATTTGCCATGTATATTCCTGTCATCGCACCCCACAGTACAACAATTACATATAATGCTCTTTTCATCTGACACCACTCCTTATATAATAATACACCTTTCAAAACAATTTGACACTCGCCGTCAAAAATCATGTTCGGGGCTTCCCGCCCGATAAATAACATATAAATTATGATGCCTAATTTGGTTTTTTATTCAAAAAAAACGGAGAACCGCGCTCTCAATCCCGCGCAATTCTCCGTTCAATCTAATATATCAGAGTCCTTAGAACATTCTCTCTATTCTGTCCTCACATCTCCCACGACAAGCTGATTTTTGTCCTTATCATACCTGTAATAAGTTCTTACAACCGCCTTTCTGTCAACTGCGTCAAAGGACTGCGGCCTCGCTCCCTTTGCCCCCAGCACATATATCTCATGGTAGAAAATATATTCTTCATCGGAAGTTTCATCTGAACTCTCGATAAATTTATACTGGTTAGAAAAATTATCCGACAAATAGTATCCATATCCTTCAACGTAACCATTGTTGTCCAAATCTGCCTGAGTCTGCTTTTTCAGCTCTGCCAGAAAATACCCATCGTCCGTCTCCATCTCAATGCTCTGCATATTTTCAATGTCAATCACCCAGGTATATGACAGATATCCTATACCCGTCCCGGTCTCATAAGGCTGATTATCCTCCACAACAAGCTGTTTTGCACCATTCCCCACAATATCGGCAAAATACAGATTAAGTGCCACAATGTCGCTGCCAAGCTTATTGCTCTCCAGTTTTATACCCTTTCCATCTTTCCACACTATGAATCCGTTTCCCGACGAGATAATATACAGCCCGTCCTCATCGCGCAGTGCACACTCCTTTGCTGCTCCGTCAATGACCTCGACAGGCACAAACTGGTGGTCAGCCGCCCAGCCGCCCTCCCCATACTTGCGCTTTATACTGTCCAGTTTGCCGGGTGTCAGATTCCAGACGCTGAAACTATTCTCATCAGCAACCACTCCCTGTGCATAGTCTCTGTCAAGCACCGGCTCCGTTTTGGGAGCGACATTGTACACTGATGTCTGCAGCGCCTCCATCACCTGATTTGCCGCATCACTCTTTTTATTTTCAGCGGTATTTTCCGTAACATTTTCTTGGCTTTCCAAAGTAGTTGTCACAGTATTCTCATGATTCTTAGAAGCTCCCTCCGTCTTGCAGCCTGACAGCGCCACGGCTGTTATCAGTAACATGCCTGCCATATACGCTGACTTCATTTTCATTTAACATTCCCCTTTCTTTATCAATATTATGATTGTATAATTATGCCCTTTTTTTATAAAGGCACATAGTTATTCGTAGTATACTCCCAGACACCATATTTATTGCACATGTCATGTATTGCACCAAGCCACTCATCTGTCTGTAGCCTCACATTATTTCCAGAGTACAAGCTTATGTATTGTTCAATAAAGCTTGCAGCTTGACTTATATTTTTGGTCTCAATAGCGTATATTATCTCCCACCTTTTTTGCCATTCCTCATAATCATCGTAAAATATATATGCCCCCTGTTCCTCATATGCCATACCCAGACGGTCAGTGATCCTCTTTATTGTCGAGGCATCTGTCTCCCTTTTTCCACTCTCAATGCGGCAAAGATTTCCCTCCGACATAAGACCTGCACATAATTCCGTAAGCTTCACCTTTTGTCTTATTCGTTCGTCTTTAATTAAATTTCCCACTGTTTCATTGAGACATACATTGTTATGTTTCATGCTATTTACCAAACGGCTGTACCCTTCTACAAGCTTTTAATAATAAATAATGTAAATTACTCCGTCATTTTAATTCATCTCGTAGACCCTGTCACAGTTTACAAGAAGCTCCTTGTCATGTGTTATCATAATGATGATTTTGTCCTTGTATAGCTGCTTCACAAGCTTCATGGCTTCAAGCTGGTTCACGTCATCAAGCGCGCTGGAAAACTCATCAAGAATAATCACATCCGCATTTTTTAGCATTTCTCTAAGAATCACTATCCTCTGCTTCTCCCCTCCCGACAAGCCGTTGGATGTCATTCTGCCAAGTATCTCTCCGCTTATATTGATACGCTCCGCGATATCTCCTATATCCGACGTGTCATCCTTCATTGCGTACCTCACATTGTCCATTATCGAACGGTCAAAAAGGCTCGTTCCCTGGTCGACATACGCAATTCTTGACCTGTACCATGACTTATCGATATCTCTGAGTTCAGCGCCGTTGACATATATGGCGCCCTTATAATTCTCATACATGGATGTGAGCACGGAGATAAGCGTTGATTTGCCTGCACCGCTGTGACCAACTATTCCGATACATTCCCCGCCCTTGATTGAGATATCGGCATATCCTATCTCCTTTCCATTGGCATACGAATAGGACAGCTTCTTCCAGTCCAGTCTTTCAATTCTCTCAAAAGCAATGTTCCCATCAACCTTCTCCTTCTCAAGCTGCGTAACCTCATTAATACGCTCTGTGGCTGCCTTCACATACTTGAGCAGCGGGGCAACATTGAGTATCGGAACGGCAGCACTTCGCATTTTCTCATAGTACAGCAGCATCATGGTGATTGTACCTATCGAATAGCGTCCCCTTGTGACTGCTACCACGCCAACACTTATAATCAGCAGTACACCTATGTCATTTATAAATGTACTCTTAACCTTGCGGTAGCCGTTAAGAAGCTGCTTCCTCCTGTCCGCCTCTGCAAACTCAGCCACCTTAGCGCCTATCCGCTCCGCCTCACATTGCTCTGCCGTGTGCATTTTCACAACCCTTCTGTTGGCATACACATCCGACAGCACTGCCCGAAGCCCAGCTAAGCTCTTGTTTCTATTCTTATAGGCATCCTTTAACGGAAATACATACTCCAAGATACCATTAAGGGCTATCATAGCCACGATAAATACCGCCATAGGAATATTTAACACGCACAGTCTTATAAAGACAACCACAAATAATATGGCAGACATC
Source organism: uncultured Lachnospiraceae bacterium (assembly GCA_934351925.1). Classification (GTDB taxonomy): domain Bacteria; phylum Bacillota; class Clostridia; order Lachnospirales; family Lachnospiraceae; genus CAG-882. Next base: position 67,781 of record CAKRJT010000002.1, read on the forward strand.
AACGTCTCAATGACATCATTCGCATATACTCCGTCCAAAACCATGCCGTCATCAAGCTGTCTTGACACAACATCGACTGTATCCAGCTCCCTGAACACGTCCTCTTTAATACCAAATACAATCTCCGTGATTCTTCTCTGCCTTAATCTCGTCACCTCTGCCTTATAATTGTTCACCGTTATATTCTGTGCAACCTGCAGTACGCGCTTCAAGATAAAAAGCACTACCCATATAAGGATAAGCCTTCCAACCACCTCAAGATTTCCAACACTGTCTATCAATCTTTGCGATATTACCGGCTCAAAATAATCTGCAAAATACAAAAACAGATATAAAAAAAAGAAGCTAATGCAATACTTAATCGGATATAATATTTTTCGTGTATTCATATAATTCCTCCCTAAGCCATGCTTGAAACCGCACCTGAAATGAACCATTGTACCATGTACAAAGTGGTAAAGCAGTCCGGTTCATGTCGAACATATGTTTATCCATTGAGTACAATATATCAAATACACCAACTTTTGTCAACTACCATAAGCTGGCAAATTAATTTATAAAATTAATGAACCACTTTAAAGCATAATGCAGCAAGTCCACAACTAATATGTCTAAGCGGCATACCCTGTCTCCGCATTTGTTTTCTAAATACTTAATACATTTTATATCCCTTTTCCTTCAACCACTCTATAACCTCCTCATATAAAATGGTAGTGTCATAAAGCTGCCACGAATATTAATCTGCACAAACTATCTCTATCTAATTATATTACTATATTATTTAGTTGACATCTACCCATAGTAGGCAAAAATGGGACAGGAGAAAAAGGGAACATGAGTCAAGCTCCTGTCCCTTTTGACCCCTGTCCCATCCAGCCGGTTAATCAGACGTCATACTTTTTGAGCAGCATATCCATAGCTTCCCTCAAAAGTATCGCCTCTCCTATGCCCTCCCTTTTAGAAAGAAGGTTGAGCCTCTTTAGCTGGTCCTGCGTGTAATGTGATGTCTTTGGAACCATTTTCTCTTCCTTCGCAAGAGCGACTTTGTTTCTACCGTTGTATTTTGCCCTGAACATGGCGCTGTCCGCCATTCTGACAAGCTCCTGATAGCGCGATGCATTCTCAAATGCCGTCGCGATGCCTATTGAAATGGTCATCGCCGTTCCATCGGGAAGCTTCACATCATAATTCTTCCTCATGTCCTCCATCAGCAGAAAAATGTCCTCTTTCTCCATCTGCCCCTTAAAAATAAAGCCAAATTCATCTCCACCCACTCGATAAAGTGTTCCGTTTTCACCAAGATAATTCTTGAGATGATTTCCCGTCTCGATTATAACCCTGTCTCCCTCATCACGGTTAAAATCACTATTAACCCTTGCGAAATTGTCCAAATCGACCAACGCAATGATGATATTGTCGCCTTCCTCGGCATTCTCCGCCGTCAAAAGCGCCTGTAAGTCCTCCTCAAAGCCCTTGCCTTCCCTCAAGTTTAATGCTTCGTCAACCTTTTTGTGATGTTCTAATTTTATGGTTGCCATAGTGTATCCTCCCTTTCAAAATATAATTGTCGTTACTTTGCAAATTGTATTTTGCAATATTATTTTTGAAATAATATTTACAATAACATATTATATTATTTAGCATTATTTGTCAAGCAATATATTATTTTCCAAATAATATAAGTACATATTATTGCAAATTGACATACAAAAAGACCGCCAACCACACCATCATGCGGTTCGCGGTCTTTTACACCCATATAGCTTAGGGTTACTAGCCCTTGAGTTCTATTCTGGTAAGCGCTCTCTTCAGCGCGTACTCGGCTCTCGCCATATCTATCTCGCCCTCGTGGGAGGATAATCTGCGCTCGGCTCTGATTTTCGCCTCGTTGGCACGGTTAATGTCTATCTCGTCCGGCCACTCGGCTATCTCAGCGAGCACCATAACGCTCTTCTTTCCTATCTCAATGAATCCGGAATGAAGGGCTGCCGCCTTCACATTGCCTTCAGCGTCGTGGATATGTGCCACGCCCGGTGAGAGTATCATGGCTGTAGGGGCGTGGTCAGCGTATATACCGACCTGTCCCTCCGTCGTGTTCAGCTCAACCATGCTGCTGTCCCCGGCATAGAAGGTTCTGTCAGGCGTTATTATTTTAAGTTCAAATAATTTGTCTGCCATCTAATCAACTCCCGTCAGGTTATTTGTTAACCTTGGCAAGCACGTCCTCGATACCGCCGCAATTTAAGAAGTAGCTCTCCGGAATGTCGTCATACTTTCCTTCAAGAATCTCCTTAAAGCCCTGGATGGTATCAGCAACAGGAACATAACGTCCCTCAAGTCCTGTGAACTGTCCCGCAACGAAGAACGGCTGTGAAAGAAATCTCTGTACCTTTCTTGCTCTTGCAACAACAAGCTTATCGTTCTCGGAAAGCTCGTCCATACCAAGAATGGCTATGATATCCTGAAGCTCCTTATATCTCTGAAGAATCTCCTGAACTGCTCTTGCTACCTTGTAGTGTTCCTCACCTACGATACGCGGGTCAAGAATTCTGGATGTTGACTCAAGAGGGTCAACGGCAGGGTAGATACCAAGCTCAACGATACTTCTTGAAAGAACCGTGGTCGCATCAAGATGTGCGAATGTGTTCGCAGGAGCCGGATCCGTAAGGTCGTCCGCAGGCACATATACAGCCTGAACGGAGGTGATGGAACCGTTCTTGGTGGATGTGATACGCTCCTGAAGAGCGCCCATCTCTGTCTGAAGCGTAGGCTGGTAACCTACGGCTGAAGGCATACGTCCAAGAAGTGCGGACACCTCTGAACCTGCCTGTGTAAAACGGAAAATGTTATCAATGAAGAGAAGGACATCCTTACCACCCTGGTCACGGAAATGCTCAGCCATTGTAAGTCCTGTAAGTCCTACTCTCATTCTGGCTCCTGGCGGTTCGTTCATCTGACCAAATACCATGGTAGTCTTGTTGATAACGCCCGACTCCGTCATCTCATGGTAGAGGTCATTTCCCTCTCTGGTACGCTCACCAACTCCTGTGAATACGGAGTATCCGCCGTGCTCTGTCGCAATGTTACGGATAAGCTCCTGAATAAGAACCGTCTTACCAACTCCGGCACCGCCGAACAGACCGATCTTACCACCCTTCTGGTATGGGCAGAGAAGGTCAACGACCTTGATACCTGTCTCAAGAATCTCAGTCTGCGTGGACTGTTCCTCGAAGGTAGGCGCCTTTCTGTGAATAGGCATATATTCGACGCCCTCCGGTGCAGGCTTGTTGTCGATAGCCTCACCTAGGACGTTAAAAATTCTTCCGAGTGTATTCTCACCAACCGGAACACTTATAGGAGCGCCTGTATCGACTGCCTCCATTCCTCTTATCAGACCATCAGTCGAGCCCATGGCTATACATCTTACAGTATCATCGCCAAGATGCTGTGATACTTCTGCGGTAAGTGTCTCGCCATTGCCGCGGTCTATTGTGATAGCATTTAAGATATCAGGAAGCTTTCCATCAGGAAACTTGATATCAAGAACCGCACTGATAACCTGGGTAATCTTACCCTTGTTTTTCTCGGCCATTGTGTCTCTCCTTCTAAAATTATTTTAAGCAAGCGGTTATTCACAATCCGCTACGCAATAGTTCAGCTATGCTAAACTAATTATTTTAACTTATCGCATTCGCTCCCGCTATAATCTCGGTAAGCTCCTGTGTGATAGAGCCCTGTCGTGCTCTGTTATACATGAGGGATAAGTCGTCAATCATCTCATCAGCATTGCTTGTCGCATTGTCCATGGCTGTCATACGCGCGCCGTTCTCGCTCGCAACGGACTCCACAAGCGCACCGTATATAAGGCTGCTGACATACTTAGGAATGATGATATCGAGCGCCTCCTGCTCCTCAGGCTCGTACTCCATGACCGAACCGTCGGCAAGCTCCTCCTTCTCACTGTCCTTTAACTGTATGTCATCAGCACTGATAGGAAGCAGCTTTATAAATACGGGAACCTGACTCACCGTGTTCATAAAGCAGGTGTAGGCAAGGTAGATTTCGCTGACCTCGCCGCTTGTGTACGCGTCAAGCACAGCCTGCGCTATATCCATGGCATCTCTGTACATCGGCTCGTTAATTACATCTGAATAATCAGCCTTGATGTCATAGCCTCTTCTTGCAAGATAATCCTTGCCCTTACGGCCTATGGTGTATACAAGCATATCTTCCTTTGCAATGCCGCAGGAAGTAACCTGCTTGATTACATTGGTGTTGTAACCGCCTGCAAGACCTCTGTTGGAGGTGATTAAGATGACAGCTTTCTTTCCTTCGCCGGAATTGTTAAGAAATCTGTGGTTAATCGAACCGCTTCTTGCAATCATGGTCGTAACGGCCTTATACATAGCATCAAAATACGGTTTGGAATTCTCCGCTCTGCTTCTCGCCTTCTGGAGCTTAACCGTAGCGACAAGCTTCATAGCCTTGGTAATCTGACCTGTGCTCTGAATGCTCTCCTTACGCCTCTTTATATCTCTCATTGATGCCATACCGATAACCTCCTATCTTATCGGAACTGCTTCTTGAACTCGTTAATGGCGCTGACAAGTTCTTTCTCAGTTTCCTCGGACATAACCTTTGTATCCTTTATGCTCTGAGGTATCTGTGGATACTTCGTATCGATAAAGGCAAACAGCTCTGTCTCAAATCTTCCGATAGCTTCTGTCGGTATGTCAATTAAGAATTTCTTAGTAACCGCATAGATGATGATAACCTGATACTCAACGGGCATCGGCTTATACTGCGGCTGCTTCAATACTTCCTTAATTCTCTCGCCCTGTGCAAGCTTCTCCTTCGTGTCAGCGTCAAGCTCTGAACCGAACTGTGAGAACGCTGCGAGCTCTCTGTACTGTGCAAGCTCTGTTCTGATAGGGGCTGCTATCTTCTTGATAGCCTTAATCTGTGCGGCACCGCCAACTCGTGATACTGACAGACCTGCATTGATGGCAGGACGGAAGCCCGAGTTGAACATCTCTGTCTCAAGGTATATCTGACCATCTGTTATGGAAATAACATTGGTAGGAATATATGCAGAAACATCTCCTGCCTGTGTCTCTATGATAGGCAGGGCTGTAAGTGAACCTCCGCCAAGCTCATCCGAAAGTCTCGCCGCACGCTCAAGAAGTCTTGAGTGGAGATAGAATACATCACCCGGATAAGCCTCACGTCCCGGCGCTCTCTTTAAGAGAAGCGAAAGTGTACGGTATGCGGCAGCATGCTTACTGAGGTCATCGTAAACCACGAGCACGTCCTTGCCTGCCTCCATCCACTCCTCACCGATGGCGCAGCCCGAATATGGAGCAATATACTGTAAAGGAGCAAGCTCACTGGCTGTGGACGCAACGATTGTCGTATAATCCATGGCACCGTACTCCTCAAGTGTCTTAACAATGTTGGCAACAGTTGATGCCTTCTGCCCTATAGCTACATAAATACAGTAAACACCCTGTCCCTTCTGGTTGATAATCGTATCGATTGCGATCGCGGTCTTACCTGTCTGACGGTCACCGATGATGAGCTCTCGCTGGCCTCTTCCGATAGGCACCATGGCATCGATAGCCTTGATACCTGTCTGGAGCGGTGTGTCAACAGACTTTCTTGCGATAACTCCCGATGCAACTCTCTCGATCTTTCTATATTTGTCTGTCTGGATAGGTCCCTTTCCATCGATAGGCTGTCCAAGTGCATTGACTACTCGTCCGAGCATCGCATCTCCGACAGGAACCTCAACAACTCGTCCGGTTGTCTTGACCGTATCGCCCTCGCTTATGCTCTTACTGTCACCGAGAAGAACTACACCTACATTGTCCTCCTCAAGGTTGAGAACCATGCCGTACACATCCCCCGGGAACTCCAAAAGCTCGCCCTGCATGGCTTTTGCCAGACCATGAACACGGGCAATACCGTCCGCTACCTGGATTACGGTTCCGACATCAGACACCTCAAGCTCAGACTTGTACTGCTTAATCTGTTCCTTAATGACTGAACTGATTTCTTCTGGTCTTAAATTCATAAGGCTCTTGCACCTTCCTTCTTATAATCTTCGTACTGCCTGCCATACTACGAGAGCTGAATGTTATTGAGCTTCTTCGTAAGCTGTGCAAGCTTTGTCTTAATACTGGTATCCACAACTCTGTCCCCAATGCGGATGACCATGCCTCCAATGAGGCTCTTGTCTACGGAATAGTCCATCTCAAGCTTCTTAAAGCCTGTGGTGTCAAGGATTCTCTTCTCAACCGCCGCCTTCTGCCCGTCCGACAGCTCCATCGGAGCCGCCACATTCACTATGCCTATTTTGAGGTAGTCCTTTACGGCTGCGATAAAGTACTCGAGTATTCCCTGAATATCGTTCTGCCTGTCTTTCTCGACCGCAAGAACGATAAGCCCCGTGATATCCTTTCTCACGCGTGGCTCAAAGATGTTTTCCATAGTCTTTACCTTGTCGGTTTTACTTATTTTCGGGTTGTTCAGGAAATCCGCAAGTTCTCCGTTCTCCTTAAACGCCTCCAAAACAATCTGTACCTCATCAAGATATCCGGCAGCACTGCCGCTCTCGATGGCGAGCTCATAAAGAGCCTGTCCGTACGCTGATGCTGCTAATTTTGCCATGTATCATCACCCATTTCACGAAGCGTCTCGTCAACCAATGACGCCTGAATGTCTGTGTCAATTGAAGCAGATACCACCTTGCCGGCAAGAGCCGATGCAAGAGCTACCATTTCCTTCTTCATATCATCGGCTGCACCCTTCTTCTCTAAGAGAACCTCGTTGTGTGCTCTCTCGATAATATGGGCAGCCTCGGTCTTAGCCTCTTCTATAATCTGTTCCTCTCTCGCAAGTGCACGCTTTCTCGCATCTGCAAGAATAGCCTCCACTTCCTTATCCACCTCTTTCAGCTTAGCCTCATACTCAGCCTTCATAGCCTCCGCGTCAGCCGCGTCAGCCTTAGCCTTCTCGATATCGCCGGCGATGCCTTCCTTACGCTTGTTAAGGAAATTTCTCACCGGATTGAACATCAGATATGAGCCTGCCAGAAAGAGAATAAAGATGTTAACTGCCGTTATAACCACATCCTGGATAAGCTGGGGATCTAGGTTGAACATTCTTTCCAAGGTCTTGCCTCCCTTCGCCTATTATTCTCGTTAGCTTAACCCTTTAAAAATCAAAGCTTTCCGATAAGCGGGTTGGCAAATAAGAGAATAATCGCTACCGCAAATCCGTAAAGACCTGTTGTCTCGGCTACAGCCTGTCCAAGAAGCATGGTAGATGTGATATCTGACTTAGCGCCCGGATTACGGCCTACCGCTGCTGCTGCGTGGCCTGCTGCGATACCCTGTCCTATACCAGGTCCGACGCCGGCTATCATTGCAATACCTGCACCTACTGCTGAACATGCTAATACTAATGCTCTTCCATCAATCATTTTTAATTCCTCCTGAAAATGAAATTATATTGTTTTTTAGATTCAACTTATTCATCTGCGATCTTATCGTTGATATATACCATCGTAAGCATACAGAATACATACGTCTGAATTGCGCCCGAGAACACATCAAAATAAACATGAAGTGCAGCCGGAAGTCCCAGCTTAAGGAATATCGGCAGCAATCCGTAAATCAGTCCCATCATAACAGTACCTGACATAATGTTACCAAAAAGACGGAGAGATAATGAAAGCGGGACTGCAAACTCTCCTATCAGGTTAATAGGGAAAAGAAGCGGAACCGGCTGGAAAAGGTTCGTAAAATGCTTTCCCTTATTCTTGGCAATACCACACCCCTGCACAAGTGCAAAGGTAATAAGGCCCAGTGGTAATGTAACACCGTAATCTGCCGTCGGCGGTCTAAGACCTAAAAGACCCGACAAATTGCAGAACAGTATAAACATGAATATCGCACAGATGTAATTCACAAAGCGTCTCGCGTTCCTGCCCATAATAGACGCAACCATATTGTCTATGGTCTGAACATACATCTCTATGATATTCTGGAATGTACCCGGAATCTGTTTTGCGTGTTTCATCGTATGATGAGCGCATATCATGATAATAAGTATAATTATCGTCACGATAAACATTGCCACATGGGTTGTCGTAATATACAACTCCTGCCCAAACAGCGTGTATCTAAACACACCATGAATCATGAAATCAGCGTCCGCCAATATCATACCCGGGAATTGTCCTGACACGTTATCAACCTCCTTGCTTTTTTTTAGTTGCTTTTTCCATAAGCCTGTGAGTCAAAGGCTGGGCATAGGCCGCAAGCTTCAAGCCGAAAAAACCTGCAAACGTGGTTATAAGGTTCAGCCAGCCAAAATATCCCACTGCTCCCAAAAGAACCACAGCCGCCAACATCCTCCCCACTGAGGAAAATGCAAGAAACGCCGAATGTCCCTTCTGCATGTGCATAGCCTTATATATGGTATGCTTCATTGAAAACAGCATGAGCACTCCGGCTGCGCCTCCAAGCAGCAATCCTCCCTCGCCCTTGAGCTTGTCTTTGGTAAAAATAAGAACGAATACTGATGCTATGACAAGATATGCCGCCATACCAATCAATACCTCACTAATGGTCTTTTTCGTTGTGTCTGTCATCTTCGTTGCTCCCTGTCACGGCATCCGACGGGTGTCTGCGCGGCTGCGTATCCCCCGATGCCTTCTTTGCCATGAGATAGCAGTTTCTCATTCCTGCTGCCATTCCTAAAAAAAGCAGTGGAATAACCACCCATGTTCCTATGAATTTTCCAATCCATATACCAATAAACAAGCATAAAAATGTCGGAACCATGACATTAATCCCAAGCTGGGAAATAAGAGCAAGATTTTTATATGCATTATGCTTCTTATCCGCCATTGTTCTCCTCCATCTTTGCAAAGCTTACTGATACAAATTATACTATTTTTTTGTATGAAAGTCCATTAAATATTAATAAATAGTGAGTGTCGGACACAAATTCGAAAAATGCTGACGTATGGCACAATTAATTTCTGTAAATTATTGAATTAATTGTATAATTTTGGTATATTTGTTGTAACAGAACCCACCTATGGAGGTATTCCCATGAAGAGACCCATTATTTTCCGAAAGAGATTCATTCCTTCCGAGCTGGTAGAGCTCAAGGACGACGTTCTTTTATACCGAGATGACTCCATGCTCATCACGCGCTGGACCACATTAAAGCCGCGCCATGACATAGCCGGCGGCATATCGCTCTACCTTATCAACAAGGGCTGTAAGATTTCCCGTATTCACGATGCCTTTGGAAGATTTCTGCACTACTACTGCGATATTATCCACACAGATTATTCTGCCGAGAACGATACTTATATATTCACCGATCTGCTGGCGGATATCATTGTCCACCGTGATAACAGATATTCCGTCGTCGATCTCGACGAGCTCGCCGAAGCTCTCAGGAGCTCCCTCATCGACACAGACACGATATGCGAAGCTCTCTGTTCCACAGACAGGCTGATACGCTGCATCGACAATGGTGAATTTCATGGTTATACCAATATGATAGAGCGCTATGTGTCACTCTGAAATAATCGGAGTGGCATATAGCGCTCTTTCTTTTTTTCACATACGTTTCCATAATGCCTGATTCGTAACATGCTGATTTAATGTATGGGTGTATAACGTACCATATCCTTACCGGGGCATCTGTGAAATCTATTTAGTTCCGAATATTCTGTCGCCTGCATCCCCAAGTCCCGGAATAATATAGCCATGCTCGTTGAGCTTCTCATCGCAGGTTCCGATATACATATCTACGTCCGGATGCTCTTTCTTCATTCTCTCAATTCCCTCAGGTGCCGCTATAATGCACATAAAACGGATATTTTTGATGCCTTTCTGCTTGAGCATTGTAATGGCTGCCGACGACGAACCTCCCGTTGCGAGCATAGGGTCAACGACAAATACCTCTCTCTCCGCACAGTCCTGCGGAAGCTTGCAATAATACTCAACAGGCTCTAAGGTCTCCTCATTTCTGTAAAGGCCGATATGTCCTACCTTGGCTGCCGGTATCATGGCCAACATTCCGTCAACCATTCCCAGTCCTGCCCTTAAAATAGGAACAACAGCAAGCTTCTTTCCCGCAAGCTCCTTCACCGTCGTCCTGCATATCGGCGTCTCAATCTCCACATCCTTGAGCTTTAAATCCCTCGTGGCCTCATAGCACATGAGCATCGCTATCTCGCTTATAAGAGTACGAAAATCCTTAGAACCCGTCTCCTTTCTTCTGAGAATCCCAATCTTGTGCTGAATCAACGGATGATCCATAATCACTACCTTGCCCATAAAATGTCCTCCCATTTCTTATTATTAGAAGATAATTGTACAATTACCGGTATCATAACACTCAGCTCTGCAATTACCCGCCATTAATTTTCCAGCATATTGATACGCCTTATGTGTCTTTCCTCATTGGAAAATTCCGTGGTTAAAAATGTCTCTGTAATCTTAACCGCAAGTCCCGGTCCAATTACTCTTCCGCCAAGTGCGAGCACATTGGCATCATTATGCTGTCTTGTAGCCTCTGCCATAAAGCAGTCCGTGCAGAGTGCAGCGCGTATTCCCTTTATCTTGTTTGCAGCTATTGATATTCCTATTCCTGTTCCGCAGATGAGAATTCCTCTGTCGCAGCTTCCCTCATTTATTGCCGCACATACCTTCTTTGCATATTCAGGATAGTCGACGCTCGCCTCACTGTAGCTTCCAAAATCCTTGTATTCATATCCTTTCTTGTCAAGGTATGCCATAATCTCCTGCTTTAGTGCAAATCCGCCCTGGTCACAACCGATTGCTATCATCTTTTTCCTCTTTTCCTAAGCATGTCAGTATTTTTTTATCATGCTTATATTTTTTTCTGTCATAACTTAATAAACAATATTATTGTTCCTGCAATTCCTCATTTTCAAGCATGGTAAGCTTATTATCTACTTTATTGAGCCATTCTATCAGTGAATTACAGCACTCTATATATGCGTCCATCTCTTTTCCGTAAGGGTCAGGTATCTCTCCCGCCTCTCCGGCAAACTCCGATACGGTGAACAGATCATCCGGAGCATAGGTCTCTATGACCATCTCCTTTTCCTTATTGCCGATGGCAAGTATAAGTGTCCCCTCCGGTATGTCCTCCTCAGTAAGGGGTACAGCGGTTCTGTTATCGAGAATAATCCCCTTCTGTCTCATAACCGCAATAGCCTTGGGATTGACCGGCTCGGGAAAGAGCACTATAAGCCCTCTCGAAATAATCTCGATATCCTTATGAACCGTAATGCGCTTCATCAGAAGCTCAGCCATAGGTCCCATACAGGTATTATTCATGCTGACAAAAACAATTCGATTATATTTTTTCATGCAAAAAGTGAACCATGATGTCCACTGCTCCTTATTTTATTCCACGTTTTCAATATGGTGCCCTGCCGCCTTTATAAGCCTGTTCATAACTGCCTGTCCGAAGCTGTTCTCCGCAAAACCCTCCGACAATATTATATCCACATCTATATGGTCAAAATGTCTGAGTACGTCAAAAAGATGAGCTGCCACCTCATGTTCATCGGCACGGCTTCCAACTACGACAACCTCACCCGAAGTGTATCTGTGCTCATTCTCGGTGCTGGCAAGTATTCCCACCTTGAGACCCTTCTGTGCGTTCTCCCGTGCGAGCCCGTTTATCCTGTCGACAACCTTATCATTGTCCCCCTCAAAAATCGTCAGTTCGGCTTTGGGAGCGTAATGTCTGTACTTCATGCCCGGTGCTTTAGGTCTGCCCTGAACCGTGGAGTGTGCAAGCACTGTCGGGTCAAAGCATACATCTCCGAGAGCCCCTTTTATCATGTCGGCAGTCACATAGCCGGGTCTTAGTATCATCGGTACCTCGGAGGTCATATCCACGATAGTCGACTCTATTCCTATCTCTATGGCTCCGCCGTCAATTATCATGTCAATCCTTCCGTCCATGTCTTCAATGACATGCTCCGCCCTCGTCGGACTCGGGCGCCCTGAGAGATTCGCGCTCGGCGCGGCTATATACACGCCGGAATCCCTTATGAGCTTCGCCGCAACCGGGTGGCTCGGCATTCTTACCGCGACGGTGTCAAGCCCTCCTGTTGTGCCATAAGGAACAATATCCTTCTTCTTAAAAATCATCGTGAGCGGTCCCGGCCAGAATGCGTCAGCCAGCTTATACGCGCTGTCAGGTATATCGCAGGCAAGCTCATCAAGCGCGCCTATATCCGCAATGTGTACAATCAGCGGATTGTCACTCGGGCGTCCCTTGGCGCTGTATATCTTACGCGCCGCGTCCTCCTTGAGTGCATCACCGCCAAGTCCGTACACCGTCTCCGTCGGGAATGCCACGAGACCGCCGTTTTTTAGAATCTTCCCGGCTTCCTCTATAACTTCATTTTCATTGTACTTATCTATTTTTAAAATTCTTGTCTCCATAAGTTCCAGCCCTGATTTTAATTCCAAACATACAGCCTGCCAATCGGCTGTTTATTGCGCTTTTTATTCCGTATTGTCATCTTCTCTCCGCCGCCTGCTTCGCGTCCGCGGCATGGAGCATATCTAACCTCGCCTGCGCCGAAACCACATCTATAACATTCTTTAAAAGCCTGTCCATATCTGAACCTTCGGTGTAGTCCGCGGCTGCATAATACCTTATTCTGTTATCATGTATCATCTTATATACTTTATTTTTATCCTGCGTTACCGGGTTGTACACTCCGATGGAGTAGCCCCCGTTGGAATTGACAAGCTTCATACACGGAACGTCCGTGTCGCTGTCGCCTATATATACCATATTTTTAAATGGTATTCTGATATCCTCTGGTGCAAAATAGTCATTCACCGCCGGGTCATTGATATCGAGAACTCCCTTGGATATTCTGAAAAGGTACTGCGTCTTGTTGGTGTAGTTGACCACCTGTGCCGGCCACTTCACAATTCCGTTCCCATCAAAATAGAAGCTGCTGGCATATATGCGCTCGAATGCGCCCTCCTTGGCAATCTTCGTGCCCTCTATCATCTCCTTAAGCCCTGAGGAGATAATATAATGCTCCACCTTGACACCATGCTCAAGACCATATTGCCTCAATCTCTCAAACCAGCCGTCAACACCGTCAAACAGCTTCACCTTCGAACCATACTCCTCAAGCGCGGCATGGCTGAAATCAAGATTTCCCTCCGCCTCCTGCACCATCTTATACATGTACGCAAGATTGGAATCCATATCATTCTCTCTGGCAAGCCTTCCCGTCTCTTCCCAGAACTTCGCAACATCATAGCCCACCGACTGTATAAAACCCTGCGCCTGCATATCATCAGGCGAAAGCGTCTTATCGAAGTCATAACATATGGCAACTATCGGAAGTGTCTCCTGCTTACCTTTAATCGGCATATATTTAAGTCCTCTTTTCAATATAAGAATTTACTCCTGCGGCTCTAAGCCGCCTCAAAAATGCTACAAACATGATACCCTTTACGGAGTACTTTGTCAAGAAGGCGGTGTTTTACCGCGCCATTACCTGATTTCAACTCACTCTGCACAAGCGCACCCAATAAAAAGCTGCCGGACAAAGAGTCTCACCCTCTGTACGGCAGCAATTTATATATTTATTATGTTGTATTAGTTTATCTCATGCTTCCCCACCTTGCGGTAGCGGTACACCGCTCTTGCAAGTGAAGCCTGCGATACATGGTACTCCTGAATGCTCTGCTTCTGGCGGAGCTGTTCCTGTGCACGCTCCATTGCGGCTTTAGCACGAACCTCATCGATGTCCTCAGGACGCTCGGCAGTATCGACAATCATGGTCACACGATTGTTGGCTATGTATACGAAGCCAATGCCTACGACAGCATCTATATACTCGTCACTTCCCTCAGGCTTGAAACGGACGTCGCCGATAGTGGTGGCAATCGCCATATTCTGGTGATGTGCCATGATTGCTATCTCGCCGTCTAAGCCCGGAACTACAAGAATGTCTGCCTTACCGGAAAAGAACACCTTGTTGGAGGCTAATATTTTAAGATAAAATGAGCTCATCTTACCCCGCCTCCTTTACTGCTGTTCCATGAGTTTTTTCGCCTTCTCAACAGCTTCATCTATTGTTCCGACATTGAAGAAAGCAGCTTCCGGATACTCATCCATATCACCGTCTATGATTGCCTTGAAGCCTCTGATTGTCTCCTTAACAGGAACATACTTACCCGGAACTCCGGTGAAGTTCTCGGCAACATGGAATGGCTGTGATAAGAAACGCTGAATCTTTCTTGCACGGTATACGGTAATCTTATCCTCGTCGGAAAGCTCCTCCATACCAAGAATAGCGATGATATCCTGTAACTCCTTATACTTCTGAAGCATAGCCTGAACCTTACGGGCTACCTCGTAATGCTCCTCACCTACAACGTCTGCCTCGAGGATTCTTGAGGTTGACTCAAGCGGGTCAACAGCCGGGTAAATACCCTGCTCAACAATCTTACGGGAAAGAACCGTAGTCGCATCGAGATGTGCGAATGTAGTCGCAGGTGCCGGGTCTGTAAGGTCATCGGCAGGAACGTATACAGCCTGAACGGATGTAACGGAACCCTTCGTTGTGGAGGCGATTCTCTCCTGAAGCTCACCTACCTCTGTTGCAAGTGTAGGCTGATAACCTACGGCTGAAGGCATACGTCCGAGAAGTGCGGATACCTCCGAACCTGCCTGTACGAAACGGAAAATATTATCGATGAAGAGAAGCACGTTCTGGTGTTCCTCATCACGGAAATACTCAGCCATTGTAAGTCCTGTCTCAGCAACTCTCATACGCGCTCCAGGTGGTTCGTTCATCTGACCGAATACCAAGGCAGTCTTTTCAAGTACGCCTGATTCTTTCATTTCTGACCAGAGGTCATTACCCTCTCTTGAACGCTCTCCTACTCCTGTGAATATGGAATATCCGCCATGCTCTGTGGCGATATTCCTGATAAGCTCCTGAATGAGTACCGTCTTACCAACTCCGGCTCCTCCGAAGAGACCAATCTTACCACCCTTAGCATAAGGTGCTAAGAGGTCGATAACCTTGATACCCGTCTCGAGCATCTCAACAACCGGGCTCTGCTCCTCGAACGTAGGCGGCTCTCTGTGAATTACCCAGTGCTCACCGTTATCAAGTGACTCACCGCCATCTATAGTTTCACCTAATACATTGAACAATCTTCCCAAGGTCTGCTTGCCGACAGGAACCTTGATACCTGCTCCCGTAGCCCTTACTTCCATATCCCTGCACAGACCCTCGCTGGCTGCGAGCATGATACAGCGGACTGTGTTGTCACCTATGTGCTGTGCAACCTCCATAACAAGGTTCTTTCCCTCACAGGTGACCTCTAAGGCATCCTTTATGCATGGAAGGTCGCCGTTTTCAAATACAACGTCGACAACAGGTCCCATAACCTGAACAATCTTTCCTGTATTAACAACACTTGTATTCATTTATTACATGACCTCCTTTCTGGCCTTTTTCTTCTTTTTCTGAGCCTTGGCACCGGCGATTACCTCTGTTATCTCCTGGGTAATCATCGACTGTCTGGCTCTGTTATACTCTATGGACAGATTACGAATCATCTCCGCTGCACTGTCATTAGCTACCTGCATGGCACTCATTCTGGCATTCTGCTCACTGCAGAAGGACTCCATAAGTGCTCCGTATATATAGCCCATGATTACATCCGGTACAATATTGTTAAGAAGAGCATTCGGGGATGGCTGAAGCTCTATCTCCTCGTTGAATACTCCCTGTC
The DNA here is from genome assembly GCA_934351925.1 of uncultured Lachnospiraceae bacterium. Lineage (GTDB taxonomy): Bacteria > Bacillota > Clostridia > Lachnospirales > Lachnospiraceae > CAG-882. The sequence continues at coordinate 83,632 of CAKRJT010000002.1, forward strand.
TCTCCATCTCATGCTGCATAGCCATGTCTCTCGTTATAGGCAGAAGATTAATCATATCAACCTCAGTCGTTATGCTTGATTTCATGTATGTATAGATAACATATACCTCATCAAGCTCTCCTTCCTTGAACTGCTCTACAACCTCCTCACAGATAATTCTGGCTCTGTGAAGTGAAGGATTCTGTGCGGTATAATGGAACTGCTCCGCAACCGGAATATTTTTCTTCTTAAAATACTGTCTTCCCAACTCACCAACCACGAAGAGCTTGTAGTTCTTGCACTGCTCAATCTCTTCCATCGCCTTTTTAAGAACATTGTGGTTGTATGCTCCCGCAAGACCTTTATCAGCCGTAACGACGATGAAGCCCTTTACACGGTCTTCCGGTGCTTTATTCGGTCTGACATCCATATACTGGTTCTCGACATCAGGCAGATGCCTTACAACACGGGATACCATGTTACGCAGAGCGTTAAAGTAAGGCTCCGTCTCTTCAAGACTCTTCTTTGCCTTGCGAAGCTTCGTGGAGGATATCATGTACATAGCGTTAGTGATTTTCATGGTGTCCTGAATACTTTTCATTCGGCTTTGAATTTCACGAGCATTTGCCATGACTTATCCCTCCTTAGCCATATATTCGTCCCTGAAGCTCTTAGCAGCCTCAACGATAGCCTTGTTGAGCTCATCGTCAAGCTTACCGCCGTTTTCTATCTGAGTGATAATCTCCGGGCGGTCTGTCCTGATGTGCTCAAGAAGCTTCATCTGAAAATCCTTTACATTTTTAAGCGGAAGAGGAAGCATAACCTTGCCGTTGGCAGCGCAGAGTGTGATTACCTGCTCCGCTGTGCTGAGCGGTCTGCAAAGAGGCTGCTTTAACAGCTCCATGAGCGCATGTCCGTGCTGTAACTGCTCCTTAGTCGCGTTATCAAGGTCAGAAGCGAACTGTGTGAATACCTCCATCTCCCTGAACTGTGCGAGGTCGATACGGATACTTCCCGCTGCCTTCTTCATCGCCTTAGTCTGGGCTGCACCACCAACTCGGGATACTGAAAGACCTACGTTAACCGCCGGTCTCATACCTGAGAAGAAGAGGTCACTCTCAAGGAATATCTGTCCATCGGTGATGGAAATAACATTCGTAGGAATGTATGCAGATACATCGCCCGCCTGAGTCTCAATGATAGGAAGTGCAGTGATTGAACCGCCGCCCTGCTCATCGGAGAGTCTTGCCGAACGCTCAAGAAGTCTTGAGTGTAAGTAGAATACATCACCCGGATAAGCCTCACGTCCCGGTGAACGCTCAAGCAAAAGTGACAGTGCTCTGTAAGCTACCGCATGCTTGCTGAGGTCATCATATACGATAAGAACGTCCTTACCCTCATGCATGAAATACTCTGCCATAGCTGTTCCCGAATAAGGTGCTATGTACTGAAGAGGTGCCGGGTCGGATGCCGTAGCGGATACGATAATGGTGTAATCCATGGCATCATGCTGCTTTAAGGTATTTACCAGCTTGGCGATTGTCGATGCCTTCTGTCCGATAGCGACATATACGCACACAACATCCTTGCCCTTCTGGTTTAAGATGGTATCGATGGCGATAGATGTCTTACCTGTCTGACGGTCGCCGATGATAAGCTCTCTCTGTCCACGTCCTATAGGGAACATGGAATCGATTGCAAGAATACCTGTCTCCATAGGTACCGAAACCGACTTACGGTCTACAATAGATGGTGCAGGCTGCTCTATAGGACGGTATCCGTTTTCCTTAACAGGGCCGGCTCCGTCTATAGGTGCTCCGAGTGCATCGATAATTCTGCCAAGGAAGCCCTCGCCAACCGGTATACCGGCTCTCTTGCCTGTACGCGCAACTCTTGAGCCTTCCTTAATCTCTGTATCACGTCCGAAGAGGATACAGCCTATCTCGTCTTTTCTTACATCCTGAACCATACCCTTAACGCCACAGTCAAATATAACTATCTCACCGTAGGCCGCATGGTCAATTCCGTTGATATTGGCAATTCCGTCACCGACATAGCTTACCACACCGACTTCCTTGTCCTGAGCCTCGAGCTCGAAATTGTCAATCTCGCTCTTCAATATAGAAATAATATTCTCTGTGCTGGCTGTCGCTCCGATATCCGCCTTGGCAAGCTGCTCCCTGAACTGCTTCATTCTGCCGTTGGTGCTCCAATCGAATACGTCGTTGCCCGCCTGAATGACAAAGCCGCCGCCGAGGGTCTTATCCTCCTCGAGCTCAAATGTAAACTCTGTTGTGTTATACTGCTTTGCCACGAAGTCCTTGATACCCTGAAGCTGCTCATCAGTAGGTGCTGTCACATACTTGAGAGTAACCACGAACTCTCCCTTGCGCTCAGGAGCTGCCTCCCTGTACGCCTTAACTATGTCCTTCCACAGACCTGTGTCAGAATTGTCACACAGAAGCTTTAAAAAGTCTCTTATCTGTAGCGGAAAGACCTTCTCAATCACATTGTGCTTGGATGCAAGCGATATTGAAGGATTGGCAAATTCCTCTGCAATCTGCGGTACAGCAGTAAAGATGTCATCTGCCTGTCCCACTATGTTCGCTGCAATATTCAGTTCGCGCAATGTCTTAGCATAATCTTTTGCTGTACTAATCACTTGTTCTCACCCGTCTTTGTCAAAAATTGGTTATAGAGTTCCCTGTCAGCAGCCTCGCCCTGTCCTGAAGCCACAACTTTAGCTGTAGCTGCAACGACAAGCTCCTCAATCTGATCCTTAGCCTGCTTGATGGTCTTCTCCTGTTCCTTAACTGCTTCTTTTCTCGCATCGTCCATAAGCTTATCTGCTGCTGTCTTTGCATCCGCAACGATTCTGTCGTACTCTGCTCCCGCCTTGACTCTCGCATCGCTTATAACTGCTGCCTTCTCTTCCTGTGCTCCGCTCAATGCCTGCTCATACTGTGCCTTAAGTGCAGCTGCATTGTCCTGAGTCGCCTTTGCATCCTCGTACTGCTTATTTATCTCAGCCTCGCGCTGTGCGATAATCTTCTTGACAGGCTTAAATAAAAGCTTACGAATGATTACATAGATGATAATCAGGTTGATAACGGTAAATAACAGATTAATATCTATTCTTAACATGCTATCCTCTCCTTATCTTATATTTTTCTAACCTGATTAACCAAGTAAGATGATGATAAGGATAGCTACAACGAAACCGTAAATAGCAGTTGCCTCTGCAAGCGCACCACCTAAAAGTAAAAGCTTTGTTATCTTGCTCTCTGCCTCAGGCTGTCTAGCTACTGCCTCTGTTGCCTTACCTGCTGCGATACCGATACCGATACCGGCTCCTATACATGCTAATGCTGCAATTCCTGCTCCTAATGCAATTCCCATATTTTCCTCCGTTCTGCCGTCTGGCGGCATGTCAATAGATTATTAGATTTTGTCCTGCCTGCCGCAGTGACAGGCTTACATGTGCAGCCGCTTACTCTTCGACTGCTTCCTTAATATAAAGTGATGTCAAAAATACAAATACATATGCCTGGATTAAACCGTCAAAAATATCAAAGTAAAAACTGAATGGTACCGGCAGTACAACCGGAATTAACGACTTAAGCAGCTCCATAATAACAAACGCACCTAATACGTTACCAAAAAGTCGCATACAAAGTGACAACGGCTTGATGAATAACTCAAGAATGTTAATCGGCGTTACAATAGCCATCGGCTGCGTAAAGCTCTTAAGCCAGCCCTTAAAGCCCTTCCTGTGTATTCCCGCGTACTGGACGAGCACAATACTCATAACGGCAAGCGCTGCTGTTACATTGAGATCCTTCGTCGGCGGCTTAACTCCGCACAGACCAATCAGGTTGGCAAAGCCTATGTACAGAAGCACTGAACACAGATATGGCACGAAGGCTTTTCCTTCTTCCCCGGTCATTCCGATGACAAACTTCTCAAGCCAGCCTACAATGGATTCGGCAACAAGCTGTCTCTTGCTCACATTCTTAACCTTCAGCCCTCTTGTGAGGAAAATACACAGTACCAAAAGAATAGCCATGATAACCCATGTAATCACCGTCGACTCGGCAATCGGAATATTAAAGCTTCCGATATGAATGGTAAAGACTGTCTCACAGTTGAGCTCTTCCATTATCTTTTCCTTCAAATCTCCCATGAACTCACTCCTTTCTCTATATTTAGTTTTTATGTAATACGTGGGTGCTTTCTGCGCTCACTGATACATTCACATATTTTACTCACAAAATTCAAAAATGCAAGTCCCCAAAATAATTTATTTAGTACTTTTTATCCATTTACATAGTACACTTCACAGAATGAAAATATAAGAAAATGTAAATTTAATAAAAATTTTAGAAACTGACTACTGGTCATTTATATAATATGTGCTATCATAAAGGACGTTGACCGCAAACACATTGTTACAATATCACATTGACTGTAAACACATAAACTATATAATAAATTACAGTAATCCACATTATCAGTACCATATAATGAGAGTCAAAAGATATTTTGCTCCGCTGTAAAACAGCTCCCGCAATTCTATCATATATAATAAGGAAGTTATCAGGAAATAGGAAAGGAAATAATCATGAAAAACACATTGACCATCTTCATACGGGACTTAAAAAGACTCGTGAGAAGCCCGTTCGCACTTGCCATTGCACTTGGTCTGTGCATCCTGCCATCGCTGTACGCGTGGTTTAACATCTATTCTAACCACGACCCTTACGGCAGCACCTCCAACATCAAGATTGCCATAGCGTCTGAGGACGCAGGCTACACGCTTGAGGACGGCACCTACAAGAACATGGGTGCAGATGTTTTGGAAGAGCTGAAAACAAATGAGAGCATCGACTGGGTTGCCTGTGCCACAGCGGACGACGTCATTGCGGGAGTTGAAGCGGGCGACTACTACGCCGGAGTCACAATCGGATCGGATTTTACCGAGAGCATGTATACTGTATTTGACACCGACTTCACGAATCCTGTCATCACCTATTATGAAAATGAGAAGAAGAATGCCATAGCTACCAAGATTACGGACACCGCTGTCGGCTCACTCCAGCAGACGATCAACACCAAGTTCATTGAGGTCGTGGTCAGCACCATATTCACGGAGACGAACACAATCTCCTCAGATATTGAGGAGGGTGAGCGCACAGCCACTCTCACTGACAAGCTGACACGTCTCCGTGACAATCTTTCTTCCTATAATAATACACTTACACTGCTCGTAAACGGCAACACAAGACTTACTGACAATCTCGCCGACACTAACGCCCAGATTAGCAGTCTGTCCGCAGGAATAACCAGTGCAGCCGGAAGCCTGAATAACGCACAGGCTGCTTTTTCAAGAAGCCGCACAGCTCTTGGAAACTTCAGCGAACAGTTAAAGACAACCTTAAACGATATGTCCAATTCCCTTTCAAACATATCAACAATGTTAGACAACGCCACCCTTGCCAAGGACTCACAGGAGCTTGCCAACAGTCTTACACAGCTTAACGCTGATGCAGCTCAGCTCAGTACCCAGATGAAAACGCTCAAGCTTCTTATAGCTGAGTATTATATCGGTCAGTTCGACTCCGCAAATGTTCCTGAGCTTGGAGTTCTCGACACAATTGTCACGCAGATTATAAATACCATAGGTTCGCTCACATCGCAGGCTGCCGGAAACGGTGTTCTTACACAGGCTGCCGTCGACAGCATGGTATCGGGCATAAAGTCATCACTTGACTCCTGCAAGAAGCAGCTTGATGACCTATACACAAACTACGTCAACAGCGTGGAACCACAGCTTAACAGCTTAAATGACTCCATTTCGCAGACACTCGCCAGCGTAAACAGCATTATGACGAACCTCTCAAGCGCGCTTAATGATGCCGGAGAAATCCTCGACGGCGTGGGAACAACAGTTGACAAGTCAAACGAGAGCCTCTCGCAGATACAGGAGGTAATCGAAAACGTCATAACCGAACTTGACAGCGTAATCGACTGGATAAACAACACCTCCGAGAGCGACAAGATTGACATGGTAACACAGTTCCTCGGCGGTGACTCCGAACTCTACGGAGAATTCTTTGCAGAGCCTGTTAATATGGTAACAGAAGAGATTTATCCTGTTGAGAATTATGGTTCGGGAATGACACCGTTCTACACGATTCTTGCACTCTGGGTAGGCGGAACCCTTCTCGTATCGCTCGTCAAGGTTCACGCTGATCCGACCGGACTCGAGAATGTGAAGCCACGCCACCTTTTCTTCGGGCGTTACCTCACCTTCTTCCTGCTCGGACAGATTCAGGCGGTAATCGTCGTGCTCGGAGATATCCATCTGCTGCACAGTCAGGTATTAGAGCCCGGACTCTTCTATCTGGTCGCCGTGCTCGCAAGCTTTACTTTTACACTGCTTATATACTCCCTCGCAATCTCCTTCGGCGACCTCGGCAAAGCCCTTGCCGTCGTTGTCATGGTACTTCAGATTGCGGGGTCAAGCGGAACCTTCCCTATTGAGATGCTTCCGCAGGTGTACCAGAACATATACATATTCTTCCCATTCCCTTACGCGATCAATGCGATGCGAGAGACCGTGGCAGGAATGTACGGTTCAGCCTACGTCACCAATCTCGCCCGGCTTATGATATTCGCTGTCGCAGCCCTCATAATCGGACTCGTGATAAGAATACCGTTTATGAAGATTAACCACTTCGTTGAGGAGCGAATGGAAGACACGGGAATGATGTAAATAATTCAAGAAGGAGATTGCATATGTCTAAAAAAAAGATAAAAGATAACAACCCTGATATATACGGCGAGCTTGTGGATTTTCAGGACAGGCTTCATGCACAGAATTTGAAGCGCATCCATATCGGACTCTTATGCGTGCTTATCATTCCAATGATATTTCTCGCGCTGATGTTTATAACGGACAGCAACAAGGTCATATGGCTTATTCTGTGGATTGTATCACTTTTTGCCATATCCGCTTACCTGATTGTAGTCGAGTACGGTGATTACAATTTGCAGCACCGCATCAACTCGATTACGGGCAGCGAGGCTGAGCCTGTTCCTCTCCTCGAGTCGGGAATCAATGACATGAGCGGTAAGCTCGCCTCCGTCAAAGCGGAAGCACGCGACATAATAGCCTCAGCCAAAGCATCTGTCAATATTGACGATGAGGAAAACGAATACTCCGAGGATTATGCCGCAGATATCGACACCGAGCTTATAAAGGAAAGCCTCTCCGAGGATACAGACAGTCCGGACGAGTCTGCCGCAGCCCTCAGCGCTTCCAGGAAGGATAAGAAATCCGGCAAAAAGAAGGATAAGAAGCAGGACAAGAAGAAAAACAAGAAAAAAGATAAATCCAAGGATAAAAAGAAAAAGAAGAAAAGCGGCAGGAAGAAGTCCGATAAAAAGGGCAGCTCCAAGAAGGATAAAAAAGACAAGGTAAAGGAGGACGTATTCGATGAATAAGATACTGAAGGTATTCACAAACGACATGAAGAAGATTTCAACCAATGTGATAGCCGTGGTTATTATTCTTGGTCTGTCCATTCTCCCTTCCCTGTATGCGTGGTTCAATATTTTTTCAAACTGGGACCCGTACGGTCCAAGCTCCACGGGAAATATCAAGGTTGCCGTAGTCTCCGACGATAAGGGTGCGGAGATTTCCGGGCTTGAGATAAACATTGGAAATACTGTTGTCGAAGCATTACAGTCCAACAACACCATCGGCTGGGTATTCACTGACAGCTCCGAGGACACCATCGAGGGCGTCAAGGCCGGAGATTACTATGCAGCTCTCGTAATTCCGGAGACATTCTCCGAGGATATGGTGAGCTTCCTTGGCGGTGATCTCGAGCACCCTCAGATTATCTATTATGAAAACGGCAAGAAGAATGCCATCGCCCCTAAGATAACACAGAAGGCACAGAAGACGGTACGCCAGCAGGTCAACGCCACATTTATAAGCACTCTCGCCGAGTCAGCAATGAAAGCAGGAAATGTCATCTCCTCAACCGACTCCGACGGCGTGAGCATAGCTGACACCATGACTGAAAAGCTCACGGCTCTCTCCGAGGATATGGACACCTACATAAATATTCTGTCCTCATTCAAGGGAATCATGGACTCCGCGCAGAGCATCATAGCCACAACCAAGATAATGCTTCCAAGTCTTAACACTGTGCTTGAAAGCAGCAAGACCTCTCTCTCCGGCATGCAGACGATGGTAAACAACTCTACCAACACCATCAACACGATATCTGATATGATGCTGTCGAGTCTGGACATGATTGACGGAACACTCACAATGATATCCAATGTTGTAAGCAGCGACCTCGCCTCAGCACAGGCTCTCTCGAAGGTCGTTTTAAACGGAATAGGCACGGTCAGCAACATGATTCCATATGCAAAGGAAATATTCAACAGCTCCGTGTCAGGACTTGAGTCCAAGGGCGACGAGAAGGTCAACGCACAGATAAATGTCATCAGAAGCCAGTTTGATATCATCAAGACTGACACCGACCGTGTTGGCACTGCAGCCGCAGTTGCCGTCTACAACTCATCGGATCTTATAGACAATATACAGGCAGAGCTTGACAACTGCTCGAAGGATATCGACAGCCTTAGAAGCATATACACCAGCTCGGTCAAGCCGCAGCTCAGCTCAACTATCACAAACGCGCAGGCTGCGCTCAACACGACCGTGAACGCATTATCGGGCTTCAATCTGAATCTTAGCAGCACTGACAATGTTCTCAGCGACTATTCGGACACTCTTGCCGACGGGAACACGAACCTGGACACAACTCTCGAGCTTGCAAACGAACTCTCCGAATATATCAGGACACTGACTGAGAATATAAATGAACTCTCCGACAACGAGAACTACAATAAGCTGGTTGAGATAATGGACTCGAACCCTGAGAAGCTTGGGGAATTCGCAGCATCCCCTGTCTCCCTCGACACGGTGCGCGTATATCCTATCGAGAATTATGGTTCAGCCATGGCTCCGTTCTACACCGTGCTCGCCCTGTGGGTCGGTGCACTTATACTCGTAGCCATAATCCATGTCAAGGTTCACCCTATACCTGGTGTTGACGGCATCTGCCCGCGCCACGCATATTTCGGAAGATACATGCTGTTCTTCCTTGTAGGACAGCTACAGACACTCATCACCGTGCTCGGCGATTTACATTTTATAGGAATACAGTGTGAGCACCCGGTAATGTTCTGGTTCGCAGGCGCAATGTGCAGCTTCGTGTTCACGCTCTTCATATATTCGCTGACCGTAGCCCTCGGCAACATCGGCGAAGCGCTTGCCGTAATCGTCATGGTTGTCCAGGTTGCAGGCGCAGGCTGTACCTTCCCTATAGAGACACTCCCGAAGGTGTTCCACTCGCTGTACAACTACCTTCCGTTTCAGTTCGGCATGAATGCCATGAAGGAAGCCATCGCGGGACTCTACGGGGACAACTACTGGAAATACATCGCCAAGCTGGCTGTATACCTTCTTGTGTCACTCTTTATCGGACTTGTCGGCGCAATACCGTTCCGCAAGATGAATAAGATTATTGATAAGAATAAGGAAAAGTCGGGAATTATGATATAAAACAGGTTCTGACACTTAAAAATACAAGTTTTTTTGTCATCTAAAACAATGAGTATAATTGCTCATTGTTTTCGATGGCATTTTCATTTATAATATTGCGTAAATAACAAAACATGGAGGAAAACTATGGATTATAGTGTAATAGACAGGTACATAGAGGAGCTCTTGACAAAGAGCACACCTGACAGACCTATCTGGAATATAGAAAAGATTTTGCAGGGACTCAAATCCACATGGAACTATATCGACGGATGTATGATTAAAGCACTTCTTGAGATGTACTCCATCACAAAGAAACAGGAATATTTTGATTTTGCCGATGCATTCATCGACTACCGCGTTCACGACGACGGAACGATTGACGGCTACGATGTATCCGAACTCAACATCGACAATGTGAATGCAGGAAAGACTCTCTTCGAGCTGTACGACCTCACAGGCAAGGAGAAGTACCGCAAAGCGATAGACCTCATCTACAGCCAGATTAAGCTCATGCCGCGCACGGCCGAGGGAAGCTTCTGGCACAAGAACATCTACCCTAATCAGGTATGGCTCGACGGTCTGTATATGTGCCAGCCGTTCTATATGGAATATGAGACACGTTTTAACGATAAGAAGAACTACGATGACATTTTTCTCCAGTTCAGAAACGTGGTAAAGAATATGAAGGACCCTGTGACCGGTCTTTACAAGCATGCGTATGACCACTCACGCGAGATGTTCTGGTGCGACCCTGTCACAGGTCTGTCTCAGAACTTCTGGCTTCGCGCACTTGGCTGGTATTCGATGGCACTTCTTGACACCATCGACAAGGCTGACCCTGACTGTGCCGACACCGAATTTTTAAAGAGCACCTTCACAGACCTCATGGACGCCATGTTAAAGTACCAGGACGAGAGCGGCATGTGGTATCAGGTTGTAAACTACGGCAAGCTCGCTCCTAACTATCTCGAGACAAGCGGAAGCTCCATCATGGCTTACGCGCTTCTTAAGGGTGTACGCCTCGGCTACCTTCCTGAAAGCTGCCGTGAGTACGGCGTGAAGGCATTCAACGGCGTGTGCGGCAAGTACCTCTCCTCCGACGATAACGGCGAGATGCACCTTGGCGGTATCTGCCTCGTGGCAGGACTTGGAGGCAAGCAGATGCGCTCCGGAACCTTCGACTACTACATGTCGGAGCCGATTGTAAAGGATGACGCTAAGGGAGTGGGACCATTCCTTCTCGCCTATACAGAGATGTTAAGACTAAATAAGTAATTATGTAAACTCATCAGTGTAACTGCACATTATATGTGGATAATTACATTGATGGGTTTTATTATATGAACAATATTCTACCTTTTATATGGACAATATCTTATTTCGGAAAAATTTTCCCTAATCACATAACCACCGTTATCCTAAGCGACTTCCCATCCTGCGTGTGCGCGCTTATCTTTCCCCTGTGCGCCTCCACAACCGCCTTAGCCACGGAAAGCCCTATTCCATAGCCGCCTGTCTGCGAATTGTGCGACTGCTCCGCCCTGTAAAAGCGGTCAAAAAGATGCTTCACGCTCTCAGCCTCGATATGTTCGCAGGTGTTGTAGACCTCCAGCTTCACAGAGCGCGATGTACCGGACGACTTAGCTGTGGCTGCCTGTTTGGATGTATCCATCCGCTTTGTGCCTGCTCCGGTTAAACTTACTTTAATATTTCCTTCACCGTCAGCGTATTTCACCGCATTGTCCACGAGTATCGATACGAGCTGTCTTACCGCCTTCTCATCGCCACAGTAGGAAATCCCGGGCTGTATATTTATCTCAAGGCTCTTTCCCTCATTGATGGCGCGCGCCCTGAACGAATCCGCAGTCTCTTCAACAATATCCGACAACGGGAACTCTATTTTGACCGTATTTTTCTGTCCCTCCTCCATTTTGGCAAGATAGATGAGGTCATTGGTGAGAGCCGTCAGTCTCTTAGTCTGCTTCTTTATGTCCTCAAGCCACTCGCTCTCGCCGCAGTCTAATTCCACAAGCTGTGCGTCGGCATCAATTATGGTCAGCGGTGTCTTAATCTCATGCCCGGCATCGGTTATAAAGCGCTTCTGCTTCTCATAACTCTCACTGACCGGCTTCACAATCCTTCCCGAAAAAAATACAAGCAGAAGGAATACCGCCAACATTCCGGCAAGCGATATCCCGGCGCTTATCAACAGCACCGAGCGGAAATTGGAGATTTCTCTTCCGCAGTACAGAAAGATTATGAGTTTCCCATTATCCTTGTCCTTGACCGCAAACCGGTACTGCCCCATAAAGCCTGCCGACCTGCCGCTTTCTAGGGCTCTCGCAGCATACTCCGCCGCCTCATCCGTGTCCGTCCCGGCAATCTTTCCTGTGTCTATGGTGCTTACATTACCATTTGCATCCATTAACACGAAAAAATATCTGCTCTCATACGGTGCCTCAGGTGACATTCCCTTGAACATATCCTTGTTATGTCCCGGCGACATGTCCGGTTTCGGAAAGCTTCCGTCATTCTCCTTCAATATGTTGATAGTCCGCTGTGCGTCATCAACCATTCTCGTATAGTTTAAAATATTTACCGTTCCTATTATAATAAGAAGTACAATAAACAGCGACAGCATAGCCACCGCAACAAGCTTTCTGCGAAGTTTTTTAATCATGGCAGCTCCTCTTTTATATCCGTTACTTTCCTTTGCGTTCTCCCTTTTCCTCAAGCGAATACCCGGCATTGCGCGTCGCCTTTATCTGAATATCCGCGTCGAGCGCATCAAGTTTCTTCCTTAAATAAGAGATGTACACCCACACCACATTAATCTCAGCCTCGCTGTCGTAGCCCCATATCTTCTCCATGAAACGTTCCGTGGAAATGAGCTGCTTTGGGTTTGTCATCATCATCTCCATCATCTGGTACTCCTTGTTCGCGAGCTTGTAGGAGCCCGATGGCGATGATAGCTCATAGCTTGCCGTGTCGAGCGTTATATTGCCGACATGCATTGATGAGTCGGCGTGCATGCCCGCGCCGGCATTCCTGGTCATCGCCCTTATGCGCGCTAAGAGCTCCTTCGTGTCGAACGGCTTGGTCAGATAATCGTTGGCTCCGCTGTCAAGCCCCTCCACCTTGTCGTCAATCTCCGATTTTGCCGTGAGCACAAGCACCGGAACCATATTTCCCGCGGCGCGCAGCTTCTTTAACGCCGTTATCCCGTCCATGCGCGGCATCATCACATCCATTATCACACCGTCGTAGTTCCCCGTCCCGAGATACTCAAGCGCCTCCACGCCGTCATACACTGCATCCACGGAAAAATTATTCTTTTCAAGTATCGCCTTAACTGCCCTCGAGAGCGATTTCTCGTCCTCTGCAAGAAGAAGTCTCATATAAATCTCCATTCCGCCGCCAAGCGGCGGCACAAATAGTAATGAAAAACGCGCTTTGCGTTTTTCCTGTGTGAAATCGTAATACATCTTAGGCTGTGTCTTTTACTGCCTTAGATGTATTTTTCACACTATACCTCTTTTCTGAGCGAAAGCATTTTAACACTATGCTCCCGTTCTTTTATGATAATATAATAAATGATATCATGGTCAAAAGGTCAGAAGTCCGATGCAAGCTTGCCTGCGTGAGGATTTTTGACATTATTACCTCAACATCATAATAAATTCAACCTGTTCATATTTCAAGCACGATTTGCAATGTACTTCTGTGCAATGCACTCCTGTATAAATTTTTCTGCATTTTACAAAAACTTTAAATGATTTTTAAGTTCATTTAGGGTTCAGGCATTAAACTCATCTCATACAAAGAACAAAGCACATACATAACAAAATAAAAGAGGTGGTTTATATGGCAGTTCAGACCGTGTTTAAAAGATATGAGCTGAAGTACCTTATGACCAGGGAGCAGAGAGATTTGCTGCTGAAGGTTATGAAGGGACATATGGAGCTCGACAAGTATGGACACACGACAATAAGAAATATCTACTTTGATACAGACAATTACAGACTGGCAAGGCACTCCATCGAGGGTCCTCCTTACAAGGAAAAATTAAGGGTGAGAAGCTACAGTCATGTATCCGGCAGCGACAACGTATTCTTAGAACTGAAGAAAAAATACAAATCGGTAGTTTATAAAAGAAGGCTCGTTCTTCCGCTTGACGCGACGATGGACGCCATTGCAGCGCACCACCCACTTCCGGTCAAATCACAGATTGCCGACGAAATCAATTATTTTTGCAGCTATTACAAGACCTTGAGACCGGCAGTATTCCTAAGCTACGAGCGCGAAGCATTCTACTCTACGGACGGAAGCGACTTCCGCGTCACCTTCGATGAGAACATTCTCTACCGCGACGACGACGTATCACTCACCGGCGCAGTATACGGAGCACCGCTGATTGCCAAAAATCAGGTACTCATGGAAATCAAGACTCCCGGCGGCATACCGATGTGGATGACGGATTTCCTCACAAAACAGAAAATATACAAAACCTCATTTTCCAAGTACGGCGCTGCCTACAAGGATATGAAACACTATAATAAGAATTTAGGAGAGATTAATTATGCTTAACAATATATTTAAAGGAATTTTCGACTCAGATCTGACTAATGTAATATCCATCACAGACTTTTTCCTGTGCATTGGAACAGCGCTTTTAATCGGCTTGATTTTTGCCGGAATGTACATTTACCGTACAAGAAGCTCCAAGAGCTTCGTCGTTACACTCGCACTTCTTCCTGCCACCGTGTGCATGGTCATAATGATGGTAAACGGAAATGTCGGCGCAGGTGTAGCGGTAGCCGGAGCCTTCTCGCTCGTCCGCTTCCGTTCCGCTCCGGGCTCTGCCAAGGAAATCGGTGCAATCTTCCTCGCGATGGCTGCCGGACTCATCACAGGAATGGGCTACCTCGCATATGCGATACTTTTCTCGGTAATTATGGCGGTTATCTTCATAATCTACACCGAGATTGAGAGAAAGAGCAAGGACAGAGGCTCCCTCTACAAGACACTTCACATCACTATCCCTGAGGATCTCGACTATGACGAGGTTTTCGAGGAGATATTCAAGGACTATACATCGGAATTTGAACTTGTTCAGGTCAAGACAACCAACATGGGAAGCATGTTCAGGCTTACCTACAACATCACCCTTCTTGGAAACACGTCGGTAAAAGAGATGATAAACAAGCTTCGCTGCAGAAACGGCAATCTCGAGATCACGGTATCCAAGCAGGATAACCAGGCTATAATGTTATAGGAAGGAGTTTTCACTATGGTTAAATACAGCAAAATTTTATCTATTGCCCTGATATCAGCCATGCTGGTCACAGGGTGCAGTGCCAACAATTCAAGCACAGCCACGGACAGCAGCTCCACTGAGCTTTCCACAACAGTAAGCTCAGGCAGCTCAATGACAAATTCAGGCAGCACTGACAATTCAGACGGAGCAATAACTTCGACTACGATATCCTCCGTCGCCTCCGTCGACACATCGGATATGTTCACCAACCGCGACAGGGAAATCGGCTACGACGAGAGCACAAGTGTAAAGCTCGTCCTCGGCGGAGACACCATAAGCAGCAGCTCCGAGTCCGTCACTATTTCGGGCTCCACGGCAGCCATAACGGAGGAAGGAACCTACATTATATCCGGCACATTAAATGACGGCATGATTATAATTAATGCCGATGACAGCGCGAAGATCCAGCTCGTGCTCGACAACGCCAACATAAACAGCAGCACCTCGGCAGCCATCTATGTCTGCAATGCCGATAAAGTATTCATCACGCTTGCCGCCGGCTCCGAGAACACACTGTCAAACGGCGGTGAGTACATCACAACAGACGATAACAATATCGACGCCGTCATTTTCTCCAAGGACGATCTGACGCTCAACGGAAGCGGCAGCCTCACAATAAACGCTGCGGCAGGCCACGGAATTGTCTCAAAGGACGACCTTGTTATCACAAGCGGCACCTACAATATCACAGCCGCAAGCCATGGTCTCTCAGCCAAGGACAGCGTGCGGATAGCGGACGGCAGCTTCACAATCGTATCCGGCAAGGATGGAATACATGCAGAAAATACTAATGATGACACAAAGGGATTTGTCTACATCGCAGACGGAACCTTTGATATAACTGCAGCAGGCGACGGCATTGATGCCGGTTACTACCTGCTTATCGAAAACGGCGGCTTTGACATCACAACCGAGGGCGCTGACAGCGGCACCAGCACCAAGGGACTCAAGGCTGACGGCGACCTTACCGTAAATAACGGAACCTTCGTAATCAATACCACCGATGACGCACTCCACAGCAACTCCAATGTGACCGTAAACGGCGGCAGCTTCTCAATAGACACGGGCGATGACGGCATACATGCAGACAATGCTCTTGTGATAAACAGTGGCTATATCGATATAGCTGACTGCTACGAGGGTCTTGAGGGTCTCACCGTCACGGTAAACGACGGCACAATAAGCATCAACGCCTCCGACGACGGTATAAACGCCGCAGGCGGAACAGACTCAAGCGGCTTTGGCGGCTTCGGTCCCGATGCCTTCGCAGCCAACTCTGATGCGAATATCTATATCAACGGCGGAACAATCTACATTGATGCGGACGGCGACGGAATAGACTCCAACGGAAATCTCTATGTATCCGGCGGCGGGATATATGTATCCGGTCCTGAGTCAAGTGCTGACGGAGCCCTCGACTACGACGGCGAAAGCTCCATCACAGGCGGAACCCTGATTGCCACAGGCGCATCCGGAATGGCTGAGAACTTCGGCTCCTCCTCAACCCAGGGAAGTATTCTTGTGACCTTCACGACACAGGCTGCCGGAACGACAATAAGCCTCCTCGACGAGTCGGGAAACGAGCTTCTCTCCCGGCAGTCTGACAAGACCTACAGCAGCGTTGTCATAAGCTCACCTGACATCGTAACCGGAAACACATACACCATCAAGGCAGGCACCTACGAGACCACAGTGACCATGGACAGCACCATCTACGGAAGCGGCATGGGAATGGGCGGCGGCTTCCCGGGCGGAAATGGCGGCGGAATGGGTGGTCAGAGACCCGACGGCGACAGCAACAGTGGTTTCCCGGGTGGTCAGAGACCTGATGGCGACAGCAACGGCATGGGCGGTCAGAGACCTGACGACAGCAACGGGGGCTTCCCAGGCGGAAATGGTGACATGACCCCGCCTGACGGAAGTTCTGACATGACTCCTCCTAGCGGTGACGGCAGCATGACTCCCCCTAGTGGCGGTGGAAATAGCGGAAACGGAAATGCGGGTGGTCAGGAGACTTAAAGAGCGATTATATAGAAATATGTTTTATGGGATAAAGGAAAAAGGGAGACGATTTAATATTGTCTCCCTTCTTCCTTTAAATTTTCACAATGGCGTTGTTAAAAAATGAATTACCGCCTGATAATATGTATTAAACCTTTAAGCGGTAATCATTAAGCAAAGCCTAATGTTAGCGGACAGTGTCACATTGCATTTTGCAGTTTCACGGCAGTCACATACTCCCAAAAAGGTATTAAACTCAAGTTATCGACCGTTTTAGCTCCCCGATGCGGTCCAGAACCAGCATGATATTGCTGGAATTTGCGCGGAAATTATTTGCTGAGAGCTGTTTTTGACTGACCTTTAATATCATCTTTCTTTCCTTGAATTTTGCCGCTGTTTTCTTCTTCCGGTCATCAACCACCTTATCTCCTAAATACACCTGTTCAACATCTTTGCAGAACCAGACAAATTCATATTCTTTTTCATCACAATATCTTTTTGCCTCCTTCAAGAAATCGGCATCACCCTGATTGATGTCATAATCATCACAATCAAAACAGAATATTACCTTTGACTGATTACTTTTCGAGGCCGCCCTGTATTGTGAAATCAGATTGTTGATTTCCTTCTCTTTTTTATTGTACTTCCACTTTCCTTCCATATATACCACACTGAACTTAACCTGCGTGCGTTCATACGAATAAAAATGCTCTATCGTATCCTTTATATATATCCAGTCTGAGTTGCATTTTCTGGTCGTCTCAACGACAAAAATTATCTGAAGTCCCATTATTCGTCCTCCGCACCAGCCCCGAATATGCTGATAAAATCTGTTGCGTCGACGTTAAACGGCGACCCCTCTATCATTCCGTTTCTGTAGAGCTTGGAAGGAGAGTAGTTGCCGTTGGTCGTCCACGGGTAAATTTTATGATTTTCAGACAGAAAATCGATGGACTTCTTATGCTGCTTTAAAACGTCCATAGGTCCCACATTGTGCGTTGTAAAGCAGAGCTGCCCCTGTCCGTACTCCATCAGATACTCAAGCAGGGCGCACAAATATACATCATGGAGATTTGAGTCTAACTCATCGATGAAAACTATCCCGCCACGCACCATTTCATTTATATATGCGAATAATTTTATGAGCTTTTTTATACCCGTGCTCTCATATTCCGTGTGTATTTTATATCCATCATACACCATGACCAAATCGCAGACCCAAAAGTCTTTATTCTCTTTTTTGTCAATTTCAATTCCCCTCAGGTCCGATTTGAAAATGTGTAAAAATTCGTATAGCTTAGAAATTGTCTCCTCATATTGCCCATATAAACCCTTAAATACACGGTTTCCCCTTATTGTCAACACATTCAGGTAATCATTGTCCATATCCCGTAAATTGTTTATCAATGAGTCAAATTGGTCATCGTAATTTTCAGTATCAAGATATGATTTCAAGGAATTGAAGGTAATGTACGGCTTATGATCATCGGACTGGTCAAGATAGACATGCAGCCTTCTGCCAAACGCAAAAAGACCAAATATGCCTATCCACAAAACACTTTTTGTTTTTGGAGGTATATTTGATTTTGTGTCCAGAAACTTTTTATTGAAAATGGAACTGACCGAGGCTGTAGACAACAGGTTCATGGTCTTATTTAATAATTCCACATAAAACTCGTCCTGCCCGTCATCTGTGTAGGCCGACACAAGCTCTCCGTCAGCCACATCAAAAAGAACCGCCATTGACTCACTTTTTGATAATGCTCTTCTAAACGATAACTGCTCCCTGGAGATAACATATCTGCCGGTATTATCCTTTGACAGTGTCACCATATATTTAAAAAGCACCGGGTCGTTCGCGCCTTTTATCATATAATCTGCCTGTATATACAGCTCTCCAAGCTTCTTATTAATGATTGCCTCAAGATTTTTCTGGACAATCGGATTATTCAAATATGCAGCATCGACAATAATATTCCGCAAAATATCCACAGACGATATGATTGCCGATTTGCCCGAACCGTTCATTCCGTAAATTCCCTTAATATTATAGTCCTGCGTGTCAGGATTTCTTGTGATGGTTTTCTTGTAAAATGACAACGATACAAGCTCATCAAGCGTTTTTATCCCCTTAACGGAATAATTCACAAGATATATATTTTTCATCTTCACCAACCCTCCGTTTATATCCCCAATATAGCACAAGCCCGGATAAAAATAAATACAAAATGTATATTTTTATCCAAGCTTGTATTTTTACTGTTTATTATTTCCATAAATTAAATTTTTATGATGTTGAGGTCAAATAGGAAAAAATTTGCTATGTATAACGGAATATGTTTATGCATATCGCGACTTTTGTGAGAAGTTTAGATGTTCTTAGAACTCTGCCATGTGACCGGCCAGCCCATCGCGGTGCGTGGAAAGCCCGGCTCCCTGTCAACGAACTCCGGCTCCCCGTCCTTTCCCGCAATGTATTTTTCGGGGGTCTATGCTCCCGTGCTCCCTCTCCCTGTCCTCGATTATCCAGTCCTGCCTGACCTCGCAGCCGTGCTCCATCATCGCGCGCAGATACCCCATATATCTGTCCGTGATTGAACCTGTCGCAAGCACTGTTCCAATATAACCTATCTTCGTGTGTCCCATCTCAAAAAGATAGTTTGTCAGTCTGTACGCTCCGTAGTAGCTGTCAGATATGACCGCATCAGCTTCCTTCTTATTGTCGCAGAAGTCAAGGTATATCATCGGCAGGCTGCTGTTTTCACCCAGAAACTCGAGGTAGCCCCAGCTAAGCCGCCCCATGACAATTATTCCATCCACCCTGTTGTCAGTAACAAGCCTCGGAAGCTCATGTTTTTTCTCAGCCTCTATGCTGACAGGCTCCATGACCGCAAAACACTCCCGCGCGATGGCACGCCCATCCTTGCACCTATGTCCGCAAGACGCACTGTTTTTTTCACCTGAGTACCTCCTTCAAATGCACCAGCGTGCTCTTAAAGTCCCCCCACATATTAGGAATTTTAAGCCCCGCGCTCATAAGCGTGTCACCGTGAAGCACCGTAGCCTGATTTTCACCATTATTGTCTCCGTTACCGCCATCAGTGCCAGCCCCTTCATACAGTATCTCATATTCCTTATCAGGTGCGAGTCCATCAAGCTTGATTATTCTGCTCTTGAAATTCGGTCTGTTAAGCACCTGAACGTAGGTCAGAAGCGCCTCCGATTTGTCCTTTGCCACCACCATGCAGCAGTCGTAGAGATTATTTTCCTGATACGAGGCAATTCTGTAGTAGTCGCCGTTTCTTACAAGGTCGTTATACCTGTGGTAGGCTGCAATCTGCCCCGGAATGGCGGCTCTGTCCTCCTGCGGTATCCTTGTGATGTCAAGTTCGTAGCCGAAGGTTCCGCAAAGAGCCACATCTCCCCTTGTCTTGAACGGTGTCACCCTGCCGACAGTGTGGTTCGGACAGTCGGACACATGCGCGCCCATCGCGGAGAGCGGATACATGAGGGCTGTTCCCTCCTGTATAGCGAGCCTCTCGATGGCATCCGTGTCGTCCGAGCACCATATCTGCGGGCTGTAATACAACATTCCCGCGTCAAATCTCGCTCCGCCGCCTGAGCAGTTCTCAAGCAGAAGATCCGGAAATTCCTTCGTGAGCCTTTCCTGAAGCTCATACACCGCGAGCATGTATCTGTGCTCAAGCTCCCCCTGCCTGTCGTCAGGAAGGTAATTGCTGTGAAGGTCGGTGTGCTCACGGTTCATGTCCCATTTCACATACTCGATATTAGCACTGCGGAGTATTCCGGCAACCGCCTCATAGCAGTAGTCCACAACCTCCGGTCTGGATAAATCGAGCACATACTGATTTCTCGAGCGGCACGCCTCGCGCCCCGGAATGGCGATAGCCCAGTCAGGGTGCTCCTCGTAAAGCTTCGACTCAGGGGAAATCATCTCGGGCTCGAACCATATTCCGAACTTCAGACCGATTTTGTTCACCTCGTCGACAAGGTATTTGAGACCGCCTTGCAGCTTTTCCTCGTTCACGAACCAGTCGCCAAGACTCGTGCTGTCATCATTTCTGTGACCAAACCACCCGTCGTCCATGACAAGCATCTCTATTCCGCTCTTTTTTGCCTCGCGAGCAATGGCAAGAAGCTTTTCCGTATCAAAATTAAAATATGTAGCCTCCCAGTTATTTATGAGTACCGGGCGCTTTTTGTCCTTATACGGGCTTCTTATAAGGTGCTCCCTGTAAAGGTCATGCAGATTTCTCGTCATCGCACCAAGTCCCGAGGCTGAATACGTCATAACCACCTCCGGTGCGAAAAACTCCTCCCCGGGTTCAAGTTTCCACTCAAAATTCTCCGGGTGGATACCCATGAGAACCCTCAGGCTGTCAAACTGATTTTTCTCGACCTGTGCAAGAAAATTTCCCGAATACACGAAATTAAAGCCATAGACATGACCGCTCTTCTGCGAAGCCCCATTATCAACCAGCGCGATAAACGGGTGCTCCTGATGTGAGGATTTACCCTTGATGGAGCCCACACTCTGCTTGCCATAGCCGATTTTTCTAAATTCCATCTTGCGCTCTCTCGCCCATGAGCCGTGAAGTGAGAGCAGCTCGTAGCCATCGTCAGGCAGGTCAAGCGCCGCGGACATAACCTTTGTGATGAAAATATTCTTGTCCGAGTTATTTTTTAGCTTAACACTCCTTGTTATCACGTCCTGCTCAGGAAAAACGCTGTAGAAAAGTGTCGCCCCCAGTCCGATGTACGGGTCAAGCGCGTCGATTTCGAGCGTATACACCTTATTATCATTATCCGCACCGCTATGCTTATCTCCTGCAAATGTCGCCGGGAGTCCTTTTAACCCGGGCTTGCCCTCATATATCCTGTGCCCCGCATAAACAAGGCTCACCGCACGGCTGTTGTCCTCACAGCGCACCGATATGGCGCCCTCTCTGTAATCACCCACGTTGTTTCCCGGATACTCCGACAAAAAAGCATCGAAAAACGAGCCCCTCTCCCTGTTATTCTTCGACGGCACGAACGGGTTCTCGTCCGTTCTAAGAAGATAATTCACGTCCGCGTCACTTATCCTGTCCCCATAGTATGCGTGACCGATGAAACCCTCGTCATCGACCACCGAAATTACATAGCTGCTGTTTTTCGTATCAAGCTTAAAGGAGCGCGACTCCTCATCAAAAAAAATACCCATAACAACCTCCTCCAAAATAACTGTTGTTATGGGTATTATATTATATTTAAGTTAATGGGTAAATTAAATTTAGCTTATTTAGCTTAATTACTCGTGGTGGTGTTATCCCACAGCTACACTTACATTCTGCGCTGTATACGAATAACTATCTGCATACATAGTTTCCGGTGCGATATCAATCTCACCGTTAAGCCATGTCATTACGCCATGAAAAATTGTGAACTCAGATAGAATTTTTTCGTCCTTTAAAGGTTCAAATGCGGAACCCGTTAATAATGTTGTATCAAACAATCTCTGCTCTCCCGTAGAGAATGTGAGCAAAAGCATGCCACCTCTTAAAACTGTAGCCGTTTTCACCTTAATGTCCGGTGTCGCTTCTCCCGCATAGCAAACATCATCAATAATATACATCTATAACACCTCCTTACATAGGGGCAATTTTATCAAAATGTTCTCCTCTGACAGCTAAATTCCATGCCTTATATGCTTCCTCTTCATGAAATGCCAACCAGCCGACTACCATTTTAAATTGCTTTTTTGGAAGGGAACCCGCCAATAATTCTCCATCTATTCCAACGGCGGCTTCGTAATCACCATAGTACACATGTACATGTGGCTTATTATGTTGTTTCGTATCCATAAATAACATATAAATAACCATTCCACCAAATCTGCTAAGTTCCGGCATTATATCCCTCCTTCTACACATTTCTATATTTATTATATCACACCACCCACCATTTCAAAAGACCAATGATTTGAAATTTAGCATATTTCCCTTTTTCATATTTTCCCATGCAACCCGTTTTCTTTTCCGTCCTACATTGTCCCTTCCCACAACTAATTACTCAACATAAACAACCCATAAAACTTCTCTTTCCTCTCCATGAGCTCGTCAAACGTGCCGTACTCCGCAATACGCCCCTTATGCATCACAATTATTCCATCGTACTGCCTGAGTATGTTCTCCACAAGCTTATGCGTGATAACTATTGCTGTCATGTCTTTCTGGTTGAGAACCGTGTTCTCAATTTTTGCCGCCACCTCATTGTCAAGGCTCGAGGTAGCCTCGTCTAAGATGAGCACATCGGATTTTCTTAGCAGGGCTCTTGCAATCGCAATCCGCTGCTGTTCACCGCCTGACAGATTTTTGCCGTTCTCACCGACATTCTGTTCAAGTCCAAGAGAGTTATTTCTTACAACCTCCTCCAAGCCCGCATTTTTGACAGCCTGCGAAATCTCTGCCTCACCGTAATTTTTGTACATGGTGATATTATTTTTTAGTGTATCATCAAACATGAACACCTTCTGATGTATTATCGCCATTCTGCCGTACAGGACTTCCCTCGGAATATTTTTTATATCTGTAATATCCTTATTTTTTATATCTGTAATTTCTTTATCTTGGCAGAATATTGTTCCGCAATAATTGTCATAATACTGCATCAAAAGCTTTATGAATGTGGATTTGCCCGAGCCGCTCCCTCCGACAATAGCGTATTTTCTGCCGCGCTCAAATGTAAAATTGATATCATGCAGTACATTTTTTCCTTCACTATATGCGAATGAGACATTTTTTACGCTTATATCCCCGAGTGCCTCAATATGACAATCAGAATTTTCGGGCTCATCTGCACCACTTAAAAGTGCCTCTATTCTTCCCCGGATTTTCCTTGTACCTTTAAGTGACAGCAACGCGCTTGTCGCCTCACGCGCCTGATTATTTACGGTATGTCCAAGGTCGAGCGCTCCCATGGCAAGCGCGAGGGTTATTTTCCCCTTGGTTATAAGATACGCCGCGACAATATACTGTATTATGATAATCAGATATGTAATCAGTATCACAAAGCAGGAAAACATGTCATTTACCGAGCGGTATTTATACTTTTTCTGTTCCATGGACGACAGTGTGTCATCATACACTTCTTTAATTATTTTCTCTGCGCCAAAGCTTTTTATAACCTCGTAACCGGCAAAAATATCCTTAATTCTGACATTGTATGCGGACATTCCCTGCATGTATGAGTCCGTCGCGTCAGATGTATATTTTCCCAATAATGCAGGCACCGCGATTGTTGTAAAAGCGGTCACAATTATTACCAGTGCCATGTCGACCGAATAGAAAAAAAGTCCCGCCGCCGATATTACCGTCAAAATAATTGTCTCCAAAAGATACGGCATCATTGACAGATAATTTCTCTCAGCCTTTTCAAGCTCATTGTTCATAACCGAGATGTATTCCGCCGTATTTTTCTCGCCGAAATCCCTGAAATCCTTCGACATAATTCCTGAAAAAACATCAGCTCTTATCTGCGTGTCCGTCTTTTTCAGAAAAGCTCTCAGCGCATACTTTTGGAGGCACTGTGTTCCAAAGAAAAATGCCAGCGTGACCACCCCCAGCGGAATAAGCCTTATAATGCTGTCCATGCTGACCTCTCCGACAGCCGCAAACACGCGCGATATGAAATATGATATTGCCACGACCGCCAGCGCCTGAATTACATCAGCCAGAATAAGCAATGTAAACCACAGCTTATTTTGATAAAAATATGAGTTTATTGTCCTGTTTTTTGATTTGTCCATGAAAATTGTCCCTTCGTTTTTATTCAAGCGCTTTGACATTCATAACCTTATCACGCCCTCGTAAAACAGACCATGGCAAATCCGGAAAAATGTTTTTTGATTAACATTTTAGTTTTTATTTTAAATGCAAAAGTCCGGAACCTTCAAATCATACCTGCTGCACAAAGCTCTAATCGCATCAATTCTCCTTCTGTCACCGTAAACGCATGCAAGCGCATATGAATACTCCAACAGCTCAACACATTCCTCCGCTTTAAATGCGCTGCTATCGCCATTTCTCTCGAGAATATTCTGTGCATATAAAAAAAAGAGCCGCGAAAGCCACTCAAATTCGTCAACCTTTACCGCCAGCTTAATCGCCCCGGCGAACTTTTGGCCTGCCGCCTCAATATTTCCAAGCTCTCTTAACAGCTCTCCCTCCTCCATGTTTTTCAGCACGCCCGCTATCTCACACTCATACGGCATCGGGTCAATATAAGCCGGCTTGAACACCGAACCGTACAGCTCTATCCTGCTTTGTCCTCCCGCACTGCCGCAGTAAAATACCAAATCATCAATAATTCCCCACTCATTCTCAAACACCAGTATTCCATCACTGCTTTCGCCAAGCGCCGACACCTGCCTCAATGCCTCAGAAACCGCTTTATCCCCGGTCATGTCAGGCATTTTTGTGAGCCTGCCGTATTGTCCCCGTTTTATGGCGGCTGATGCCCTTCTTAATTTCTCATTCATTTTATCATCGAAATTATCTTCAACGCATGGCGAATATTTATCAATCGGAAGTTTAAGTTTTTCAAGCAGTCTGCTTCTAAGCTCATCGTTGAGATTATGCTTATTATTTTCAAGCCTCGATATCGTGGTGACATCGCAAATTCCCTCCGCGAGCTCCTCCTGCGTCATGCCGTACATCAGCCGTCTTTTGCGGATAACCTCATTCACATTTACGGCATACTCCTCCGCATATCTCGGAAAATAGTCCTCCGCGCGTTTTACACCGTATCTGTCATTCATTTTCTGCAATATTGACAAAACTCTCTTCGCATCGGACATATCCTCCCCGAGTGCTTCCCTGCACCTTATAATTCCCGCTTTCAGCTCCGTCAGAAAAATCCACTTTTCCCTGTTTGTAATACACTCATACGTCTTTTCGCCCATTTCAAGCGCAAAGTTGTACTGTCCAAGGTCAATGTAGTACTGCATAAGCCGGTATCCCGCATAGCCGTACAGCTTCGCGCGCACAACACGGTCGTACCTGTCATTATCAAGAAATTCAAGTATATCCCTGTACAGCCTCGCCGCCCGGTCACGCTGCCCGGACTGCTCAATATATCTTACATACTGCTGCACAATCAGCATTTCCATGGTACTCAGATAATACCCGCGAATGTTGTCTATATCAAAATCCGGGCAGGTGTACCTTATCCCCTCCATGAGCTTATCCATACATTCAGCCACAGATGCATGGGTTCTGTGCATCACCTCACACTCCACAAGACAGAGATACTGCCTGTGAATATTATTTTTTGTGGTCTTTCTGTACGCATCTATCCGTTTAAGCGCTTCCTCGTATCTGCCCGCATCGATGCAGCCGCATATTCTTATTCGCTCTAAAAGCTGCTCATACTCGTCGCAATCTAAAAGCACGGTAAACCTCTCCGTATTTTTTCCAAGCCTCTCATACAGACTGTCAAAAAGAAGCTTCTCCGCACTTCTTATGCCGCTCTCAATCCTTGCAAGCTGTGCCGTTGAACATAGTCCCCGTGCAAGCTCGGCGAGCTTTATATCCTGCGAATTTCTCTCATCCCCAATAAATTTTCCCGAATAAAACATTTTAATTAAAGAGCCTCTCAATAATCCCGTCCCTCTCCGCCTCAAGATACTCCTGCGTAAAATGCGCCTCGTCCCCGAACGCGCTCACCGGGTAATAGTCTATGCCCTCGATATAATCTCCGAGCAGGTCTGACAGCCCGTTGTCCGCAATCTGCTGTTCAAATTCCGCCCAGTCGTGGTTGTCCTCCGTGTCGGGAAGCGGCGCCGCCATCACCTTCAGCCTGACACCGTAACTGTCGCAGAGCTCCTTAATCTTCGGAAGATACTTTATTGTGAGGTCACTTAAATGCTTCTCATCGCGTACCTCGAGCTGCTGCTCAAGCACATTGTTGAGGTACACGTCCATATAGTAGGCGTTGTTCTCTACAAAGCTCTTCACAATGTCGTTCGTCGCATACATTTTCCCGAACCTGTCCTCAATATACTGCCTTGTGTCGTCGTCTATATACTGCTTGTATGTGTCATTGTAGAACGGCACTATAAAATACTGGAACGAAAAGTTGAACCACAGCGGGTTCGCAAGGCTCTGTGGTCTGACAATATAGTAGACCTCCTCCGTCTGCGGGTTATTCTCCAGATAACGGTTCAGCAGAATATAATTGCCGAGCACCGTTATCGCCTGATTAGTCGCGAGATAGCAGGTCGTGTCCGTCTCGTCCTGATAATCAGGAGAAAAGATAAGCCTCGCCACACTGTCGCCTATGATGACCTTCGTGTACTCCGTTTTCTCCTCCGCCAAATCAAGCGCGTAATAGAGCTCCGGCCCGAAGCTCGAAGGACTGTTCTTCCCCTTTATATACTGCACCGCAAAGTAGCCGCCAAGCGACACCGCCACAAGCAGCACGAACACCAACACACTCACTATGAATTTCACAAAACCCGATTTATTCTCTCTCATACCATTCCCTTACCCAATTTTAGTCTACTATACAAACACCGAATATCTCACATAACTTATCAGAGTCCTTAGAACACCTTGCTTCGTACAACGGAGCCGATATATATAAATATAACTCATTATACACCCGCAATGCCTCACCGCCTGTTTGCCCTTGAAGCACAGTATTAAAACTCAAAGTACACGAACGAGCTGCTGTCCGCCCCATACTGCATGAACCATATCACCATCAGGTCAACCACCAGAATGTACACAAGCCATCTGACCACCTTAGGCAGTCTGTTAAACCATGAAAAAATCGTGCTTCCCTTCTGCGATGCGATATATGCCGTCAGGTCGTAGGCAAACATCATTCCGATCACGATTATAAGGTGCAGCATCATTCCGCTGTTAATACCGATTGACTGCAGACCGCCCTTTATATATCCCACAGGAGATGCAATCCCATGCCACATATTCGTTAGGACGTACATCGCATCGCCGAGGCTGTTCGCCTCAAAGAACACCCACGCCACCGTCGCAAACAGGAACACGAGCACGATGCTGACAATGCGCGCCGCGCCCTTCTTTTTGTAGGACTTGTCCTTCGGGTCGCGGCCGTGAAGCCTCGCCCACGCATTGTGCGCGAAGGTTTCGAGCACCTGAACCGCGCCGTGAAGCGCTCCCCACACAATAAAGGTCAGGCTTGCGCCGTGCCACAGACCGCTCACCATAAAGGTTATCATTATATTGAGGGCGTACCTAAGGCTTCCCACACGGCGTCCGCCGAGAGGTATATAGATGTAATCGCGGAACCATGTCGACAGCGATATGTGCCATCTTCCCCAGAACTCCTTGACCGACGCGGAAAAATACGGATACTCGAAGTTTCTCGCGCCGTCATAGCCGAGCAGCCTCGCCGCTCCGTTTGCAATATCCGAGTATCCCGCAAAATCGCAGTATATCTGTATCGAAAATAGGAACGCCGCCGCCATGAGCGCGAAGCCGTCATACGCGGTCACGTTTTGGAATACCTTGGTCACATACCCCGATAAAAGGTCAGCAACTATCATCTTCTTAAAAAAGCCCACACCCATGAGCCTTAGGGCATCTGACGCCTTCCCATACGAAAATCCGTTAAATCCGAATAATCCGCTCTCTTCTTTTCCCTGCCTGTCAAGCATTTCAAAAAAAGGGGCCGGTCTCTCAATCGGTCCCGAGGCTATCTGCGGAAAGAAGCCAACGTATGTGGCATATTTTGCAAAATTTCTCTGTGCCGGAAGCTTCCCTCTGTACACCTCGACCATATAGCTTATGACCTTGAAGGTGTAGAAGGATATTCCGATCGGTGCCGCTATCTTAAGCACCGCAGGCGTAAATCCGATGCCGAAAATTCTGAGAGCTCCCGCAAATACCTGTCCCGCAAAGTTGAAATACTTGAACACCAGAAGAAGCCCCAGCGACACCGCAAACGGCAGTCCGAAGCAGAGCTTTCTCCTGCCGCCCTCACACCTCTCCATGAGAAGCGCTCCCGCGTAGGTCACGGCACACACAATACATAAAAGGACAAAATTGTTCAAGCCGAAGCCCATATAAAAGTAGCAGTTGGCGGCAAGCACCACCACATACCTGAACCTCGCAGGCACATTCCAGTATATTAAAAATACCGCCGTCATAAACACGGCAAAGCTAAACGAATTAAAAAGCATATATCAATCCCCATTTTTCATACTTTTGTGAACCGCACCTATAATTATTAACATAATATTCTTGCTTATTGCTCCATGCAACGTTACTTGATAGTGTCAAATCACCTTTTTTTCTTTCCGCTGAACAGCTTCGCCGCCGGTCTCTCAAACAGCATGTACACCACAAAGGTCATCAACACAAAAAATCCAAATTCAACCACCCTGTACAGCACGATAGGCATTGTCGTCGTGTCCGGGTTGAAGATACTCTTCATTATAAGTATCCCTATCGGGTGCCCGAGATAGAGCGCATACGAATACTTCGATATGAACCTGACTACCGACACCGCGCCGCGGCCAAAGCCGTTGTCAGGTATCCACTTCTCCACATCCATCGTCACGAGCAGAAGCGTCGTGAACATGATTATCCAGTACAGCTTCGTGTTGCTCACATCAAGAATTAAAAAGGCAACACCCATGAGCATAAGCACCGTGATGTACTCGAAAATCTTTTTCTCCTTGACCGCAAAGTAAGCCGCCACACCAAAAAAGCACAAGTATATGAAATATGCCGGGTGTCTGCCCGCGTACTCCGTGCCCGCATACAATATCTCAAGAAAGTGCACCCACACCTGACATACCACAAACGCCACTATGAGGGCAATCACCGAGCGCCTGAAATTGTTGATAAATTTATACAGAAACGGGGCGATTATATAGAATAGCATAATCGTCACTATCGTCCCCGTCGTGCCGAGGTAGAACCAGAACAGCAGGTCTCGCGGAAAGAAGGTGGTCGTGAGCGTGAAATATTTCACGAGGCTCACCGCTATCTGTTTTACCGGATACCTCTCACCAAGCACCACAAGATATATGAAAAAATATATCAGCACCACGCCGTAGTAGCTTGGAAGTATCCTCGCAAGCCTTCTCTTATAATACGAAAGCGGCGATACGTCCTTGTGCCTGTCTATCGACAGAAAAGCCGTGTACCCGGTCAACAGCAGAAATAATTCCACTCCATGTCCACCCCAGCCGAACAGCTCAAGATGCACAAGCACAATCATAACCGCCGCAATCGCGCGTATTATATCAAGATTTAATAACTTTTTATTTGCAGATAATTCATTGCCACCCGGCTGCATATCTTTTTCCCCTTATGATTAAATATAGTAAAGTCACTCGGTTTCCCGAGCGTTTTAATTTCCTGCCCTCTTCACAAACACTGCCGACGAGTACTCGGGAAGCTTCACGGTAAGTATTCCGCTAGGCACCTCATGGCGCACAATATCGCAGGAATGTCCGTCCCTCATGGTGAACATGACCTGCTCGACGTAATCTCCCTCGAGCACCTCAGCCTGCCAGGCCTCAACGCTTATCTCGCGCTCGCCGTCATTATTATTTATGATAACTATTACGCTGTTGTCATCGCAAAAACGGGCGTAGGCGAGTATGTTGTAATCCGCATATATATTCTTGTAGGAGCCGCGTTTAAGCGCAGGGTTCTCCTTGTGTATCCTTATCATCTCCCTGTGGAAATCGATGAGCTGCTCATCTTCATGTCCCCAAGGGAAGGTTCTTCTGTTGTCCGGGTCGGTCCAGCCGCAAAGCCCTGCCTCATCGCCGTAGTATATCGTAGGAGCGCCCGGCCAGGTCATCTGCATGACTACAGCCTCCATGAATATTCCCTTGTTCACGCCATAGTTGGCTGCCTCAGCGCCCTTGCTCGCCGTTCTCCCGATAACGCGGTTCGTTCTGGTAAGGAAACGTGAGTGGTCGTGGTTCGAGAGCTCATTCATGGAAATTCGCATAGGCTGACCACCGAGTCTTGCCATGTTGTGGCGCATATGTGATATGAAATAGTTCGGATTGCCGCGCAGCGCGTCGTTGCTCGAATCGCTGTGCTTCTCCATTCCCGTAAGGAAATATGTCACCGGCTCCATGAACGCATCATAATTCATAATCGTATCCCACTGGTCTCCCTGAAGCCAACTGTACGAGTCGCCGTAGTTCTCCGCGAGTATTATCGCATCCGGGTTGGCCTCCTTGACGGCATTCCTGAACTTGCGCCAGAATATGTGGTTGTACTCCTGCGAGAAGCCAAGGTCGGCTGCCACATCGAGTCTCCAGCCGTCAACATTGTAAGGTGGTGATACCCATTTCTTCGCTATGCCGAGAATGTACTCCTCAAGCTTTTTGGAGCCCTCATAGTTGAGCTTAGGGAGCGTGTCATGTCCCCACCAGCCAAGGTAGGACTGATTGTAAGGCCATGCATAGTCGTCCTGAAACTTGAAAAAATCATGGTATGGGCTCTCCTTATCGACATACGCGCCCTTGTCAAACCCGTCACTGCCCTCATATATTCTCTCGCGGTCAAGCCACTTGTTGAAGGAACCGCAGTGGTTGAACACTCCGTCAATAATGACCTTTATGTTTCTTCTGTGCGCCTCCTCGACAAGCTTCGCAAAGAACTCATTGCTCGCCTCGAGATTAGCGTAATCCGTAACTCTCTTCTTGTATTTTGTGGCTTTCTCATTGCTCTTTGCATAATCAGGAAGCGGCTCACCGCCGTCATTTACAATAACGCCGAAATGCGGGTCAATATAATCATAGTCCTGAATATCGTACTTGTGGTTGGACGGCGACACGAAGAGCGGATTGAAGTAAATCGCATCTATTCCAAGGCTCTCGAGATAGTCCATCTTGTCGAGCACGCCCTGAAGATCTCCGCCGTAGAAATTGCGTACGTCCATTGCGGCAGGATACTCCTCCCAGTTCTTCACGCTGTGAACAGGCTCACCTATATATACATACTCGTTGTCCACGACATCATTGCTCTTATCCCCGTTGCAGAAACGGTCAACATATATCTGGTATATAACCGCGCCCTTTGCCCAGTCAGGTGTCTTAAAGCCCGGGTTAATCACGAAATTGTAGGTAGGATTCAGCTCTCTGTACGGACCTGCCTGGTTGTAATATATGCTCGTGCGCCCCACGACGGCATGAAAATAATACTCCGTGCGCTGTGCACCGAGCGTAAATTCCGCACTGTAGTAATCGAAATCCGAATTGGTCATAGCCTTTCTCATCTTGTAAGCTATACCATTCACCACCACCTCAACGCTGTCGACATTGTACTTGGCAGTTCTGAACCTAAGTGTGACCCTGTCTCCCGCCGAAGGCTCCTCAGGGCTTCTGTATTCCTCCGTCGCATCCGAGAACATCGCGCGGTCATTCAAAATAGGCTTCATATTCGAAAAATATGTGCTCCTAATCTCAGTCTTTGACAATCCGGATAAATTCTTTGTAATTTTCATTAAAATACATAATCCTTTCATGCTCTGTCTAATAACTATTATTATTTTATGATAATATGGGGAAGATTTCAAGGAAAAATAAGGGAAAGTAAAAAGGACAGCTCACGACGCTGTCCTTTTTGGAGAAGGTATTTCATTTCTTATGGGGTGTAGCAAAAACTATATAATGTATTGGGGGGTTACGAGTATATATTAGCATGACCTTGTAAATAAGTGTTCACAAACTTGACAAAATTTTAATATTTTTTTTGTGCAGTTTGTACATGGCTTATTTCCTATCATGTAAAGAAACATGTTTGTTTTACATTTAACAAAAATCTCTGCCCCATTAATTCATCGCCATAGTTCCCTTGTGCTGCGATAACCGCTTACGCCTCAAACAAGGTATCGAACTCCTCGCCCGTAATCTTCTCCTTCTCGATGAGAAGCTTTGCACAGTCGTCGAGTACCTTACGGTGCTTAATGATAATCTCCTTAGCCTTGTCATAGCAGTCATCGATGATGTTCTTGACCTCCTCGTCAATGACTGAGGCAACGCCCTCGCCGTATGACTTAGTGTGTGCAAGGTCACGTCCGATGAATACCTCATCGTCGTCGCTGCCGTAGTTTACAAGACCGAGCTTATCAGAAAAACCGTACTGTGTGACCATAGCTCTCGCGGTCTGCGTAGCCTGCTTGATATCCTGCGATGCGCCCGTTGTGACATCATCAAACACGAGCTCCTCAGCGATACGTCCGCCAAGGCTGACGATGATGTTCTGGAGCATCTTGCCCTTGGTGTTGAACATCTCATCCTTGCCAGGAAGCGGCATGGTGTATCCCGCTGCGCCCGTGCCGGTCGGAATGATGGATATGGTGTGAACAGGACCTACGTCCTTGAGCTCATGGAAGAGAATAGCATGGCCCGCCTCGTGGTACGCCGTGATGCGCTTCTCCTCGTCGGAGATGAGACGGCTCTTCTTCTCTTTTCCAATACCAATCTTGATAAATGCCTGCTCTATATCTTTTCTTGAGATAAACTGTCTGTTGTGCGCCGCCGCGTTGATTGCGGCCTCATTCATAAGGTTCTCGAGGTCTGCGCCCGCAAAGCCTGCTGTGGTGCGTGCAACCGTATCAAGGTCAACGTCATCGCCAAGCTTCTTGTTTCTGCTGTGAACCTCAAGTATCTCCTTACGGCCCTTGACATCAGGCCTTCCGACAACAACCTTGCGGTCGAAACGACCCGGACGAAGAATAGCCGGGTCAAGTATGTCAACTCGGTTCGTCGCAGCCATCACTATGATGCCCTCATTGACACCGAAGCCGTCCATCTCGACGAGGAGCTGATTGAGGGTCTGCTCCCTCTCGTCATGTCCGCCGCCCATTCCGGTACCTCTTCTTCTTGCAACCGCATCAATCTCATCGATAAATATGATACAAGGAGCATTCTTCTTGCCGTCCTCAAAGAGGTCACGCACTCTCGATGCACCGACACCGACGAACATCTCCACGAAGTCGGAACCCGATATCGAGAAGAACGGAACTCCCGCCTCACCTGCGACAGCCTTCGCGAGGAGTGTCTTACCTGTTCCCGGAGGACCTGTGAGAATAACACCCTTAGGTATTCTCGCACCGATATCAACATATTTCTTAGGATATTTGAGGAAATCGACTATCTCCTCAAGCTCCTCCTTCTCCTCCGCGAGTCCTGCCACATCCTTGAAGGTGACACGTCCCGGAGCATTAGGGTCCGTCATCTTGGCGCGGCTCTTGCCGAAGTTCATCATCTTCGAGTTAGCGCCTCCGCCGCCACCGGCTGCCTGTCTGTTGATTATGAGTGTCACCATGACCATCGCAGCCGCGATGAGCAGGAACGGAAGTATCGTCGTGACAAAGATGCTCTCACGAACGACATCGTTCACCACCAGCTTAACGCTGTCAGCCGCAGCCACAAGGCTTGTGATGTCATTCACATTTGTCACATTAAAGCGCTCAGTGCTCCTTGTGCTGTCCGAAAAGGTGACCTTGACCGTACCCGTAGGTACCTCTGAGTTCTGGGAAATCTCAACCTTAGAGACATTTCCTGCCTGAAAATCATTTAAAAAATCACTGTAACTGTATGAGGAACTGCTCTTTCCGAAAGAAGTGATACTCATAATAAAGTACATTACCACGAGAACTATCACCAGATAGATTATTCCTCCCCTGAATTGCCTGTTCAACTGTTTTCCTCCTCAAATTCCACAACACCAATGTATGGAAGATTTCTATATTTCTGATTATAATCAAGACCATATCCGACAACAAATGCGTCCGGAATATTGAATCCACAATAGTCAACTTTGACATCCTTTACAACACGGCGCTCCGGCTTATCAAGCAGTGTGCACAGCTTGACACTGGCTGCCTTTCTGTCATCTAAGAGCTTGATAAGATGGCTGAGGGTGCGCCCAGAGTCGATGATATCCTCGACAACAAGCACATCAAGTCCTTCAACCGGCTCGTCTAAATCCTTCTTGAGATTGATATGTCCTGTCGATGCGGTTCCTTCATAGCTTGCAACAGACATAAAATCCATTGTGAGCGGAAGGTCAATTCTCTTTGCAAGCTCACACATAAAAGGCGCCCCACCCTTTAACACGCATACAAGATGGAGCTTCTTTCCCTCATAGTCACGGGTAATCTGCGCCCCCAGCTCATCAATTTTTCTGTCAACCTCTTCCTCGGTCAGTAAGACCCTAACTGATTCTTTCATTTGCAGCCTCCATTTTATTTTTCTTTTTGTTTTAGTTCGAGCTTTAACAGCTCTGTGGTATCCCTGTCAACCGTAAAATCCGCACATCGTCTGACACCTGCCGCCCACAGTACCCTGTTTCCTATGGCACACAGCCACACTTCGCCTCTGCTGTCCGCAGGCACCTTCGCCTCAATGAGTATCTCCTTCAGCTTCTTTTTCAATTCTCTGTGCTCCGGCTCTGCATAGCCTATAATCATGTAATCGCCCGAAACGCGATGCCGCGCCACAAGACCCGACGTATCCCCGCTCTCGGCGATATAATGCTTTATTTTACCATAATCAAAGTATTTCGTACAGTTGTCAATCATTAAATTTTTATCAATTATATCTTCCACCAATTGTGCGTATTGAACATCCTCGTATACATTATCCGATTTAATGCTGATTACACTGCCAAAGAGCTCATATTCAGCTTCCCGGCTGTCTGCATCATCTTTATTATTGCACACATCGGTCAAAACAATTCCGCCGTACTCACGCTTTGCCTCAATATTCTTCGGAAGATTTATGCTCCGCCCGCACTGCCTGTCAAAAAGCGTGGCGCACGCCGCGACATGCTTATCCTCCAAGTCCTTTGCCCCACACAGCTTTTTTAACACACTGTATATAACGGAATTTATAATGACAATATGTTCATTTTTTAATTTATCGGATATATGTATGCCCTTTTTGTCCTCCGTGACACAGCGCCCATACACCTTGGCAGTCTGATGTTTAAGATAATCGTCCACGGCTGACATGCGCTGTGCATAGCGGCATATGTTGGCGACCGCGCCGTCGTTTACATGCTCCTCCAGATAAGGAATGACCTTCAGCCTGATTGCATTTCTCACATAGGTATCATCATAATTCGTCTTGTCCGTGCAGTAAGCGATGCCATTGCCGGCAAGCCACCCCTCAATCTCTCTTCTGGATATGCAAAGGAGTGGTCTTATTATGTCCCCGGCAACAGGCTCCATGCCCCTGCCTCCCGCCACGGATGAACCCCTCGCTATATGGAAAAGCACAGTCTCCGCCTGGTCATTCTGATGATGCGCGACCGCAATCACGCCCTTTCTGCCGTCAGGAAGGCCTCCAATATTCTCCCGAAACGCCTGATACCGAAGCAGCCTTCCCATCTCCTCCTCGCCGATGCTGCGCTCATCTGCAAGCCGTGGCACATCAAAGCAGTATTCCCTGTATTCTATGCCCTTGTCCGAGCACAGCCTCCTGCAGAATTCCGCGTCTGCGTCCGCATCTGCCCCTCTTATCCCGTGATGTACATGCACAGCGATAAGCTCTGCCACATTACTTCCTGCTGCCTCGGATATATATTTCTGCAGCATTAAAAGAAGGCATACAGAATCAGCTCCACCGGACAAACCGACCACAACTCTTCCAATGCCTTCCAGCATATGATTTTCTTCTATATAATCTCTCACTCTGCCAAACATTCTAATCACCGTTCCTTATCTTCCATATTCCTGTCACAAGGACGGTCATATCATCCGCAATCTTCTCGTCATAAAAATATACCTCATTCAGAATACGCTCCGCAATCGCCTGAGGCATGCGCTCCTCTACCCCCTCTATTATCTCCCTCATACGCTTCTCTTTATCATAAAACGGAAGTGCGTCGAGCACCCCGTCACTCATCATAATTATATAATCACCATCCTGAAGCCCGATGCTGAACCGGTCAATACTGCTGCCGCTTATAACGCCTGCCGGAAGCGAGGACGCCTCAACAATCCTCACTCCGTCCCTGCCCTTTATAAAGCTCGGAACCGCCCCCATCTTAAAGAAGTCTGCACTGCCATCGTATTCGTTAATGCTGCACATATCAAGCGTGACCGGACCTCCGGCGGAGTCGTTGTCCGCAAAGGCATCATTTAGAAGCTCAAGCGCCGCCTCCTCAGAAAAACCTGCCTCTAAAAAGTGCTCAAGCAGCTCTATAAATCTGGTGCTGTCTTCATTCGCAGGGCTGCCACAGCCCATGCCGTCAGCAAGACTCACAATGCTTCTGCCGCCCTCTATATTCATATACGAATAGTTATCGCCGGATATCCTCGCAAATCCCTTGCTGCACTCAGCATGTCCGAACAGAAGTCTGTAATCCGTCCTCTCCTCGAAAATGAACTCACCTTCGTCTTTCGAGAGAACCCTTCTGCTTCCGTCTGCGACCCTCAGGCGCCGGCCGAGCATGGCTCCGATATTATCTGCCAACTGTCCTGCCGTTATGCAGCCGCGTCTTTTTGAGAGACGCATAACCAGCTCAAGCCTATTCTTCACAGGCTCTAATACCAGTATTCCCGCAACAATTATGCTCTCTGATTTCAGATAATCACAGAGCTCATTCTTCTGCTGTTCACTTATTGTACCCGAAGTCTCCTCCCCGCTGTCCCCGGATATGCGTTCAAGCATCGCCGCCGTCTCGCTAAGCTGCAGCGAGAGAGCTGTCCTGCTGCCACCCGTATACACGTTCATAAGCCTGCGAAACGCGTCCGCATACTCTCTGAGTTTCCCCCGTGAATAGAATAAATTGTCCATTCGATTCTCCCCTTAGAATCAATCCCCTTTTATTTGTCAGCAGGTATATTCAGTTGTCTCTGTTATCATTCGCCCTGAAAATAAGTTCATCTTCATAGACAAGTCCCAGCTTCTCCCTTGCAAATTCCTCAATGAACTGCTTGGTTGTCACATAGATAGAACGTGTCTGCAGCTCCTCCTTGCGCTCATTCTGCTCAGCAATCTGTGCATTGAGCTGTGTAATCTGTTTATCATACGCCGCGTTCTTATCCTCGAGCCTGCCCGACGACCTTGCCACGACCAGACAGATCACCGCGAGAAGCGCAACCGCAGCAAACCCGGCAAGCCATGTATAATTATGCGAAATATGACGGTTCTGCATAACAACGATATGTCTGCCGTATCTTTTACTCTTTTGTGTGACATTTTTCCGCTTTATGTTTTTCTCTGCCATCTTTTCGCCCACATACCTTTCCAAGCTTATAATATATGATTGTAACGCCTTTTTCCATATATTTCAATACAAAGGAGACAATTATCATTCCGACAACCATGCCTGCTATGGAAAACCATCTCGCGGCACCGTCATTTGCCACGAGTATCACGGCGAACATCACAAACGCTGACAAAAACCAGTACAGAACATCCTCAAGTGCCACAAAAAAACCGTGATGTCTTACCAGCCTGCGAAACACTACCAGAACACGGTACGCTGCCCCAAGCATTGCTCCACAGCACAGACACCACAGCAGAAAACTGAACTCATGTGCTATAAAATCCCTCAAAAACAGCACCTCTTTCCGCCCAAAATCCGCCAAAGCTCCTACTTAAAAAGTCTGTTTATAAGGGACTCGCCCTTCTTTGCCGCGCTCATAACCTCCGAGTATATATAGCTGTCAATCCTGCCGTCGACCTCCAGCTCTCCTTTGTCTACCGACAGCTTCCCCACATGCAGATCATGTCCCTTGATAGTCAGCATGCCGTATTCCGTCTCTAACAATATCTGATTCAGGTCAAAGGATATCACATCCGTAACGCCCGTGACACTGCAGGTCTTTCTGTTGCTTGAAGATATTTTATGTATTTTCCCCGAAACCGGAAGCTCCTCCATATTCCATCCCCCTTATATACTTATGATTGGCTTTAAGAAACCTGCCTCCTGCCTGTTTCCGGTACCATATCCTAAATATATTATAGGCGCGTCGGATTTATGCATGGATTTTACAGATACTTAAACATATCCTTAGCTTCATCCTTCTTCGTAGTCTCCACAATTTCAAGCACCTCGACCTTGACATTCTTCGTTCCGAAGGCTATCTCGATGGTGTCGCCCACCTTGACCTCGCAGGACGCCTTAGCCGGTTTATCGTTTACCAGCACTCTCCCCGCATCGCATGCCTCATTCGCAACTGTTCTCCTCTTAATCAGTCTTGAAACTTTTAAATATTTATCTAATCTCATACCGTTCTCCTTCCCGTGATGCAGACAATATCTCTGCATATTCCACCTTAAAATGCACATATGAAAATATCCCAAGACTACCGACGCAGCCTTGGGATATCATCATTCGTTCAGGATTTTTACAATTAAGCGTTAACTGTATCCTTAAGTGCCTTACCAGCCTTGAACTTAGGGCTCTTAGAAGCAGGAATCTTCATAGCCTTACCTGTGAGTGGGTTTCTTCCGTCTCTTGCAGGTCTCTCAGCAACCTCGAATGTACCGAAACCAACTAACTGAATCTTCTCGCCCTTCTTTAATTCCTCAGCAACTACATCTGTGAAAGCCTTGAGTGCCTTCTCAGCGTCCTTCTTAGATAACTCTGTCTTCTCAGCGATAGCTGCAACTAATTCTGTCTTGTTCATTTTAGAAAATCCTCCTGAAATAATATTGAACCTTCACAATTATTTATATATGCTTTACCTATATTTGTCAAGGAAAAATGAGCATTTTAGGGGATGTAAGCGCTTGTCGTCATTGTTTTTGTTGTATTAAGACTCCATCTGTTTTCCGAGGAACCCTGCTGCCGATCCTGTGAGTTTCCGGTCGGCCTCCGTGAACCTGACTTTTGGCTCCTTCGTGGTCATTATAACGGCACCTATCGCATCGCCCTCACAGATAATGGGGCTTATGACCTGTGAGCTGTACTCATCGTTTTCCCCTTGTATAATCGGAACGAATTTCCGGTCATCCCTCATCGCAGTTACACAGTCCCTCGAATCTATGGTTTCCTCGAGCTGCCTGCTTATCGGCTTTAGAAGTATATCCTTCTTAGGCGCCCCTGAAAATGCTATAACCTGATCCCTGTCGGTGACACACACTATGTTCCCTGTACTCTGTGCAAGCGAATCCGCATACTGTCTGGCAAATTCGCCCAGTTCTCCTATCGGTGAATATTTTTTGAGGATAATCTCGCCCTCCCTATCGGTAAATATCTCAAGCGGGTCTCCCTCCCTTATTCTAAGAGTCCTTCTGATTTCCTTGGGAATAACAACCCGCCCCAAATCATCGATTCGACGAACAATTCCGGTTGCCTTCATATAATTCTGTTTTCCTCCAATGCTATTTTTTGTAAATACTGCTATCAATCAGCTTTGGAGTTAGTATGTGGAAAACCTGGTGATTTATGCGTACCTGTGGCAATTCTGCCACATTATATTGCCGTGAAAATGTCCGTCTCCTTCTGAAGGGCGGAGGCAATTTCCTTGTTCTCATTCATTTTTTCATTGATATTATCCATATCGGATACGAGCGTCTGGGTGCTCTGTGCCGCACCATTTACGCCCTTGGCACCTTCCTCAATGGCATGTGTAATGTTATTTATTGAACCTGCAATGGAGTCGACCTCACTCTTTAAAGCGTCAGTTTTTTCAGCGAACTCATTCATCACGTTCTCTATATATGTAGCATTGTCCCGGTACTGGGCTCCGCCATCAACGAAATTCGCGAACTCCGGAAGTATGGACTCCTTCATGTAATTCACGAGGTTGTCCGCATTATCGCTGAGATTGTGAACTGCTTTTGTCACTATGCTGTTAATCTGCTGTATACGGTTGGCAGTCTCACGGCTTGAGTCGGCAAGCTGTCTTATCTGCTCGGCAACCACCGCAAAGCCACGTCCGGCCTCACCCGCTCTCGCCGCCTCAATTGAAGCATTAAGTGCAAGAAGGTTGGTCTGGCTTGATATATTTAAAATATCGTTAGTAAGTCCGTTTACCTGCTCAACGCTCCTGCTGTCCTCAATAGCCTGATTGAGAACATTGAGAATCTCGTTAACCTTAAGGTTCGTACGCTCCATATTGGTTCTTGCATCCGCCTCGAGCTTATCCGCACTCTCCTTCATTCCCTTGGAGTACTCATTGATCTCGCCCGATTTTCCGGCTATCTCCACTACCTTTTCAAGCACCGCCTCCGTATTCTGGTTTATCACTGAAGCCGACTCACCTATCTCCTGCATTGTAGCGGAAAGCTCCTCCGTGACCGCTGATAAGTCTGCCGCACTGTCATTCGAGGTATGAAGATTCTGCTGCACCTCCCCCACAACAGCCTCAAGCTTCTGTGAATTGATTATGATAAGCCTCATGATGTTCTGAAGCTTTTCCATAAAGGTGTTGATACCGTTTCCAAGGTCAGCTACCTCGTCATTGGAAAGTATGGTTATACGCCTTGTAAGGTCGCCCTGTCTGTCATCTATGCCCTTAATTATTCCCTTAATTTCCTTTGTGGCAACATTGAGCTTACGTATAACAAGCATAAACACACCATATAATGTAACAAAAAGCAGCACCAGTATAAGCATAACTATGAACATACCGCGTACTCTGGCTGAGCTATACTTTGCCGCAAGCTCCACACTTGCTCTTTCAGACTGTGTTCCGGCATTACTCATCATAGTCTCAATCTGGGCATCCATATCGCTGCTGTACTCCGAAATGGCTCCGTTCGCAAGCTCATAAGCCGCTGTCTTCTTACTGTTTCCACTGTATGCAAGGAGATTGGCTATCTCATACTTTAGACCCTCATAGCTGCTGATGAACTGTGTAAATGCCTGCTCGTCATCCTTAGGCAGTCTCTTTGAATACTCCTCAAGCATAGCATCAAGCTTCGCCTCCTCAGCTCTTACTGAGTCCACAAGTGCCACCATGCTGTCAAAGTCAGACGCAATTATATGCGACAGCGCAAGTCTGTGTATAGCTGCTGCTTCCTTCTGAAGCTCGCTGAGGCTTGTAATATTGTACAGATTTTCCTCGACAATCTTAGTTGCCATATCATTAACTCTTTTCAGACTGTTCATCGACCCGATATTGGATACAACCGAAACTATACCAAGTATAATAACGGGAACAAGAATAATATATTTTAAACTTAGTCTTTTTTTATTCATATCGTCTCCTCCTATCGCTCGGTTATACCTTCAACCAGCTTGTTAAGCTGCTCCTGAAGCTGCGTCTTCGTCGTATTCCCGGCGAGAAGGCTGTCAATAAACCTGGTACAGGAATCCCAATAGCTGTTACCGATACGCTGAAGCACTCCATACTGTGACTGATCAATAACCGCTGCTATAGCCGGAACCTTTGCCACCTCCTCGGAAGCAGCCGCCACCTTATTGGATGGCCCCTGATTCTGCTCTACGAACCTCAATGTCTGATTCTGTTCATTCGTAAGCCACTGTGCAAGCTTAAACGCCCAATCCTTATTTTTTGAATAATAATTGACACCTACCATCTTGTAGCCTGTAAAGGAAGCCATCTGTATCTGTCTGCCGTTGCAGGTGTATGTAGGAAGCTTGCAGGCACCATAATCATCACCCCAGGTATTCTTTACGGCAACAGCCTGCCATACACCGCTGATTGCCGCTATGACCTCTCCATCCGCTGCCTGTGCAACCCATTCGCCATCCGGCTGTGCAACAAAGCCCGGGCTTGAGATAACATTCACAATTGCCTCCGCAACATCAAGTCCCTTTATGTCTCCGTCCACGGTATTCCAGTCGCAGCTGTTGGTAATACCATCCTCGTTGATATTCATGCTGAGACCCGTATTTCCGAAGAATGAATACATATACCATCCGGAATTAAGCTCCATAGAAAGCTTTTTCCCATTCTCCTCACACACTGCAAGTATGGAATCGAGTGTCTTAACATC
Source organism: uncultured Lachnospiraceae bacterium (assembly GCA_934351925.1). Classification (GTDB taxonomy): domain Bacteria; phylum Bacillota; class Clostridia; order Lachnospirales; family Lachnospiraceae; genus CAG-882. The sequence goes on from CAKRJT010000002.1 coordinate 126,502, forward strand.
ATCCTCTGTGAAATAATCCTTGTTGTAGTACAGAAAATAACCGTTGTCCGCAGTCATAGGGTATGCATATAAGGTATCTCCCGCTGTCGCCGCAGCCACCGACTCTGCCACCATCTCGTCCTTAACTTCCTGTACATTCGGAACCGGTGCCAATGCACCGCCTGCTACCATGGCACTGAGCTGGTCATCCGGGAATGAAAAGACATCAGCCCCATTCTGCACATCGCCAAGCAGCACATCTCTGGTGGTTGAGTCAGGCTGCGCCTCAAGCGTGATATCGAAATCCGCCTGTCCCTTATACTGCTCAATAAAGCTGTCAATCATCTTCTGTACCGTCGGGTGCTGTGTCTCCTCAGCCCACACCTTCAGAGTAACCTTTCCCGAAGCCTCCCCGCTGTCATTTATCATCGTGTCGTGTGCTGCATCCTGAGTTCCATTCTTGTCTGCCGGTGCCATGGCATTTCCGGAACATCCGGTAACCGTACCCAGAAGCAACAGTGCCATAAGTACATCTGCTCCAATTCTTTTTTTCATAACATCATCCCTTCATAATATTAATCACATACAATCACATACATTGAAAAAATATAATTTACTATATTTTTTCTATTATTAAATAATAATTTTACTTTATATTCACATTTTTTTCAACCCTCAAAGTTACTTTTGCCAACTTTTAATTTTTGTCGAAAGAGCCCTGTTTTACCATGCTTTCAAGCAGCTAAGCAGCTTGCTTTTACACCTCTGATATGATATGATTTTTCTGTTCACGGTTTTTTTGACAGCAAATGATACAGGAGACTCACCATGATAACATCTCTCTACCTTGTAACATTCATCATAACCCTTTCAATGACCGCATACTACCTTGTGAGAAACCCTAAGGTTGATAATCTGTTTGTCTGCTTCGGCATAGCTCTAATCTTAAACAGCGGCGGACGTTTTCTTCTCGCGGTTTCAAGTTCTCTTGATATGGCACTTTTTTCGCAGAAGCTCATCTATATCGGAAACTGCTACTGCCCTTTTCTGCTCATACATCTGCTCACGCGGATGTGCGGCGTGAAAGTTCCACGCTCACTCACCTGGTCACTTTTTATCTTTGCCACGACCGTATTCTGCCTCGCAATGACCATAGGCATTTCCCCGATATATTACAAATCAGTAAGCCTTGCACACACCGACGGCTACAGCTATCTTGAAAAGGTATATGCACCTGCACATTTTCTCAACACTGCTCTGATGCTAGTCTACGCAGCACTCATACTGTTTTACCTCATCTATTCGATAAAAAAGAGCAGCACTGTCTCGACAAGGACTGTCTCGGTCATGTGTCTGCTCGGTATTGCCGTCGCCGGAACATATATCCTCCAGCGTATAGTCCACACCAATATAAGTTATCTCTCAATAGGCTATCTTATCGGCTCCATTCTAATGGTGAATATCGCCGAGCGCATCAACATGTTCGACATGTCATCCAATATTGCCGCATCCGTCGACCGCTTAAAGGAATATGGTTATATCGAGCTGGATAGAAAGTTCCGCTATATAGGCGCCAACGACTATGCCAAGGAACTCTTTCCTGAAATAAACGCCTCCTGGCATGTTGACAGACCTGTGCCACAATCCGACTCATTTCTATACGATGATATAATAAACTGGGCGTTTGAAAGCAGCCCTAAGTCAAAGACAGTCCATTTTGATGACCGCTATTTTGATGTTACTGTCAGGAGTATTACCTATGGAAAAAGAAGAAAGGTCGGATACATCATCGAGCTGATTGACCGGACGAGCGAGAACAATTATCTGAACACCATCAAGAACTATAACCTGAATTTGAAAAAAGAGGTTGCCGCAAAGACCGCCGACATCTCCCACATAAAGGACATGATGGTTCTCGGCATGGCGGCCATGGTCGAGAGCCGGGACAACAGCACGGGCGGTCACATAAAGCGCACCAGCGCCGTCATAGATATCTACTCCAAGCGGCTGCTGCCGTACTGCGAAGATCTGTGCATCAACGCCGAGTTCCTTCAGATGCTCTCCAAGGCCGCTCCAATGCACGACCTCGGAAAAATCGCCATCGCAGACAGCATACTTCAAAAGCAGGGGCGCTATACCGATGAGGAATACAACCAGATGAAGCGCCATGCAGCCGAGGGCGCCGCGATAGTCGAGAACATCCTGCGCGGTGTTGAGAACGATGAGTTTGTCGAGCTTGCTAAGAACGTAGCCCACTACCACCATGAGAAGTGGGACGGAAGCGGCTATCCTGAGGGGAGAGCCGGCGAGGACATTCCTCTCGAGGCGCGAATGATGGCTCTTGCCGACGTATTCGACGCGCTTGTCAGCAAGCGCTGCTACAAGGAAGCCTACTCCTATGACACTGCTTTTGGCATAATAGAGAGCTCGCTTGGAACCCACTTTGACCCATTTCTCGGAAAGATATTCCTTGAGTGCCGCGGTGAACTAAAGGCGCTGTATAACGAGTATGCCGAAAAGTAAAACATCGGCAGCAACCATCCGTGGTCAACTGCCGATGTAAAATAAATTCTAATTCACTATCAATTATTACTTATTGTTTTTTCTCTTCTTTTCATACTTCGTATAGAAGAATGTTCCTCCCGCCATCATCAATACGAATATTGCCAATATTGGGTAGATTGCCCACGAAGCTGTCTTTGCTGCTTCAGTTGAAGCGTTGTTGATGCTTCCATTGTTGACGCCGCCGTTTCCGCCTGCCGGGCCATTAAATCCTGTGTTAGGACTTATCGCTGCAGCACTGCTTTCAGGCTCCTCGCTGCTTGGAGCTGTTGTCTCAGGCTCCGGTGTTCCAGGCTCTGTTGTTCCAGGCTCCGGTGTTCCAGGCTCCGGTGTTCCAGGTTCTGGTGTTCCAGGCTCCGGTGTTCCAGGCTCCGGTGTTCCAGGCTCCGGTGTTCCAGGCTCGCCCGGCTCAGGATCCTTCGGAATATTCTCCGACTTCTGCCATGCAATACTAAAAGGAGATGCACTCATAATATGGATTGTAAGACCGTCGTCTCCCTTTGTTATCTTCCATGCATCGGAAGCGTTGTAACTTGAGAATACCTCCATATCACCTACGTTTCTTCCGTTGCAGCCCGTAGTTACCAGATGATTAATCACAAACTCAAAACCGTCCTTTGCGGTTCCTTCCGGATAAGGAATGAAAACATCGACACCATCCGAAGGGAAATTCTCCCTGGTAGCATATACATAGTCCGTACTGCCATTGATATACAGCTTTACCTTTACATCCATCACAAATGTGTTGTCCGATGAAACCGTGCCAAGCTTCTTGTCCTCCGATGCCTTGAGAAGCTTATCAAGCATGTAATTCTTCAGGTCTGATGCATCCTTGCAGTTAAGGATAGTCTTTAACTCCTCATTCTCAAGAGCCTCATTAAGTGCATCATTTACAGCAGCCTCATCAGCTACAACCTCCGCCTTTGCAACGTAGTCACCCTCTGCTGTCTGAGTGCCGTCTGTTGTATAACGGATATTTGCTGTAGGAAGCTCCATAGCAAGCACCTGATCCTTATTGTCCTCGCCCAGGTAGAAGCCTAAGTGAGGCGGCTGGTTGTATGCAGTGTTCTGGTTAGCCACAGCATTACGATATACAGGATCCTGCATCAGTGAGTAAATCATATAATCTGTCTCATAGCTTGTCATGTAGATACGCAGCTCTGTGTTGTCAGAGTTACCTACCATAACCTCTTCACGCCAGTCACCGAATAAATCTGCGGTTAAGCTTGGGTTATTCTTGGTTGAGTTATTAGTATGTGTTCCCTCAAATGTCTCGATTCTGTCTAAAACATTGTTCTCCCAGTCATACTTGTAAATGGACTGTGCGGTGCCTGAGCTGCTCGCGCTATATCCGTCCGCAAGCTCGCTTAAGAGGTCGCCGTCCCAGTAGATAACCCAGTTGGTAGAGATATTATCCGGCTTTGTAGCCGCGATTACACTTCCCTTAATATTGAAGATTGCGCCTGTAATATTTCCTTCACTGTTAGGATTGTTTGCCCAATATTCAAAACCTTCAGCAGGCGTAATATTGGCAGCAACACCTCGTCCGATATCTGCAAGTGCATTCCATGTGCCGTTGATGCGGCTTCCGTTTGCTGCATTGGACAAAGTTGCATTCAATGTAGATTCCTTCTCCTCAGAAGGTGTAAATACATACAACTGTGTAGGGTTTTCAGGATTCATGGCTGCAAGATGTATGGAATCTGCATGTCCCTGGTAATCCTGACCATCTTTTCCGCTCTTTACCCACAATACGGTGCCATCATGGTCAATTGCCATTGCACCGATTACCAGCTCGTCAAAGCCGTCATTATCCATATCTCCGGTTGCCACATTGTGGTTACCCTTGCCTGCATATTCCGTACCGTTTTCTGTATTAAAATTCCACTCAAGCTGCAGCCTGCCATCTCTTAAGGTGTATGCCGCAACTGTCGTCTTATTGTAATATCCACGGTTAAGAAGAACTGCAGGAATAGTCTCCGTGCAATTAGTGTCGTCTTTATCCTTTGGCAGGTATGCAACAGCGATATTGAAACGTGATGCACGGTTGCCCCAGTTATCGCCATAGGCATCGAAACCTACTCCCTTGACGGTATTGATATAATCGATGGTATCGATTTCTTTTCCCGTTTCACCGTTAAATACGGTAATATACTCATTGCTGTCTGCATTAACATGTCCTGTGCTGTTGACATTCTTTCCCGGAATAACACTCTTATCACCGATGTAGGAAATAATTGTGCTCTCATCATTCATGTCAAACAAGCCATCTGCATTCGGTCTGTAACTGATTGTACCGTCAGAGGTCTTAATAAAGAACTCTGCCTTTCCGTCCTCGTCCATATCGTAGAGCATGAACTGGTTCCAATGGGCGCCTGATGGAATCTCCAGTCCCATATTGATTCTCCACAGAGGCGTACCATCCATCTCATAGCAGTCAAAAATAGTAGGTGCGGAAGGTCCGTCCTGCTTTCCTGAATCAAAAGCATCTGAAGGATACCACTTTACCACGATCTCATACTGTCCGTCGCCGTCCACATCTGCAACACCTGCATCATTGATGGAATAGGTTGCAAGGTTTCCATCCTTATCCGGCTGAGGATCCGGCTTCTGAAGAGGAATTGACAGATAGCTCTCAGACAATGCCTTCACATACTCTGAGGTGGTCTTTTTTCCGTTCTTTATGGTCTCCACGGCATATAAATTGCCCGGCTCTCCCTCTGTATCCAGATAATTGGTCTTGCTTGTGATAGGCTCTGAGTTAATCTGCTTACCATTTCTGAGCACGTTGAACTGTACATCTGTGCCATACTCATCAACCAAACATCTCCAAGATACCAGAATACCATTGTCCGCAGGAACTGCCGTCACACCGCGGTCCAGATATTCCATAGCTCTCTCATAACCGTTGTAATTGTTATTGCTCTTATAGTAGCTTACTCTATAATATACATCATAGATAAAGGAATCCTTTAACTCGTCCTTCGCCAAATCACCGTGATACTCGTTTACGGTAATGGAATCATAATCTATAGCGTATTCGCCCTCGTTCTCTGCCAGCTTGGCACCATAAATGTAGATACCCTCTGCCTCCGAATTAAATGCGCGGATAGCTGTCCACTCACCTACAGGTGCATCGGTGCGTACAGTTCCGTCGCTCAGAATAATGGTAGCTGTCTCCGGAAGTTCACTTACGTCCCATGCCTCGCCATATTCAAGCTCAAGAGTTGCCGGATTGTTCACACTCGTCACATAAGGCAGCATCGTATAGTTCATTGAGAATGAAGCCTTTAAATCAAAGTAATTGGTGTACTGTCCAGGTATAAGAGGTGCCGTCCAGGTATATACTGCCTCTGTATCCTTGTCAAATGCAGGCTCTGCTGCCCACTCGCCAACCTTTACCTTGTCTGTTGAGCCATCTCCAAGTGTTACCGTAACCTCTGAAGGGAAAGTATACTCATCATACTTTACCGCTGCAACATTCACATAAGAAGGCTGGTCTACATCTACAATGTCATTTTCATCAAACTTACTGTAATCAACAATAATATTGTCAAAAGCCACATCTGCCTGTGAGCATGCAGCCGGCTTACGCACAACCATCAGCGAAAGTCCGTTAGCTCTCTCATCAATGGCAATATTATCTGCCGAGTAGGTCTTTGACGGGTCATCCTTGGAAGTTACCGTGATGGCTGCCGTGTGAGCGATGTAATCAAAATCCACCTTCACGGTAAACCACTGATTAATCCCACCTACACCTGTTGCCACGGCATCTGCCTCCGCGATAATGCCCTCAAAGCTGTTATTTTGGGCATCATCGTTGTTTGCATCTTCTGTGGTATAGTACTTGATTGCTCCTGTGCTGTCAGCATAGATGGTAAAATAGTTCTGCTTTGCCACAGGTGCCATAAACAGGAGATCTGCATGTCCGCTTGCCACTACAGCAGGATTCCAGTCAAACTCCATGACCGCACCCTTTACAATGCCTCCTGGTAAATCAAGCCTTGAACCTCTTCCTGCACCGCTCTTGCTTACTGTACCATACAGATATGCATTTCCGTCCTCTTCCTTAAGACTGAACGTAAATCCACCTGTACCGGAGGTCTTATCTACGTCCTTGCCCCATACATTCCAGCCTGAAATGCCGAATGTGAAGTCGTCCTCATAATCATGCTCTGACTCCCAGTTGCCGTAATAATTCATTGTATAGGAAACCGTAAGTCCTCTGTGATTGCGATAGCCCTCCGGAGCCACAATGTCAGCCGTCCATACATAGCTGCCCTTTGTGTTCACGTCAAACTCAGGCTCGCATTTCCAGGAATTCTTGTCTATGGAAACAGTAATAATCTTGTCATTCACAAGCTTTGCAGATACCTGCCCAGGGTGGGTATAAGTGCCGTCCTCCCAAGCCTGCTTGGTTACATTATATGTATTGAGTGTTCCCAGTGAGTTGATATCCGTATCCAGGAAATCGGACTTATAGTCCATCACATAGCTTACCTGTAAATTCAAAGGATTGGTAACCTTGTCAGGAAGCTTGACAGACGCTGTCCAGGTTATGGTACCCATCTCATTCACATCGATAGCCGGACTGCTGATCCAGGTATCCTGGTCAATCTCAAGCTCAACCTCAGTCTCATCTGACAATACCGCCTTGACTGTCTGTGGGTGAGCATAGCTGCCTTCATACTCTTCCTTGGTAACGGTGACAGCTTCAAGCTCTGCCAGTGATGCAATAAACTTAGGCTTCTCAATCGCACCCGCTGCTGTATAATACAATGAAAAATCATCGATACCCATATTGACAGTGTAGGTCTTGCCTGAACCCTTTCCTCCTGCCATGTTGAGCATCAGCGCGTCCACCTTGGTCGCTGCCATGTTCACATCAACCGTGGCGTACTCTTCACCGTTGATGGTGATGACTGCCTTCATGGTTGTAAAATCAACGGAAATCTTTACATCCTGCACGGCTCCTGCTTTTACTTTCTTGCCGGTATCAGTAATATCTCCTCCCTGTACTGAATAGTACACGGCGGTGTCCGCTCCTGCATCTCTCATTTCACCTACATACACGGATACTACATCAACGTCTCCGCTCTTTAAGGTGATTCCCGGACGTCCTGTCCTGCTGTCCGATGTAAGAGATGTGGTGTACCACTTAAATGATACCTCTGCCGTTCCCATATCCGGCAGATTATCAAAGGTCTTTGTCGCTGTTCTGGTTGCGTACTTTTCACCGTTTGCTGCCAGATAATGGTTGCTTCCCTCCTCGGCAATGCTGAGCTTGTTCTCATCAACAAGTGTACCTGTCATTCCCCAGAAATCTGTCACAGCCTCAAAATCCTCGGAAATCGTGCCCTCGGAAGGCTGTGCCTCAGTCCAGCTCATGGCATAATCATCAATACCCATATTGACGGTGTAGGTCTTGCCTGAACCCTTTCCTCCTGCCATGTTGAGCATCAGCGCATCCACCTTGCACGCTGCAGCATTAACGTCAACCGTGGCATACTCTTCACCGTTGATGGTGATGACTGCCTTAAGGGTTGTAAAATCAACGGAAATCTTTACATCCTGCACGGCTCCTGATTTTACTTTCTTGCCGGTATCAGTAATATCTCCTCCCTGTACTGAATAGTACACGGCAGTATCCACTCCCGAACTTCTCATCTCACCTACATACACGGATACTACATCAACGTCTCCGCTCTTTAAGGTGATTCCCGGACGTCCTGTCTTGCTGTCCGATGTCAGGGATGTGGTGTACCATTTGAAGGATACCTCTGCCGTCTCCATATCAGGTACATTTTCAAACGTCTTTGTCGCTGTTCTGGTTGCATACTTCTGACCGTTTACTGCCAGATAATGGTTGCTTCCATCCTCGGCAATGCTAAGCTTGCTCTCGTCCACAAGCGTACCTGTCATTCCCCAGAAATCTGTCACAGCCTCAAAATCCTCTGTGATGCTGTTTTCAGCACTTACCGCACTATCGCTGTCACTGTCGGCATATGCCTTAGCTATTGAGTTGATATCACTCTCGGAAGTGCTCTCCGCTCCTGTTGTGTTCTCTGCTTCGCTCTCGGAAGCTGTCTCCGCTTCTGTTGTGCTCTCGCTTTCGCTCTCAGAAGCTGTCTCTGCCTCTGTTGTGCTCTCGCTTCCGCTCTCGGAAGCTGTCTCTGCCTCTGTTGTGCTCTCGCTTCCGCTCTCGGAAGCTGTCTCTGCCTCTGTTGTGCTCTCGCTTTCGCTCTCAGAAGCGACTTCTGCTGTTGTACTGCTTTCACCCTCTGAAACTGTCTCTTCGACCGTTTCACTACCGCTTTCGCTTTCGGAAACTGTCTCTGCGGCTGCACTGTCCTTCTCCACAGTCAACCCTGTCTGTGCATTTACGCTCATTGGCGGTGTCACCGCAAGGCACACCGAAAGCGCAACTGCCAGTAATTGTTTCTTCCGCATTTCTTAACCTCCTGTTCTTGGTGCTGAAACAGGACAAAATCTCTCGCCGCCGCTTTCACCCAGGCATAATTACCCATTTTTTAATATATTGCAGCCGGATTTTGTCCATATTCACGTTTTTTGACTTTTGAATTATACCATTTATGTGGTTTTGGGTCAATAAGTTCACAAAAACAAATAAGAAACAACATTAATATTCGTTACATTGCACAATTTTTATTTCATTTAATGACATATTGAAGATCAAAATTTGGTTATATTTTTATTTTCAATGTGCCACACCTCATCATATCGGGCAGCATTTTCGTTATCAATTACATGACTTACATTGACTATGGCTTTTCCCTCTATAGCAAGCAGTCCTTTTTCTATCTCATGAGTGTTCCCGCTGTCGAGATGTGCGAACGGCTCATCAAGCAGAATAAGTCCGGCATCGGACATAAGTGCTCTTGCAAGTGCCACTCTCGCCCTCTCGCCTCCCGACAGATTTCTTCCGTTGTCCTCAATTCTGTATGCCAGCCCACCCGGAACGCTTTTTACAAGCTCAGCAAGTCCGGCAAGTCCTATAACCTCATCAAGCTTTTCCTTATCGCAATCCCTGAACATACATATATTATTGTACAGCGTATCGGCAAACAGAAACACCTGCTGTGACAGATATGCCGTGTGTGAAAACCAGCTCTCCACCGTGATATCCGACAGCGCACAGTTGTCTACCGACAATTTTCCATCTTGTGGCTTCATATATTTTCTTAGCAGCTTCAAAAGTGTTGATTTGCCACAGCCTGACGCACCTGTGATGAGATATTTTTTCCCGGCTTTAACCTCAAAATCCACATTATCAAGAACTGTACGCTCACCATATCTTACTGACACACCATCAGCAGATATTTTATCGAATTGTCCGCCAAAATCCACCGTTGCACCATCCTCACCAACAACCTTTATCGTCTCGTCCAGGCAATTAAGCGCAGACTTTCCCGCTTTCACTGCTGCAAACTGCTCAAACACTCCTATTCCCGGAACAAGCAGAATACTTATCGCAAGCAGAATGAAAACAACTCTGCCGACAGTATAAACATTTTTCTTCACCATAAGCACCGCGTACACCATAAACATAAGCAGAATACATGAAACCACCGTCTGCGCCACAATTCCAACCTTAGCTTCAAGCCTGCCGAGTGACCTCCTGCTCTCCTGCACCCTGCGGCTTGCTCCCGAAAAGCTCTCCCCCGTTTTCTCCCTCAGATTATATGACTTAATTAAGTCAAATGCGCTGAATATTTCCCTCAGCTTATTTGTGTACTGCTCCATGGCTTCTGCCAATGCTTCCCCCAAGGGTTCAATCTTCCTGCCGGTAACGGTTATCAGCGTAAAAAATGTGACCAGCATAAGCAGGGCAACAGGAATGAGTCTCCACTCTACCAGCACCGTAAGTACAATTCCCCATGCAAGCTGCATAGCACAACACACCGCATCATATTCTGCCTGAAAATAGCTCTGTTCAACAATCGCCATATTGTTATTCATATCCGATATATATTTCGAGGTATTTCTCTCTTGAAATTCTGCCAGCGGAAGTCTGAATATCTCCTCCATGTAACTGCGCTTCAGCTTCTCAGATGACTTGTACACATAACGCACTTTCAATGCAGCATTTATAAACAGCAGAGGAACCAGCACCGCTATACACCCAAGGCTGATTATAATATACCTCTTAAGGGTCTCCCCGTCCCCTGCAAAGGCGCTGTCCGTGCACTGCCCCATAAGAAACATCAGCACCATTGACAATACAGCGGCAGCAAGCGCCGGAATAATACAGATGGCAAGCAGCAATCTGCTATACCCTATGGCTTCCCGTGTCTTTTTTGAATATTTACTGTGCGTTGGAAAATTCCATTCCACCGAAAAGCCCTTTTTCTCATTATCATTGCAGCTATCTGTTTCAACATTCTCAGTATTTTCGTTAAGCTTTATTAACATACCCGTCTCCTATAATATAATAAAATATGCAGCAACTACAACTCTATAACTCCGTCATAGAACTCGTTTTCCCCGGAATAATCTCTGTGCGATATGATAAGAACTGTCATATCAAGTCCGAGCAGCATGTTCTCAAGCTGCTGTGCCATCTCCTGTGGCAGGGAAGCATTCACCTCGTCTGCAAACAGTATATCGACCTTTCTGATAACAGCCCTGGCAATGGATATTCTCTGTCTTTCACCACCCGACAGTTCCTTTCCGTTCTCCGAAAGCAGCGTGTCCAATCCGTCTGCCAGTCTGTCGACAACATCGCTCAGCCCTGCCCGCCTCACTGCCTCTGATATCTCTGCCTCCGTATAATTCTCATAGAGACATATATTGTTTCTCAACGTATCCTCGAACAAAAAGACATCCTGATGTATCACGGAAGCATGCCTGTTAAAATCCACCTTGTCAAGCTTTCTAAGTTCAACATTATCATAAAAAATCTGTCCCTTATATCCATCATACACACCTGTCATAAGCCTGAACAGGGTGCTCTTACCGCTTCCCGACCTGCCTCTTATAAGATATTTTCCGCCCTTTTTAATCTCCGCCAGGTCTATCCGTAGAACCAATCTATCCTCATAAGCGAACTCAACCTTCTCAAGCTTTATCCTGGAATTAAAACTAAATTTTTCCCCGCCTGTAACTGTATCCACACTGTCCGGCTGCTCCTCCTTCAAAATCCAAGCCACTGTTGAATAGCTGTTATATGCCGCCAAAAATGCTGTTGTGCTTCCAACTGCCATATTAAAAATTGTCACAGCAAACCCAGCCTGTCCTATCCGAAGCCTTCCCGCTGCAATTCCCTCAGCTACATAGAGCAGTCCCACAAGCATCATTATATTTCCCACATTTGACAGAACCCCACTCCATAGATGTATGTAAAAGCCATTCTTCTCCTTATTTTTTTCCAGTTCATGAAAGCTGTCATAACATTTTTTTCTGAAACTCTCGACGACATTGGACATTCTAATGACCTCAAGTCCCATGAATGTATTTTCGCACACTTCCATGCTTCTCTCATTGCTGTAAGCCACATCTGCACCGAGCTTAACACTTTTCTTCCTGAAAAATGCCCCGGCAATTCCGATAACCGCAACCCCGATAAAAGCAAAGGTAAACAGCCTTAAATCCAGCACAAGTAAAATCGCAAGACCTGCAAGCACATCTCCCGCCCCCGACAGCATCTGCTTTAGCGCCTCAAAATATCTGTCCTCAAACTGCCCGGCATCATTAATCATCTGCGACATATAATGTGCCGCCGGCTTGCGCGCGAATGCCTTGTATGTAAGCCTCATTATGCTGTCGAATAGCTTATCCTTAATTCTAAGCATACGCGACATTATGAAATTGAGCTGGCAGTTCACTGTCAACAGCATGAGAACCGCAATCACGGCAATAATGGCTATTATGACCGCAAAGCTGTGCGCCGTAAGCTCGTTTACACTGTCCATCATTCCAAACAGAAATCCGTACATGCCATTCATAAGCAGCGACACCCCCGTAGTCCCTGCAAGACAACTCAATATGTATATGGCAAACTGCCTTTTATTCTCGTGTATGACTTTTGTTATGCTGTTCATTTTGGCATGGCTCCTTGAAAAGTAAAGTTAGATTAAACAATTTTTTCAACCTTACATTACTCCTTATGCCATAAAAAATGAATGACGTTTCCGGGGATTTTATTTTCCGAAAACGCCATTCATTTTCACTCATATCATATTTATTCAAATTTCCTTCATCATATAAATATGCCGATGCACTTCTTGAAGAATTTGAAAAAGTACAAATCTAATTTTTTATATTGTCATACGATGCCTTTATTATACCGGCATATTTTTTTCCGAACAGCTCTGCACACCAATAGGCAATTCTGTAATATTTCACTGCTTTTGCAATATCCCCCATTTTCTCATAAGCATCTGCCAGATTATTTATGTATGCAGGAAGGCTGTTCCTATTGCAGCTTATAGATGAAATTCTTATACACTCCAATGAGTAATTCTTTTCCTTTTCATAATCTCCAAGTCTCCCATACAACCCGGACAATCTTGAAATAATAAGTATTGATGTCCTATAGTGAAACTCCGGTTTTATTCTGCTCCTTTTGCAGCCATCAAATACCCTTTCAAGAATGTATGCCGCCCTCTCATATTTTTTATTTTTTATTAGAGCATCTGCAATCTGAATAATAATCGACACCTCACTACTGTTAAAATCATTCAGCCAGAATGTATCTTCCCATTCTTCTACATTATCACCTTCCGGAATATTATTAACAGTTACCGATAGTATCTGCCTCAACATTTTCATTTGACTTTCAGGAGCAATTTCTCCATTGGCATTTTCTATAATATATTTCATTTTCTGTATGTATTGCCTGCTGCCCGCGACATCTAAATTGAGCGCCTTTTCAAGTTCATGAAGTTTCTCCTCAGCCTCATTCCACAGCTCACACATAACCATTTTATCCAGCTTACTCTTCTCTTCAAGTGTTGAATAATCCGATGTTTCTATGTCGCTGAAATAATATTCCTGTCTGAGTGAAAGCTTTTCCATGATGAGCTTATATTTACTCGAATTCGGAAGTCTGTTTCCACTCTCTATCCTTGAAAGAGTCTCCGGCGTACATATCCCTTCACTGACATATTCTTGGGAATATCCTTTTTTCTGTCTCCCATTTCTTACCAGCTCGTTTATCAGTTCCATTTCCTGCCAGACATCCATAATAAATATGTCATCACTGTCACCTATTCCAACATTCTTCTCCTCTTCAATCAATTCATTCCATGCTGCAAGTTGTGATTCTTTCTTTACAGCTTTTTCCTCATCACCGCAAGCTTTATATGATTTTATATTTATATCAAGTATCTTTCCAAGGCACATGACATATCCTGTAGAAAACATAAGCTCAAACACTTTCTCAGATACTGTAATACATTCATAATATCTTTTTTTATGATACAGCAGTTCAAGATATCCCGCTGCCAGCCTTGGATATATCTTCACAAGTTCAAGCTCGTCCTTATAGTTTCTAAGCGCATATGAAATAAGATATTCATACAGTTCAAGTTTTTCACTTTCGTCCTGCTGCAGCTCCAGCCACAAAATAATCGCGTTCAGCTCCTGTATGCAAAACAAAGTATTTTTGCCAAGATTATTCGGGAACTCCGGGATTGTAAGCTTCACTGCCGCATCAAACAGTTTTCTGCCCGTATCATCATCTCCATAAATCTTTCCTGCCACAATCCCTTTGAACATGAGATAAAACTGTTCCTGCAGGAGTTCGTTGCACTTCCTGTCAGCCGCCATACCGTCCTGCAAAAGACATTCTACTTTCTCATAATCTCTATAAATCTGAGCAAGCACAACCTCCTGTTTCCATTCAAAATAATTATATTCTGCCTGCGTGATAAGGGTTGTAAATTTATCAGGCGACATTCCAAGGCGCTGCATAAACGCCGTAAGCAACATTCTGTCAATCCGCCTCTCCCCCTGCAGATATCTTGACATCGCAGTTGTCGAACACAGCCCCCTGCACAAATCTGCCTGCATGACACCACGAATATTCATCTTTTCATACAGCATTTCAGAAAATGTTTTTGCCATAAAGCTTTTCCCCTCATGTTTATTTATACATGCTAATCGTAAAATTAAGTTGCATATTGAAATTTTCTTTCATTATCAGATATATGTAAACAAGTTTACACTTTGTGCCGAAATAATACAACAATTATTTATACGACGGCATGGCACGCAGCCTGCCGTATATATTGCAGTGTTATGTAAATCCGGCAAAAAGAAAACTGCCGCCCATGAGAAATCACGGTGCGGCAGTTTATTTTATCATAGCACACTTTTTGCAGAGCTTTAAGTATGCTTATGTATGTTTAAAGCATGCTCAGATAAATATTTTTATATAGCTCTCGTAACATTCTTAAGCCACTCAAGCTCCTCACCCTCGAAGTCAGGGCTGATTGCCGCAAATACCTTCGCATGGTATGCGTTCAATCTCTCCTTCTCCTCAGCGGTCATGTAGGATACATCGACGGCATCGAGGTCAAACGGAACCATCGTCAGCGGCTCAAAGCCCATGAACTGACCGTACTCGGTCTTTTCCCTCTTAACACAGAGAACAAGGTTCTCATGTCTTATACCGAACCTGCCTGCAATGTACATTCCCGGCTCATCTGAGGTAATCATGCCCTCCTCAAGCACTGCGGAAGGTCCGCTAGGTGCAATCTTGGTTCTGATGCCGTTAGGACGCTCATGTACATTGAGAAGATATCCAACGCCGTGACCTGTTCCGTGGTTGTAGTCCATGCCATTTCTCCAAAGCGGCTCGCGCGCGATGTAGTCGAGATTCTCTCCTCTTGCGCCATATAAGAACTTTGCAGCCGCAAGATTAAGATGACCCTTGAGAACAAGTGTGAACACCCTCTTCTCCTCGTCGGTAAGCTCACCGAGTGCAATCGTTCTTGTTATGTCGGTCGTTCCCTCATAGTAATGTCCGCCCGTATCTGCAAGAAGGAAGCTTCTCGGCTCAAGCCTGGCATCCGTCTCCTCGGTTGCTGAATAATGCACGATGGCACCGTGAGGACCATAGCCCATAATCGGGTCGAAGCTCTCTCCAAGATATCCCGGCTGCTTCTTTCTGAACTCATCAAGCTGCACTGCCGCACTCATCTCGCTTATATCGAGCCTGCCGACGTTCTTCTTGAGCCAGTATATAAAGTGTGTGACAGCCATTCCATCCTTCACATGAGCCTTCTTCTCATTCTCTCTCTCCGCAACAGTCTTTATTGCCTTAGGAAGCACAACAGGGCTCTGCTCCGCTCTTACATTGGCTGTGTCCGGAAGCGAATGAACGATAAGGAAGTTAGCCGTAGCCTTGTCCACAAGAACCACTGCGTTCCTGTCCACCTTCTTCAAATCGCTGTAAATATCATTATACTTTCTAAGCTCAATGCCGTCCGCTGCCAATCTGCCCTTGATATCGGCATTTAAAATGCTCTCATCAAGATAGAGAACCGCACTGTCGGCAGTCATTGTCATATATGATAAGAATACCGGATTGTACGCTACATCATTTCCACGAAGATTTAACAGCCATGCGATATCGTCAAGCGCTGTGAGAACCAGAAGGTCTGCTCCCTCCTTCTTCATCGACTCACGGATTTTTGCAAGCTTCTCCTCACGGCTCATGCCCGTGTACTCAACTGAAAGCTCCCATACAGGCTCCTTAGATAGAGCCGGCCTGTCCGTCCATACCTTGTCGACAAGGTCCTCGCCGCATACATAGGACATATTTCTTCCCTTGATGCTCTCCGTTATCCTGCCCATGAAAGCGTCAGTTACAGTTCTTCCGTCGAAGCCGATATTGCTTCCGTCCGCCAGTTTATCTGCAAGGAACTCAGCTATCGTAGGCACGCCCTCCTCACCCATCTTCATAAGAGTGATTGTGCTGCCCTCAAGCTGTGCCGCTCCCTGAAGAAAATATCTTCCGTCAGTCCACAGTCCTGCCTCATCAGGAAGCACTACAAGCGTTCCCGCCGAACCCGTAAAGCCCGACATAAAGGCTCTCGCCTTAAAATAACTTCCAACATACTCAGAACCGTGGAAATCATCAGTACATATAATGTATGCCTGAATATTCTTTTCCTTCATAAGTGCGCGTAACGCGCCAAGTCTCTCGACTACCGTACTCATGTGATACACCTCGCTTCTATACTTTAGCGTGTGCCGCAATAACAATCGTATTGGTTAGCACCGCCTTATTTATTATAGTAAATGTCGGGGGATTTGTACAGCATATCTAAATATTAGTATAATTTTATGCATAAATTTTCATTTAATTGAAAATAAGTATAAAATGGCTCATCCACGAAAAAAGGCTCCGGCAATAATGCCAAAGCCTTTTCACTATAAAATACAATATTACCCCGCAATACTATTCCCCGTATAAAGCTGATAATATCTTCCCTTCTGCTCTATAAGGTCATCATGCGTGCCACGCTCGATAATGCGTCCCTGCTCAAGAACCATGATACAATCACTGTTCTTTACGGTGGAGAGCCTGTGCGCGATGACGAAGGTTGTTCTGCCGTGCATGAGCTTATCCATGCCATCCTGTACCATCTTCTCGGTTCTCGTATCAATTGAGGAGGTAGCCTCATCGAGAATGAGAACAGGCGGGTCTGCGATTGCTGCTCTCGCGATTGCGAGGAGCTGTCTCTGACCCTGGCTTAAGTTGGCACCGTCACCGGTGAGCATTGTGTTGTAGCCATCGGATAACTTGGTGATAAAGCTGTCCGCATTGGCAAGCTTAGCCGCTGCGTACACCTCCTCATCAGTCGCATCGAGCTTGCCGTAGCGAATATTCTCCATAACCGTTCCGGTAAAGAGATGTGTGTCCTGCAATACTATACCGAGGGACTTTCTTAAATCGCTCTTCTTAATCTTGTTTATGTTGATTCCGTCATAGCGGATTTTACCATCCTGAATATCATAGAAGCGGTTGATAAGATTGGTTATTGTCGTCTTACCTGCTCCGGTGGAGCCTACAAAGGCAATCTTCTGTCCCGGCTCAGCGAACATCTTTATATTGTGGAGAACTATCTTGTCCGGATTGTAACCGAAATCCACATCATCGAATACCACATCACCCTTCAATTCCTTGTAGTCGGTAATACCTGTGTCCTTGTGATAGTGCTTCCATGCCCACATTCCTGTACGCTTTTCGCTCTCCTTGATTGTACCGCCATCCTTGACTGCATTTACAAGGGTAACATATCCGTCGTCAACCTCAGGAACCTCGTCGAGAAGTTTGAATATTCTCTCGCCACCCGCAAGTCCCATGATAATACTGTTAAACTGCATGCTCACCTGATTGATAGGCATGTTAAGGTTCTTATTGAAGGTCAGGAAGCTTGCAAGACCTCCGAGTGTGAAGCCGCCCACACCGCCAAGTGCAAGAGCGCCGCCGGCTATCGCTATGATAACGTAGCTGATGTTACCTATCTGTGCATTGATAGGTCCTAAGATGTTGGCGAACTTGTTCGCATTGTAGGCACTGTCACAGAGTTCTTCATTAATCTTATCAAAGTGCTCAATGTTCTCCTTCTCATGGCAGAATACCTTGACAACCTTCTGACCGCCCATCATCTCCTCGATGAAGCCGTTGACCTCGCCTAAGTTCTTCTGCTGCTTAACGAAATACTTTCCACTCATTCCTGTAGCCTTCTTTGTTACAACCAGCATAAGTCCCACAAGGACAAGAGTCAGGAGCGTGAGCGGCACATTGAGGATAATCATGCTCGCAAGTATTCCGATAATGGTGATTGAACTGTTGATAAGCTGCGGAATACTCTGGCTTATCATCTGTCTGAGCGTATCAACATCGTTGGTGTAGATTGACATGATATCGCCATGTGCATGTGTATCAAAATATTTTATAGGAAGGGACTCCATGTGTACAAAAAGCTCATCCCTTAAGCTTCTCATGGTTCCCTGTGTGACATAAACCATCATTCTTGTATTTACATAGGCTGCTATAACACCCACCGCATAGAAGCATGCCACTCTTATGATGGCGTGGAGCAGCTCCGTATAATCAGGTACGGTCTGCTGCATCAGCGGCATAATATACTGGTCAATAAGTGTTTTCATAAACATGGTTCCCTGTATCGTAGAAAATACAGTGAGTACAATACATACAAGAACCACTATGCACTGCAGCAGATAATTCTTAGCCACAAAGCCTATTATTCTTTTAAATACCTTTCCAGGATTAGCGACTGTAGGCTTCGCTCCTCTTGGCGGTCTTCCTCCCATTGGTCCCGGCATTATGCTTCACCTCCGTTTTCATCAAAATCACCGCTGCCTCCGGTCTGCGACTCATACACATCGCGGTATATAGCGTTGGAAGCAAGCAGCTCCTCATGTGTTCCGATTCCGTTGATACGTCCGTTATCCATCACGATTATGCGGTCCGCACCCTGAACACTTGAAATTCTCTGTGCAATGATAAGCTTCGTTGTCTGCGCAATCTCCGTGGCAAAGGCATGACGGATTTTCGCATCCGTTGCAGTATCAACAGCGCTTGTGCTGTCATCAAGAATAAGTATCTTAGGTTTCTTTAAAAGTGCTCTTGCGATACACAGACGCTGCTTCTGTCCACCCGATACATTTGTACCGCCCTGCTCGATGTAGGTGTTGTACTTGTCAGGGAATTTTTCAATAAATTCATCAGCACATGCTAACCTACATGCTCTCATGCACTCCTCATCCGTGGCGTTCTTATCGCCCCAGCGAAGGTTGTCGAGTATTGTTCCGGAGAAAAGCACATTCTTCTGGAGTACAACGCTCACCTCATCACGAAGTGTCTCAATGTCATACTCTCTTACATCCCTGCCACCGACCTTTACACTTCCTTCATCCACATCGTAAAGACGGCTTATAAGGTTCACAAGGCTTGACTTGGAGCTTCCGGTTCCGCCGATGATACCGATTGTCTCACCGGACCTGATTGTGAGGTTGATATCATTTAACACTCTCTTGTCGGCGCCCTTATTGTAGCCGAAATTTACATGGTCAAATACAATCCCTCCGTCCTTTACCTCATAGCAAGGGTTATCAGGATTGGTGATATCAGGCTTCTCCTCAAGCACCTCTGCGATACGCTTTGCACTTGCCACACTCATCGAAATCATTACGAATATCATGGAAACCATCATAAGGTTCATAAGAATTGTCATACAGTAGGATAGGAGACTCATAAGCTTACCTGTTGTGAGCAGCACACCGCCGGAACCTACAATCATCTTCGCGCCGACCCAGCTTATAAGCAGGATACAGGTATATACCGTAATCTGCATAACAGGGTTGTTGTATGCAACCGTCTTTTCCGCTTTTACAAAAATCTTGTAGATATTGTTGCTGGCATTCTTAAATTTCTTCTTCTCATAATCCTCACGGACATAAGCCTTGACAACACGGATTGCCGATACATTCTCCTGAACACTCGCGTTCAGCTCATCGTACTTAGGAAATGCCGCATTGAAATACTTGGTCGCATGTCCTATGATGACGGCAAGAATACATGAGAGTATCACCAGCGCGATAAGATATATAAATGCAATGCGCGGACTGATGATAAACGACATTATCATCGCACAGATTAAGCTCACCGGTGCCCTCATACACATTCTTAAGAGCATCTGGTATGTATTCTGTACATTTGTGACGTCCGTTGTAAGTCTTGTCACAAGTCCCGCTGTGCTGAACTTGTCAATGTTAGAAAAGGCGTAGGTCTGGATATTGTCAAACATACCCTTTCTGAGATTCTTTGCAAAACCTGTTGAGGCCTTAGCCCCATAAACACCACCCATGATTCCGGCAAACAATCCGACCATTGCAATCACTACCATGCAGCCGCCGACCATGAGTATGTAGCCCATATCACCCTTCTCAACACCATTGTCGATAAGTGATGAGAGCAGATACGGAATGAGCATTTCCATAAGCACCTCCAGAATCATAAATAATGGGGTGGCAATGGAGGCTCTCTTGTACTCTTTTATGTATGCACCTAATGTCTTTAGCACTGTTCATCCTCCTTATTCATATCATTAATATTTTTTTTCATCTTCTCTATAACATTCAAAAAGACCTGTTTTTCCTCTTGTGTGACATTCTGTTCAAGCTCTTCGTGGAGCATATCGATGACGCGCACCGTAGCAGCGTGTGTCTCCTCGCCCTTTTGCGTGAGAACTATTTTCTTGCAGCGCCCATCATTATCGTCCGTGCGGCACACCAGATAGCCCTTCCTCTCCATAAGCTGAAGTATATTGGTAACCGATGACTTGCCTATGCCGAACTCCTCGCCTATATCCTTCTGGTACACGTCCACGTCCTTATGTCTGCTTAGATATCCAAGGATATGTCCATGCATTACCGTTACCTCGTCAAAGCCGGCCTCTACCAGCTTCTTTTTAAGCTGACGAAAAATAATGTTGTCCATCTTCTTAATCTCGAACCCCAAATAGCGTTTCTTTACCAACTCGTGCTCCTTTCCTCATGATGTGGCTTAGATAAAAACTCCTGCATAACGGACGTCGTGCAATTATCTATAGCCCGGTTATCCGTCAAAAGCCTTACCTTCGACAAAAATAGTTCGAGGTTAAACAGTTTGATACCGAACTGTTCGACCTCGAACTATTATAGTTTTATTTTTTTTTAATGTCAAGAATTTTTTTCCATCGTTGGCTGTTTTCATCCCGCAGCATGCGTATCTTGTCGTGGTCGCTTATGCCGTCTCCTATCGGCTCAATCCTATCCAATATATGCACGTCAAAATATCTTCTCTCCACGCCGCCTGTTTTTTTTCGCGCATAATGTTCAGTATCTCCTGCAGCGCGGCAGGTTATAAAAAGAGGAAGAACAGGCACATTATTTTTCACGGCATAGTAAAATGCACCGTTTTTCAGCGGGCGCGGTCTGTCATAGCCCCACCACTCAGACTGCTCCGGAAATACGAGGACGCAGTCGCCTTTTCCAAGATAGTACGACACAGCACTGTTGAACCGTCTCACCAGCCTGTGTCCCCGAGGAAACGGCATTATACCGAACGCCCTCATGTACTCACCGAGCCGCCCCCTCCGATTGTTAAAATCCGCCACCATGACCTTGAGCTGCCGTCCACGCAGCACACCACTCCTTTTGAGTGCCCAGTCTACCACCAGTGCATCGAGCTTGTTTATGTGGTTGCAGGTGATTATCATGCCGTACTCTCCCTCACCATCTTCGTAAGATCCATAAATTCGTGTGCGGAATATGAAGCGGTTCACAATCCACATAAACGGCTTGATTATAAACGCGCGTATCAATGCCTGCCGGAACTTTAAAGCCCCTGTCGGAATATACTGAAAATTTTCATCGACCGGAAGGCTGCTGCCGTAATCTACCGGGTCGAGATGTGCATTGAAATCCCCCCTTTTCTCCGCCTCCTTTATCTTCTCTAACACATCGGGTGTTGTGTATGCGAGCTTAAAATAATTCATCAATACTGCACCCTCCCGATTTTCTCCCAGCCTTTCGGATTCACGCCAAGCACCGCACGCCCCACGATGAGGATGTATTCCATGTAAAAAAACGGGTGCACCAGCATTAGGCACAGCTTATCAAGCCAGGACAGTCCGATATTTTTCCAGTCCGCAAGCACTGCCATCACGGACAGCGCAAAAAAAGCGGTATAGATAAGCATGAATGCCGCCGCTGCCTGCCATATTCTAAATGTAACCAGATTAAATACTGCCGCCACGGACAAGGTTCCGATGTATGCATACACAAGCCACAGTGACAATATATAATAATTATCGATAAAAGCCCTCACACCGCGGCGTTTTAGAAGCTTGCGACAGTAGAGCCTGTCTGCAGCCACCATTCCTGTCATCCAGCGTGTTCTGCGCTTATTGGTGTCCGTATGCGATGGTGTCTCCTCAAGATACAGCTTCGCAAATGAATAGTGAAAGGTCTTTATCCCCTTGCATGCACAGTCGCGCTGCAGCTCCATGTCCTCTGTTAAGGTCTGTCTGTAAATCCAGCCTCCCCATTCCTCAACCAGATCCCCTCTTATAAGTATTCCCGTTGTTATCGGCATAGTGGTGAGCCCGAGCGCGCTCTTGTACCTGTTTCCGAGCTCATCTATAATCGGCCATACCAGACCATTTTGACAGGTTATGGCATTTACCACCTTTTTTGAAGCGCTGTTTAAATGACCCATGGTATAATTTCCGACCAGCTTCCGCCCCGTTATCACCTGCGCCCCGCTTGCAAGCGCATCGTTCATATTTGCCAGGAAATCCACATCGAGCCGGCAGTCCGCATCGACGATTATATAACCGTCATACTTCTTTCCCGCTGCCAGAATATGCCTTATGCAGTAATCAAGACAATCGCCCTTGCTCTTCTGCGCCTCATCGACATACACCTTCGCGCCAATCTCCCGCGCATAGCCAATCACCTCGTCGCGCGGATTTTTCACAACCACATAGGTGTCAAACAGACTATAATCCGCACTATAGCTCTGCTCCGCTATGCTCTTAAAAAGCGGCAGCACCGCCCTGCCCTCATCGCGCGCCGGAACAATGAGCGCAAAGCGGTGCCTCTTTTCACCTGTCAGCCTCTTCTGCGGAAAAATCCACCCAAACCAGCCAATCAACCGCGGAAAATACAGTACCAGAAATATTATTGTAATTAAAATCAAAAAATTGTTTCCCATATATTATCCCCTTTTTAATCAACTGCACTGCGGAATTTTACATGCATATAAATGTTTTAAATATATTATCTAACATACAAATAAATTTGGTTTCTCTGCCTCCCATAATATATATACCTAATCGCGGCAATGTTGGAGACAGAACATGCTCTGTAAACTTAGCGTGTATAACGTATTATATTTATGCATATCACGACTTTGGGGAGAAGCTTAGATGTTCTTAGAACTCTGTTCACACCCTAGCCAGAACCGGCACGGATGCCGGTTCAGAAGCAATGCATACAAGGATGTATGCTTTGCTTCGGTGGCGAACGTATAGAGTACCTTTATCAGAGTTCTTAGAACATCTTGCTTCGGACAACGGAGCTGATATGCATAAATATAATACGTTATACACTCGTGCATTAAATTGGCATGCTCTGCCCCCGGCTTCATCGCTATAAGTTTATATAAAATGCATTTTTTATCTTCTCATACTGCTCTAATATCTCATCGTGTGCATAAAGCTTATATATACTGTGCAGCTTCTCAATCTCCCAAGGTTTCACATTTACTGTATGAATATACGGAAATATTCGGAGAGATTTGCAAAAATGCTGCAGGACGGTGTTTGGTCTATAACGCTTCTGCTCATTATATTTTTCGGGGAGAAAGAGCTTATTTTTACATACGCGGTTCAGCGCGGTCTGGTCGGGAAAGAACATTTTTCTCTCGCGGCACATTTTTCTCGCATTTTTAAATAAACCATTTTCACGACATCGCGGCATATTAAAAAGCAGCACGCCCGTGTTCATGTAATTATATTCAATAAACCATTTCCCGAGAAAATCCCTCACACCGGCTATCTCAAAATCAGATATACCCATGTTGTAGAGCGGCTCTATATCATCGCAGGCGACCACATCCGCGTCGAGGTAGAGAAGCCTGTTCACAAGAATGTCGTCCGCATACAGCCGCAGCATGGAATACGGCGTGTATACCGTGTCCTTATTGACCCAGCCAGCAAGCTCATTTTTAAAATCCTGCGTTTTATCAATCAGAAAAACCTGACTTTGCGGGCACACACCCGTCACAATATTCTCGATAATTCTCGCCTGCTGCCAGCATATCGGTGTGTAGTCCTCGCGCATATTTTCAAGCCCTGCGGTAAAAATGTAAATATTTAACTCGCCCTTATAATATTTTGTTATGGAAAGAACAGCTATCAGTATGCCGTCAAAGGCGCGTGAATTGCCGCAGAACAGGATATTCATTGGAGCCTCCTTAGATTAATAATTCAATCCGTTATCCGCAATCCGCTTTGTTGCTTTATAATAGTAAAATCACTTGTTCTTAATATATTCTGCTTTCTCATAGGTGGAATTTTCACTGCGCGCCGTCATGGCATCGTGCACTTGATTTCGCAATTTCACGGCAGCTTGTCTTGGGTTTATTGTGGTGTCCGGATAGAAAGGTCCGTCAATATATATTGTGATTTTTGTCCTGAAAAGGTGTTTCTGATAAGTTATGGTAAAAGAAAATGCAGGGCGGTCATATATTACCGGATAACGGAAGGAGCTCTCGTTAAAAGGACGAATTTTCGTGTAATAAGGCCAGATATGTGCCTCGGGGTAAATAAAAACCGGGTGTCCCGTGCCGATGTAGTTCTCAAGCTCCCCAAGGAAATTTTTCATGCCCCCGAGCTTATTAGGTATCGGAAAGGCGCCCAGCATCTCCATGATATTTTTTGTGCCATATAGGGAGACATTGTCCGGGTGCGCCAATATGATGGCTTTCCTCGGGAAGCTTATGCAGGCCGGAATGTAGCCATCCCCCGGAACTTGGGTATGATTTCCATAGAAAAATGCCGGCTGCCACCTGCCATCACCGCCATCCCGCAGTCCGCACAGCTTATCCTTCCCCTCTATCCTCATGCAGAACCGTAGCTTCATATATATAAAGGCAACCGGAGTCATTATTATGTGATACAGCACCCACGCAGCCACCTTCCACGGTCTTCCGTGGCTGTAGCGGTAATTTCCATCGACAGTTATCGTGTTCCTCTTTATGCCGGAAAATTCATCCTCCAGCTCGTTGTCATAGTAATATACTTTTCTGTGCTTCATGAGGAATATTATTTACATAAAAAATTAAATTTATTCTATATGTCTGATGACATTCTATGATTTGCAAAATGCATAAATTAAATCATTTTTTTCGTTCATTATATTCCTTTGGCAATTTGCCCGACCATGACTGACAAATTGATGCAAACTAATATTTACAATCCCACTCAAAAAAAATATAATAATACATGTCAAAAACTAATATCACAAACACAAGGAGCTTCCATGAATAAATCCTTCACCCCAAAAATTACCACAAAAAATATTTTTTACATAATTCTCATCTGTTTCATTCTCTCGGTCATACCGCTGTATGTAATCGGCATGTACGCGCACCCGAGCGTCGACGACTATTATTACGGGACTGATACGGTGCAGGTCTGGAATGAAACCCACTCCGTCGCGTCGGTTGTAAAATGCTCATTCGACGAGATGATTAACACCTACAATATATGGCAGGGCAATTTTTCAGCAATCTTCCTCATGCGCCTGCAGCCGGGAATATTCGGCGAGCAGTACTATTTTATTGCGCCGCTTATACTTCTCAGCGCGTATATGGGCTTTTCGATTTTCTTTTTTTACACCGCGCTGAAAAAAATATTCAAGGCGGACAGCTATCTTGCCGCGACTGTGGGAATCTGCCTCACCTTCGTGTCAATGCAGCTCTGCGCGACACCCAGCGACTCATTTTACTGGTATAACGGTGCTATATATTATACATTTTTTTACAGTCTCATGCTGTTTCTCTTTGCGCTTCTTATAAGAATGAGAACCGCCAAAGCAGCCGGCACGGTTATCCTTACTGCAATAAGTTCCGTATCTGCCTTTTTTATCGGTGGAAGCAACTACACGACGGCACTTTTTATGTGTATTATCCTCGCACTGACCGCAGGCGCCGCGATTTATTTTGTAATACTAAGGAAAAATAAGGTCATCCGTCCTTACCATATGGCAGCATACATCATTGTCGCTCTCGCAGCTATGGCAGGACTTTTTATAAGCATGTCGGCACCGGGAAACGCTCTGCGCCAGCAATCCGTGGGCGGAAGCACCGGCATTGTAAAGACCTTCGTCTACACCTTTGCATTCGGCGGCTACAGCATCGCCAAGGTGCTAAATGCCCCCTGCCTTATATTTTTTATATGCATGATTCCGGTATTTTACCGCATTGCAAAGCGCAGCGGCTTTGCCTACCGATATCCTCTCCTCGTGGCGATATTCACCTTCGGTCTGTACTGCTCAATGGGAACGCCCGTATTTTACGCGCAGGGGCTTCGCATGCCTTACAGAATGATGAACATTATATTTTTTGCCGCGTATGTTCTCATCACCTTTAATCTTATATATTTTCTGGGATGGATTGGTAACAAATTTGAAAGTAAAACTTTCAAACAACTTATTGGTGACAGTACTGCAAGCAGTGCTTGCAGTATGCAGGGGTATAAGTTTGAAAGAAAAACTTTCAAACTACTTATTGGTGGCAATACTGCAAGCTATGCTTGCAGTATGCAGGGGGATAAATATAAAAAATATTCAAATGAGGGGGATTCTCATGATGAAAATTTCTATGATAAGAATTTCTGCGATAAGAATGCTCAGAAAATTACCGCTGACAAAATTACTGCTTGTGAAAAACCGGCTATGATAAAAGCGGATAGAGCGTGTATACTCTTTGAAAAGGTCATTGACAGTTTTTTTGAAAAAATAAAAGCAAGCCGCAAAAATGCCCTCCTCGCGCTTGCCATAAGTCTCTGTGCCTTTGTAATCGCCTGCATAGGCTGTATAGAGGTCGGTGAGACGGAATATAAGAGCGGTGACGCAGGCTTTGTCAATCTTCCTCTGTCTGCCGCCGCAACGCTCTCACTCATAAACGGCGACGCCAAAACCTATGACTGCGAACTGACTGCCCGCGATGAATACCTAAGAAGCACAGGCGATGACGAACAGTTCGTGACTGTTCCCGCTCTGTCGAAGCGCCCTGCACCGATATACCACTCCGACATAACCGATGACCCCGGCGACTGGCACAATGCACATGTCGCCATGTATTACCGGAAGGAATGTATATGGACGGAGTGATAAATTGTTAATAACTCTTGATTTTCCGGATTTTCTATCACCTGACTGCATTTATTAAAATGTGGTCAGGTGATTTTTTATGAAAGAAGCACCAAATATCTGATTAGTTTCAATTTCTTCATATACTTTTAATATGTTTTTTCGTTGGTTCATTATAAAGCCAGCTATCAATAGCCGGCTTTTTCAACATTGGAATTATAAATAATTGCCTGTAACATAAAAGCATTTGTATGATAAACCGGTGCTTTTAGTCCAACCTGCCTGAATTGGCTTGTAAGCTCAATGGATTACAGGATTATGTTAACGCTATGAATGAATTTAATTAATTTTTCCACTATCACTGCTTTTCCCAAACTTCTCTATTTTCCCTGCCATAAAACAAAGTCTATCCTATACTCGTTATCATTAGTAATAATAATACTAGAATTTTTTAATCCACAGGCTTAATATATCTTCTTCTTTTTGTTGTTCCTATACAAGCCAATAACTCCTTATCTACTAATTCGTTTAATAATTGTCTTGTCCTTGGACCTTTTAAGCCTATCTTTTCTGCCACCTGTTCCGTGCTATATTCAATGCCAGCCTGCATAATGGCTAAAATCTGCTGATGCCTTTCTGATAACATCATTCCTTCCCTGTTTTTTAAATCTGCTGATTTTTCTGCTGATTTTTCTGCTGATTTATCATCAGATTCCTTTTCCATCTTCATCACAAGTGTCACTTGATCGAGATTTGTATCTTCAATCAATTCAGGTTTTATCCATCCTTCTGACTTCCACACATCAAGAATTGTCGGGAATCCTGAGCCAGCATTATCGCCAAATCCAACCAATCTAAGCATAGTCTGCATATGAGGATTTCTTGACTTTGAATTGCCTCCACGATAAATATCCTCTAGCGGAAGTTTCAAAATTCCCGGATTTGTAAATTCAAACGAATCAGACCTCTTAATTACCTTCAACACCCCTGCATCCATTAAGTAATCCGCGTGAATAATCATATTTACAAAGCCTTCACGAACTGCTTTGTGAACCGGCGTATCATCTATACGCTGAACTCCACCTTCCAATTTAAATGGTTTTTTTAAGTCCTCAGTTAATTTAGGTGTTACTTTGGTAAAGAAATTAAACAGGTTATTTTCCCATGTGCCATCATAGGTAATTCTGTCATTCCAGCGGATATCTGCTGTCACTTGACTCTCATTACGATAGTCCATAAAAACATTATCAAAGCGTTCTCTGATAGCCTGTCCTGTACCAAACATCAAAAGTCCTGCTAATGTCAAGCCTGCTACTCCAGTTTTTCTATCTTTCCTATAACCACCCAACTTTTCAAGAAAAGACTTGTCATCCAAAGCATTCCATACATGTCCATCATTTCTGATTTCAAAAATCTGACGATATTTTCTTAATGTTTCTTTATCAATATCATCCATTGTATAATACTCAATTATTTGATTATCATTTCCCTCTGGATTTTGATCTCTTATCATTCCTCTAATCTCATGCTCTGTCGCATGATAATCGCCTTCATGATTTCTTTTATATGTTCCCTTATAAGGATTTTCTCCAACATATACCGGACGCATATTAAAATCTGCTCTAGGAACATGAATCACAATTAGTCTTATACTGCCATCTTCAACAATCTTTACATCATCATCTGTTAATAGATTTATATTCACCTTATTCCCATTAATTGTATTCCAAAAATCCTCTTTCTGCTTAGGTGCATCCTCTATTCCTTGTATTATAAATCGTTCCTTGGGATCAGTCTTTGTTTTATCTTCTCTTACTCCAAGTATGATATATCCACCTTTTGTATTGGCAAATGCAGAATATGACTCATACGCAGATTTTGGCACGCTTTTTTCTGCTTTTTTGCACTCTATATCAACTTTTTCACCTTGGTAAATAAGTTTCTTTAACTCCTGCATATTCATTTGCTGCACCTGCTTCCTTTCTATCAGTAACCTGCTGTATTTATTTGCACATGCTACCTCATTCTGCAGTATCACTATTCTTCTTTTACGGCAGCAACCCACACTCATCCCCAACTCCATAGAAATCCAGCGCGTGCAGCGCTCTCGTCGCCCCGATATACAGAAGCTGTCTATGATAATCGGAATGGTAATGTGCCTTATCTGCGTTCACGATATGCACGCTGTCGAACTCAAGACCCTTTGCAAGGTAGTATGGTGCAACGACAACTCCCGTCTTAAAGCGGTCGGTGTTCTTGTTGAGCACAGTCACCTTGAAGCTCTCCTCGTCATCCTCGGTCTCGCGGATATTTTCGAGGATTTTATCCCCAACGTACTCCGCCTCCGCCTGAGTTTTGCACAGAACAGCTATGGTTTCGTACACATTTGCGGATAACTCATCGCTGATTCTGCCACCGATTGCTGCGTACATCTCGTTCTCAGCGGCATACATGTGCTTTTCAGGCTTGTTTCCGTGCCTGTCAATTCCGTCAATTCCCTTTATGCCCGCAATCGCAGCCGCATAGTCGGTTATCTCCACGGTCGAACGATAGCTCTTGTTGAGCACAATGCGCTTAGAATCCTTTCCGAGAATTTCAGGCAGGAAGTTGAGCACATCCGATTTTTCGGAATCGACCGACTGCTCCTTGTCACCCAGAATGGTCATAGGGCATTTGAAAACCCAGCCAATAATGCAATACTGAATGTAGGAATAGTCCTGCATCTCATCGACGAGAAGATGCTTAATCTGCTCCTCATGTCCCGCCCCGCAGAGCAGATATTTGAGGTAGAGCATGGCATACACGTCCTCGTAACCTGCCTTTTTAGGCTGCCCCTCAACAATCTCAATCGGCTCCTGTCCTATGCTCTCAAGAAACTCGTTGTAGATTGTAAAAATATCCCTCGTGCGGTAGAGCGCGTTGAACTTATCTTTTACGATAGCCGCCTCGATGTCGTCGAGCTCATGTCCCGTGAGCGTGGTGTACTCGTCGACGATGTACTCGCGCACCGCGTCCATTCTCCTGAAAAGCGGAATATCCGGCAGCTTATTATAGAATAAATCCGCAATGCTGTCCGCGTCCTTCTCAAGCTTCTTGTACTTGATATCCTTAAAATTCATAAGGTCATACTCAAGTGAGAATACAAATCCGTTTATCGCCTCGGCATACTCCTTCGACGAGCGTGCCGACAGCTTATCCTGGCGTGCCCTTGCATACTCAG
Source organism: uncultured Lachnospiraceae bacterium (assembly GCA_934351925.1). Lineage (GTDB taxonomy): Bacteria > Bacillota > Clostridia > Lachnospirales > Lachnospiraceae > CAG-882. Next base: position 157,184 of record CAKRJT010000002.1, read on the forward strand.
TGTCACTCTCCTCATGTATAAGCACATCCTCGAGAAAATCATAGTGCCTCTCAATCCTGCACACATCAGAAAGCTCCTTCGCGGCAAAATCATCAAAGGTCATCTCGCTTATATTCTCCTCGCCGAGCTCCGGCAATATGTGGGAGATGTAGTCCGAGAAAACATCATTCGGCGACAGTATAAGCACCTGCGAAGCCATGAGATCATTGCGGTGGCGGTAGAGAAGATATGCTATTCTGTGAAGGGCAACGGATGTCTTTCCTGAGCCCGCACCACCCTGCACGATGAGTATTTTATCCTTCTCGTTTCTTATAATGGAGTTCTGCTCCTTCTGTATCGTTCCGACAATATTTTTGAGGCGCGCATCCGCGTTCATCGAGAGCGCCTGCTTTAATATGTCATCATCAATCTTGATATCGCTCTCAACGGCATAGAGCAGCTTTCCCCTCTTAATCTTGTACTGATATTTTTTTACAATCTCCCCCTCAACCGTTCCACCCGGAGCCTCATAGGAGGCTCTCCCGGCATCATAGTCATAGAAAAGGCTGGAAATCGGCGCACGCCAGTCATATATGAGAGGCATCGAGCCCTTTCCCTCAGCAAAATTTCCTATACCGATGTAACAGCACTCCGGCTCATCATCCCCATCAAAAAGGAAATCCACCCTCGCAAAATACGGCGATTCCTGCATCCTCCTGTACATGTGAAGAGTCTTCATATTCCTGCTTCTGAAATTGGCATGATTGAACATCTGCTGTCTGTTCTCGTACTCCTCATAGCCATACTCATCGAAATCACTGTTGTTCTCCCAGTATAACTCCTGGAGCTGTGCAATATCCTTGTCATTTAACTTCATTTCATCCTTGATATTTTCTATCGCAGCCTCAAGCTTGCCCTCTATTAATTGTAAATATTCTTCCTCTGTCATCTACAGCACCCTTTCCAAAGCGTATATTTCCCCTTCATTTGAGTTCTACACTCCCACTAAAGCTTTACATATTCTCTTATCTATCTTTAATGCTTTCCCCTGTTAAAATATGCTCTTTTATAAAAACCGGTATTAGTATGTGTTTTCCTCTGCCTTCTCAGCCTTTACAAGCTTGACAATCCTGCTGGTTCCAAGTCTTGACGCGCCAAGCTCAATGAATTTCTCCGCATCTGCGATTGAGCTTATGCCGCCTGCTGCCTTTACAAGAATGCCGTCGACATTGTCAGCCATGAGCTTGACATCCTCAAATGTAGCTCCCGCCTTTGAAAAGCCTGTCGATGTCTTGATATAATCCGCGCCGGACTCAGAGACAATCTTGCAGAGCTTAATCTTCTCCTCATCTGTGAGAAGGCATGTCTCTATAATCACCTTCAAAAGCTTTCCGCTGCATGCCTCCTTAATCTGCTTAATCTCGTCTAAAACCTTATCGTACAGACCGTCCTTAACCCAGCCTATATTTATGACCATATCTATCTCATCAGCACCCTCTTCAACCGCAGTCCTGGTCTCATAGCACTTCACAGCCGTGGTATTATATCCATTAGGGAAACCGATTACCGTACATACCTTAAGCTTACCGTTAACGCTCTTAATATACTCTGCTGCCTGCTTTACATAGCTTGGCGGAATACATACCGAAGCTGTCTCATACTTCATTCCATCATCACAGAGTCCCTTAATATCAGCCCAGGTGGCTGTCTGTCCTAATACTGTGTGGTCAACCTTTGCAAGAATTTCCTTGATATCCATTGTTTTTTTCTCCTCGTTTTTAATTCTATACCCACTGAGCCACTATTTCAGTCTGCCTTTTCCGGCTTTGTGGGTGGTTTTGCTTATTTCTGCTCTCTATACCCACTGAGCTGCAATCTTAGCTTGCTTTTTACAGCCCTGTAAGTATTCTACATAATTCCCTTGATTTTCTTCATATAACAGGAGTAGCACATCGCCTCATATCTGTCATTTCCACCGATGAGCACCTGCTCTCCGTCCGTAATTACGTTGCCATTCTCATCTATTCTGGCGTTGACTGTAGCCTTGGAGCCACAGCGGCAGATTGTCTTAATCTCACTTATGGAGTCCGCAATTTCAAGAAGTCTCAGGCTGCCCGGGAATACATGCGTGAGAAAGTCGGTTCTCAATCCGAAACACAGGACAGGTATACCCTTATTATCAACTATACTTCTAAGCTCGTCTATCTGTCCTGGTGTGAGAAATTGAGCCTCATCAACTATAACTGCGTCATACCCCTCTTCCTTCTCATACGCCTCCAATATATCGGTGTCCGGAGCAACCACAAAGCATCTGCATGCGAGACCTATACGGCTCTTTATTATGTCCTGCCCGTCGCGGTCGTCCGTAGCCGGCTTTAACAGCCACACCTTCATGCCCCTCTCTTCATAGTTGAACTTCGTGATAAGAGCATTCGCAGTTTTAGAGCTGCCCATCGCCCCATATTTAAAATACAGCTTTGCCATACATGTCCTCCACGCTGCTGCCTTGCGGCGGCATCTGCTTAATATTCCATAATCTTGTTGGTGTATTCCCTTATGACCTTCGCAGAGTCCTTGAACCTTGCGAGCTCGCTAGGTGACATGTGTATCTCAAGCACATCGTAGGCACCGTACCTGTTGAGCACGGTCGGAACGCCCGCGTACACGTCTGTCTCGCCGTACTCGCCCTCCAGGTAGGTCGATACAGGAATAATCTTGTTCTCGTCATTCATAATCGCCTTTATAATGGCAGCTACGGCCGTAGCAATTCCGTAGTATGTTGTTCCCTTGCGCTCAAAAATCTCCCAGCCCTCTCTTGCGGTCTTATGGACAAGCTCATCAAGGTCAACATCACCTACAAGGCTCTTGTTGTCGGCGATAACATCATAGAACGGCTTTCCTGCAACCGTCACAACTGACCACGGAACCATCTGTGAGTCACCATGCTCACCCATCGAATAGGCGTGAACGCTTCTAGGGTCAACCTTTACAAGCTCCCCGATAAATGTCTTAAGACGTGCAGAATCTATGGCAGTTCCCGTTCCGATGACCTGATTTTTCGGAAGTCCCGAAAGCTTCTTCACATAATGTGAAATGATGTCGACAGGATTAGATACTATAAGAAAAATTCCGTCAAATCCACTCTCCATAATAGGGCCGACTATTGACTTACATATATTCGCCGTGAGTTCAAGTGTATCAAGCCTGCTCTGTCCCGGCTTAGGCGGTGCTCCCGCGGTTATAACTACAATATCTGCATCTGAGCAGTCCGAATAATCACCGTTTGTCACCTTCACATTGCGGTTGAGATACTCGATGCTGTCGTGAAGGTCGAGCCTCTCACCGTAAGCTCTCTCCTTGTTAATGTCAATCATCAGCACCTCATCGACAACGCCCTGTGTCACAAGGCTGAAAGCTGTCGTGGAGCCCACCAGACCACAGCCGACAATAGCTACCTTTGACTTGTTCATTTTCATGGTTAATTCCTCCGTTTACATTTATTTTTTAATATTATTTATTTTTATATGCATGCAATGACCATCACAATTCCTATTTTTCACACAAAACAGGCTCTAATGTACCATGTCCTGCCCTACCGGACAGGGTATGCAATAAAATACGACAATCCGTTTCTCTCCATCAGAAATTCGCTCTCAGCGAATCTTCCCGTGCTTCCTATATAATAGTACAGCCCCGTATCCTTGAGCGAATTGCCCTCCCCGCCCTCAGCTATCAGCAAAAAAGCGTCCACAGACTCTAACTCCGGCTCACTTTCATACGGCGTGTCTGTTGTCACCCTCATAATTTTCTCAGGGATGAGATAATCTAAGAAATTCGCCGTCATCTTCCAGCTCTCGCCGCCGCACAAAATCCAAGGTATATCGGCATACTGCTCCAAAATCTCCCTCTGACAGTCGTACTCCTTCGAGTCAGTATAGTAATCTATACCGTATCCGAATGTCAGCATCGCAAGCTCAAGCACCACGAGCACAGCCGCCGTGGCAGACCTCAACACCCGGGACAGTTTTATTCCGATGGCTTTCGTCACATATACCTGAAGCAATGTGCACACACACACCGCAATGAGCAGCAGCTCGAGCACAGCCGCCGCGTAAAAGTATCTTCCCGACATCAGGTGTGATGGTGTCAGATAATACACTATAGCTGCATAGCAGAATACCACGGCAAGAAGTGTTCCCACATACAGCCTTATACCGCTGTACATAAGCGACACCTTTCGCGACATGAGCGTTACCGCGACTATCAGCAGTGCCATTATACCGCCCACAATATACCACTGCTGGAAGATAACGAGCTGTACAGTGACCATGCCCCTAAACATACTGTTAAATATATTCGCAAAATTCATCGCATTCGTCTTAATCGCTTCTGAATTATTGTTTGACAGCAGTGTGCCTATCCAGAAATGCCACACAACTGTATCCACGGCTGCCGCGCCCGCCATGGCAGCAAGATATTTCGCTATCCTGCTGTATTTTTTCTGCACAATATTGTATATCGCCCATACGACAAAAAAAGCGATAGCGATAAAGGAGAAATAATACTGCGTCAGAAAGCCGCCTGCCGTTATAATTCCCAAAAGTATATAGTTTAATGTTCTGTCCTTCTCCTGATACAGCAGCAGCGTTACATACGCAAAAGCCATCGCAAAAAATGTGAACTGCATGTACATTCTTATGAGCATGGCATCTGAGAGGAGTCCTACGTTGATAGCACACACGACCGCCGCTGCTGCCGCCATCGCAGGTCTGCCAAAAATTCGGTATATCGTCAGCCATACCATCAGAACTGCCGCCGAGTACATAAGCATATTCACGGATAGCCCTATCCATTCGGACACATTTTTTCCTCCGATAAGCGACGCGATATACACCAGCCCATAGTAGAGCGGCGGGTGCGGGTCCCCCTTCACGTTTCTCACCATCTGCATGAGACCATCCCCCGAGGTATGTCCTAACATATCCACCGTCTGCTCTTTTGTATACCACTGTCCCTGCGCGAGCTGATACGCCCCGTTTGAGGAATTAACTATCATATAAGTATAGATTTCGTCGCAGAAGGTTATCCTCTTATCCATTCCCACCGCCACAAAAATCAATATACTTATAATAAGTGATACCGTACACCACAAATATTTATTTTTGTCCTTCATAGTTTCCCCATCCCTCAAGCATTTTCAACTATCTTTCTAATTTTCGTCCTTCGCTTCAATTTTAATATTCTATCACATTGCAGACCCATTGAAAAGAAAAAAAGAAGTCATTTCGGATATCCGCTCCAAAATGACTTCTTATATACTCTTATATACTCCAATCACTGCATCTCTATGCTATTTTCTAAAATGGTCTACTATCTTTAACACCAAAAGCTTGAACCTGTGAATAGGGTGGAAACATATCACTGACACGATTACTATGGCTATCGGCGGAACAATGAATATAATTCTGAACAAGGTCAGCAGATCAACTATATTCTCCACAGCAATCGCGCTGTTCTCCCAGTACGGATACTTAATCTCCTTAAAGGACATTCCTCTCTCCGTCCATTTGAGAAGTCTCTTTGCCGAATTTACAAAACCATATCTCTCTGAGTTGTCGACAATTCTTATATTATCCTCGCTGTAACCACAGGACGTAAACGCCTCTTTTATCTGCTTCTCCGCGAACTCTGAAACCGGATTAGGGAATATGACCTCATAGCAGTCAACGTCGCTCTCAATTCTGCTAAGGGACATGAACACCGTTCCGCTCTCAGCCCCGCCTGCCTTGGTCTTATATTCGTCCATAGCCTTCACAACACCCTGAACGATATATTCCTTTCCATTGTAGGTGAGTTTCATGCCGTCAACCTCTATGGCTCCGAATATCTTCCAGGCAGCCTCCTCGTCAAGCACAACATAGTCGTCCATAAGACTGTCCTCGACAAGATAGCTTCCGCTTACCAGCTCGTAATTGTGAAAACGGAAGAAATCACCTCCGACACCATACACCTCACAGGTCTGTGATTTGGCGCGCTGTGATGAAAATGATGCCTGCGTCTTGACGCTGTATGCGGACACATACAGTCTCGCATTATCTGCCGAAGCCTCCATTGCTTCCTTTATGAGAGCCTGATCGAGCGTGTATTCCAACTGTTTAATCTTATCCTGCGTCAGCCCGCTGTTCTCCGGCAGGAAAACACTCACCATGGAATAACGCCCGTCAGCGTCCCAGTACTTTGCCGAATACTGCGTTTTCTGCGTTCCTGCTACGGCAGCGGATACCGCTGTCAGAATACCGAACACAAGCAGCCCAACCGCAATGATGACCAGAAGCACAAGCTGTTTTTTTGTTAATTTTACATTAGGCCTTGTCATCATATCCTCCTATTATTTAGGCAGACGCACCAAGTCTCCTGCCGATACCGGCTTGGTAGCCGTTGTTATTACACTCTCATAGCCCTGAAGTCCACATGAAATAGCTGTATTAGTATCATCAGATGCGAGCTTTGTGACATCTACACGCGTTGCGGTATATCTGTTTCCAAGAGGTGTGCTCTTAGAAGTGATGACAAGTATATATGTGCCATTCTTATCCTCACGGATAGCCGTGTTAGGAACTATCATGTCATAATTTGCCGACTTATCGCCAACGCTGACAGTTACGGACTGACCTACATTTATATCCGAACCTGTTACCGTGAATACCACAATTCTATTGCCCGACGAAGGGTTTGTGGTATCATTCTTGATAGCAGATACAGTGAGTGTCATATCACTGTAATACCAGGAGTTAGATGCCTGACCGATGTCTCCAACCTTAATTCTTGCAGCCTGCTCCTTTGTGACAGACATCTCAAGGGTATAGTCTTTGCCGGAAAGCTGGATTGTAGCCATAGCAGACTCTGCCGCTACCTTCTCACCCGCTACCACATTTACTGCCGTCACAATTCCGCTCACTGGCGCTGTTACCTCTGTTCCTATAGCCTTCGTCTCAAGTGTCTCATATTTATTCTTCGCCTCAGCAATCTGGTCTAAAAGATCCTGGAGCTGTCTCTGATACTTAATCTCATTAGAAAGCTCATCATAGCTGTTCTTCGCCTGTGTATACTCATTGTTAGCTACAGCTCTTTTGTAGGCGAGTTCCGCGGAAATCTCTGTAGGCTGCGCCTTCTTCTGCTCGATAGTCTTATTGATGGACTCAATCTGCTTCTCATAGGACTTCACATTGGCCTCTAAGACTGCCTTATCTCCTAAAGCGTCTCTCTCGTTGCCCGCTGCCACCGCCTTATTTATAAGCTCCCACTTCTTAGCCTCGTCCTCCGTCGTCTGTGCCTCCGAGAGATAGCTGTCTACCTTCGTCTGGAGCTCATTGTACTTATCAAGCACTCCCTTGGCTGCCTGAAGCACCACGTTGGCTGCCTCTAACTGAGCCTCCTCTGCCTTCGTGTCGACAACGGTCGCTCCTGTAACACTTATCTGTGCATCTATCTCATCAAGTGCTTCCTTCTTCTGCTTGAGAACTGTCGCGCGTTGTTCTAACTGTGCAGTCTTGTCTGCAAGAACAGCTTCGTCCTTGTTCTGTGCCGCGGTAACGACATCGCTTCCTATCTGATTGTCAATGATCGTCGTGTCATACTGCTCAAGTAATGCCTGATATGCCTTCTTGGCATCCGTTACCTCCGTGCTGTCGCCTGCCTCGAGAACAAAGAGCACATCGCCCTTGGCTACGGTGTCTCCCTTTCTGACCTGAACACTCTCAACCTTACGTCCCTCGGAAATTGTTACATTGTACGGATCAACTGACTGAATAGTACCTGTTCCCCTGATTGCTGTTGAAATGCTTCCGCTTGATATATATGTACTCGACACCTCAGCAAGCGAATAATTCATAATCGTATTAGAAAAAAATGTGAGCACCAGCAGCACCACAAGAAATACTATCAGAATATTCTTAATCCAGTCTTTTCTGTTTCCTTCCAGCTTCTTCATCGCTTTAACCCTTTCTTACAATTTGTTGTAACTCGTAGGAGTTAGCCTTTTATTCCACCCTGATATGTAATTCCCTCAACCAGATATTCTTCACTGTAGAGGAAAATTAAAAGCCCGGGTACCATATATATAGTAGCAACTGCAAATGCGAGTCCAATCTCACCCTCATTTATCTTAGACAGGAATACCGACAACGGATACTTCTCCGTATCCGTGAAGAGAATAAGCGGCTGCTCAACCATGTTCCAATAGTCAATAAATACAAGTATCGCGCACGAATATATCGCACCTTTACATATCGGCATGGCAATCCTGGTGAACATCTGCCACTCCCCGGCTCCGTCAATCTGCGCTGCCTCAAACAGCGCCCTAGGTATTCGCTTCATATACTTCGTCAGCAGATATACCGAGAAAGGCGAGAATATACCCGGCAGCCATATAGCCCAGTTAGTATTTAGTATATGGAACCAATCCGCCACCAGATAGTTCGGGACAAGCGTGACCTGATAAGGCATCAGCATCAATATAATGTATCCAAAAAACACTATTCCTTTCAGTTTTCCCTCTGTCCTCGCAAAGCCATACGATGCAAGGCATGCAATTATTATCTGAAATACCGTTATCGGAACTACCAGTATGACTGAGTTCCAGAACTTAAGAAGGTAGGACGGGCTCTTGAACAGCACGGTAAAGTACTGGCTGAAGCTCACCATATCAGGTATCAGCTTGATATTAACCTTCTTGGATATGTATGCCTTAGCTCCCGAATCCGTCGTGGAAAATACCATTCCGTAATTCGAGCTTATCTCCGACTGTGACATGAAGGAATTGGCTATCGTCACTACCGTCGGAAACAGGAATATTATCGCAAAGCTCGCAGCAAATATAAAGCAGAAGGTTCTTACAACAAGACTCTTTCTTCTCTTATGATGAATACCGTGAAGCGGCGCTTCCTGTTTCTTGAGTTTCTTTTCTTTTCCCATTATTCCTCCACATCCTTTCCGAAATGATTTTCTATAAGGAATAATGCTCCTATAAGTACAATCATGACAAGCGACATAAGTATCGCCGCCGCCGACAGCTTCTGATAGTCAAGTGACTTGAACATGTTGTTCATATAATGCTGTAACATGTAAAGACTTGTGACCGGATGGTCGCCTGTCAGAAGATATACCTCTCGGAATACCTTGAACGAGCTTATGATTGACATGATTGTTACAAACAAAATCGTAGGAGACAGATATCTTATCTTGATATGCCAGAATATCTGCCACGAATTGGCACTTTCCAGCTCCGCCACCTCTATGATATCCCTCGGTATGTTTCCGAGAGCTGCCATAAAGAGTATCATATTATACCCCAAGTTTTTCCACAGATACAGCGGAACTATCGCCACCATCGCGTAATCTGATTTCAGCCAGTCCACCGGGGCAATTCCGAAGGTGGAAAGGAAATCATTCACCGCGCCATTGTAATGGAATAATACCTGCCATATAAGGACAACCGATGCTATCGGAACCATCATAGGACTTAAAAAGAAGGTTCTGAACTGACTTTTTCCCGGAATTTTCTGATCAAGTATTATCGCAAGCAGCAGCGAGAGTATAACCGCAAGCGGCACCGCTATTCCGGTAAATACTGCCGTGTTCTTCACTGCCCTTTTGAAGGAGTTATTCCTGACAAGTTTCACAAAATTGTCAAACCATACCCACTCCCTCGTAACCGGATTATCGACAAACGAATAAAAAATAACCACAAGAAACGGAAGAAGGAAGAACAGTGTAACTCCTATGATACTCGGCGCAAGGAATGGTGCCATAGTATGTTTTCCAAGCTTGCTCCTGCGCTTTGTCCGCGCAGGAGTTCTTTTTTTCTCTTTCGGGAGCTTAGGCTCCCTTGATCTCTTCTTTAAACTCATAATATTCCCCAAATAATACCCGCTTCGTGCCATTCCCAAATAGTACTTAAAAAATCTGTTTTTTAACGGTTCTCATCAATGTAGAGCTGTGCTCTTGACTGGATAATTCCCGCAATCTCCTGTGCACTCTTCTCACCATTGAAGTAGTATTCAGCTTCCTCCGTGATTATGTTCATGAGATTCTGATCGTAAACTGCCTCTGATGTCGCATTATACACAATATCTCTTATTGTCTGTGCTTCTTCTTCTGTGAGTGCAGTTAACTCAATCTCCGTATCATCATAATACCATGTATTGACAACACTGTCCTCGCCCGTATTCTTAGAGTTCATGGCAGCTTCAAGTCTCTTCTCAAATGCTGCCTTATTCAGAGGTAAAGTCCAGTCTAACTTCTCCTGTGCATCCTGAAGGATGAAGGTACGGATAAATGCCCATGCTCCATCCTTGTTCTTAGACTTGGCCGCTATACAAAATCTGTTATTAAAGTTCACAACTGAACCCGACTCCTTGTTAGTCGGATATCCGATGAAATTCACAGGCTCACCAAAAAGCTTTTCATACAACTGAACGTTATCAAAATCTGACATATGCACGCTTACAAGAAGAACTTTTCCGCTTCTGAGCAGGCTTGCTGTACTCTCTTCATTATCCGCATATTCAGCAGGGAATGTGTTACACAACTCAAGAAGTGATATAAAATCATCTGAGTTAAAATTACATTCACCTGTCTCCTTGTTATAGAAGCTATCCATGCTGTACATTACCAATGACGAGAGTCCATCACTCTTAATCATATACTGGGTAAGTCTAGAATCCGGATGTGTCTTTACAAGCTCCATAACATCCTTAAAAGTCCAGCTCTTTCCTGTTCCGACATCCGCAGCCTTACCTACAAGTGTCTGAATATTGAAGGACTCTGCAATAGAGTACAGTTTTCCGTTGATTGATAAAACATCAAGGATATTAGGTATAAAATCGTCCTTTGTGATATCTGCATCCTTATCAATCAAGTCAGAAAGGTCTGCAAGAGCCCCCTTTGCAATGAGGTTATTTATATCTACATTACCGTCAGCTATAAAAAAATCACCCGCTGTTCCTGATGCAACATCAGCCTGGAACTGTGTCTGTGCCTCCTCGTAGTTAGAATAGTCATCATTCACATAAGTCTTAATATTAATCCTGTACTCATCGTTAGTCCTATTGAACTTAATAACCTTCTCACGGATGCTGTAGTTCATGCTGAGCATTGCAAGCGTAACTGCCTTCTTCTGCTTAATTGAACTTGCAGGCACCTTCTTAATGGAGGCGAGTTCAATCGTCGTCACGCTGTTATCATTCGAATAATCATAGGTTGTCGACAATGCCACAAATGAGCCATCGTCCAATACCGAAAATCCTGAAAGGTTATTAGTGTTGATGTCGCATGCAATCCAGTCTAATACCTCCTCCGAAGTCTGCGTGCTCATGTCATACAGATAGAGCTTGGTCTCACCTGCAATGTACATCTTACCATCGCCGGCAGGGAATATATTAGCTGTGCCTCCATCCATTGACGGAATATTTGCAAGAGGCTCGCCAACTGACTTATTATTCAAATCAACAGGAGCTGCAACCATATCATACTGGTCATTATAATACATCACAACAATCTGTCCATCGCTTGTGGCAAAAATTCCGTTCACCCAGTTGTCAAAATCAATCTTTGCCTTCTGCCTGCCATCACTGTCAAGAACATATAATGAGCTGTCAAGTGTGATGTAAATGTTGCCATCCGCATCAATGCAGAAATACTGGATATAGAAATATCCTCCATCCTCCTCCACCTTCTTCTGAAGCTCTTCAAGCGACACCGTAGACTGTATATTAAAATCATCGTCAAGTACCGCTATATCATAAAATGACTCTGTTTCATATGTCCCATTGTCTATCTCGTCCTGCGTAGGCTGTGTATAATGATATCTCACAGCCATGTATCCATCCTTATAACTTGAAAGTGTCTGTAATGAGACAATCTCATTTTCATTCGTCTTATCGGAGTCGACAGCTATATCCCTGGTTGTCTGCTCGCCCGTAGCCATGTCAATCGTGATAAGCTTATCATGCATCTCATAGGTATCATCGTCATACTGCTGACCAAGAACCTGTATCTTGTTTCCCTTTGACACTACATTAGCCACATAATCCACATCCGTGGATACCTCTGAAAAAGTAGGTGCATACACATCACCTGTAGGCACTTCATTGCTGCCCGCATCCTTATTACAGCCCGCCGCGCCGAAGCACATAGCCGCGGTCATCAGCAGAACCGCCGCCTTCCTGAAACTCTTCATCCTTTTCATAATCAACCTCTCTTCCATACTGCATTATTTCCCATCACCATGCCGCAGCACTCATAATGACGTGTGACCGACGCATCTCCCTTACGTCAATCATATATAGTATAAAAAACACTCCCTCGCGTATTATCTGTCATAGTACGCTGACATAGTCATGATAACATAGCAGACACTGTTCGTCAATACTTTGAAATATTACATTTTTGTAACAAATTGAAGAACGAGCACGCTTCCGGCTATCCCTGCCGCCATGGCAAAAAGTGCACCTGCAATCGTCCAGCGCGTTTTTGTCACCTTTATAGTCATATAGTAAATGCTTATCGTGTACATGAGCGTCTCCGTGCTTGACAGGATAAGCGCCGCCAGAAGTCCCTCATACGAGTCGACACCGCAGCTCTTAAATATGTCGAGCATCAGCCCCGTAGCCGCCGATGAGGAAAATATCTTGATGACAGCGACAGGAACCACCTGCGCCGGAAAGCCTATATACTGCGTTCCCCTCCCTATTACACTGCAAAATGCTTCTATTGCACCTGATGCTCTTAGTACACCGGCGCCAACCAGCAGCCCTATAAGCGTCGGCAGAAGTTCCGCCGCAATTCTGAGTCCCTTAAACGCCCCCTTGGTAAAATGCTCATACACCTTCTCTCCCGACACCGTCGCCCACAAAACGACCACAAAAATTATAATGGGTATAATTCCCTGTGCTATAACTCCAGCCATAATTCCCTCAAAAAACTCAATCTCTACTACTATATTCACACATGTTATGTATTAGTCAAACTGATATACATAGCGACCTTTAACATTCACACCTGAGTCAACTGATTATTCACATTGGATTAAATTCCTATATTTCCCTCTTTACATATTCGAACGTATGTGCTATTATACTATCAAACAAGCGTTCGATTGTCAAGGAGAATGTATCAGAAATGTTAATAAAAGAAGATTTGGACATCAAGGAAAAACTTAAGATTTTATCAGACTCCGCCAAGTATGATGCCGCCTGCACCTCCAGCGGCACAAGCCGCAATAATTCGGGAACGGGTGTCGGAAATACAGTCAGCAGCGGCATCTGCCACAGCTTTGCCGCCGACGGAAGGTGCATATCACTTCTCAAGATCCTCTTCACCAACGAATGTATCTTCAACTGCCGTTACTGCATGAACCGCCGCTCTAACGATGTTCTCCGCACCTCCTTCACCCCCGAGGAGGTCTGCATGCTCACAATGGAATTTTACAGAAGGAATTATATAGAGGGTCTCTTTCTCAGCTCCGGCATTATCGTATCACCGACACACACCATGCAGCTCCTGCTCGAGACGGTAAGAATGTTAAGACTCGTATATCATTTTAATGGTTATATTCATGTGAAGGGAATACCGGGCGCCGACCCATCAGTCATAGAAGAGACGGGGTGGTACGCTGACCGCATGAGCGTGAACCTGGAGCTTGCCACCGCAGACGCTCTGAAATCCATCGCTCCTAACAAGTCCCGCAAGAGTATTCTGACTCCCATGAGGCAGATACAACTCGGAATAAGGAGAAATGAACAGCTTATCGCCGATTACCACTCAGTTTCCCATTCATTTACAAGCTCCTTTGCACACGAAAGCTCCGTGAACAGTGTATTCGATAATATTTCGGACTCCCTGTTTTCAGATCATATTGCCGATTATTCCGGTTTCCACGGTATCAGTGCCGTGAATTCACCGGCAGCAGCTCACCGCCCGCAGCCCGTCACGCACCCGCAGGTGCGCGCCCCCCGCAGCGGACCTAAGATATATGTCCCTGCCGGGCAGAGCACGCAGATGATAATAGGTGCAGCTCCTGAGTCTGACTATCAGCTTGTCACCATCGCGGAAGCACTTTACAGGAACTACAATCTCAAGCGCGTATTCTACTCCGCCTTTGTGAATGTGAATAATGACAGCACACTCCCGTCAACCGAGGACGGTCCTCCTCTTCTCCGGGAACACCGCCTCTATCAGGCCGACTGGCTTCTGCGCTTCTACGGCTTTACCGCAGCGGAACTGCTGTCCGAAGCCCACCCGAACTTCAACACCTTTATCGACCCTAAGTGCGACTGGGCATTGCAGCATCTCGGCGATTTTCCGGTTGAAATTAACACCGCGCCAAGATCGCGGCTCCTGCGTATCCCCGGAATCGGCCCGCGCTCCGTTGAGCGTATTCTAAAGGCGCGCCGCCATGCCCGTCTTACTTTCTCCGACATCGCACGAATGGGCGTCGTGATGAAGCGCGCACGCTATTTTATTACCTGTAACGGAAAAACGGACGAATTATTCAGACAGGACGAGGACTATATCGTGTCGCAGCTTATGGGTGCTGAACACCGGCACGCTCTGCAAATATCGCAGAACGGACTGTACCGGCAGCTCTCGCTCTTCGACGACAATAACGAGAACTATGCACCGCTTGCTGCTCCGATTTGCAATAATATATAGTCTGACACATTCAATCTGTTTCCGTCCGAAAACAAACTGCTTTTGATGTCAGCCTCTTCTCGATAAAGCGCTAAGAAATGGAGATTAACATGATTATTTGTTGCTGCGACGGCAGTGTTGACGGTATTTTTACCGCGATATACCATGCTTGGGAGCTTGGAACCTCCCGCACTGCCATATCCGTTACCGACAGTGAGAATATGGAATTGTTCTCAGAATACAGATTTTTTGAAGCTGACAGCGAACTGGCCTACAAGGTTGCCTCCAGCATAAACCGCAAGCTGTCACAAGAGATATACACTCAGATATACAATGCTGCCCTGTCCTGCGAGGAGGACAGAGGCGATACGATTTATCATTTCTTAATAGATGCCTTCAAGGTCGGCCCCGGAATTGTCAATCATCTTGTCAATCCCTACGTTATGCGCGTGTTCGAGCTCGACCGCAACGTGAAACGTGAAGCCCATAATTTTCTCGGATTTCTGCGCTTCGGACAGTACCGTGACGCACTGGGAAGCTTCATGCTTGCACGCTTTTCGCCGCGCAACGATATTCTCGACCCGATATCGCATCATTTTGCCGACAGGCTGTACAATGAAAACTGGCTTATTGCAGACACCTCCAGACACCGCTGCTCCATACACCGAGCCGGGAGCCGTGAATATATCTTCTCCGATATAACTGACGAATACCTTAACACACTCGTCGACGCCACCCGCGAACACACCGGCTCCGCCTCCATCGACAGCAACGAAGCAATAGAAGCACTCTTTGAGACCTTCCGCACCGCCGTATCCATAGAAGCCCGTCACAATGAGAAGCTTCAACAGCAGCTCATGCCGCTCAGATACCGGACTTATATGAACACCTACATATGACCTTGCAGAATATGACCGCCGCAAGCGTGCTTATACCTGTTGCTATAAGTGCCGGTACAACTATTCCCGCGGGCTCCACGGCCCCATAGGCTCTGCGGTACGCTATTATATTTACCGGGATAAGCTGTAACGACGATATATTCATTACCAGAAAGGTGCACATCTCATTCGATGCCACATCCTCACTGCCGGGGCATCTTCTCCGGTTAAGCTTATTAAGCTCCTCCATCGCCATAAGTCCGGGGCCAGTTGCGCTCCACCCGGTACCGAGCATATTCATAATGAAATTGAGAGTGATATACTCCGCAGCCTTTTCACCCTCCTCGCCCCTAAGTCCCGGAAAGAGCCATAGCACGACAGGCCTTAGCCCTTTCGACAACAGCCTTACAACCCCCGCATTGTCAGCTATCTCCATGAGTCCGCACCACATAGCCACTATACCTGCCATGGATATGACGAGTTCCACAGCCTGCACTGAACTGTCGAGAACCGCATCTGACACCGCAGACATATTTCCCGACCACGCCCCATACACTATCCCTATTAAGAGCATAAATGCCCAGATATAATTAAGCATATTTTCTCACAGCACGGACAGACCAGGTCTTACGACAGCACTGCCGCCGTCACAGCCTGCTATCCGCAGCCAATACATTTCTTGCTCAATTATATTCCGGGCACCTGCGCCTTATTACCCTAATCCTTATTTACAAAACCGGCAATCACACTTGGGCTAAGTACATTAATGGTTTCTTCTGTACTTCTCTCCAAGATTTACGATTGTTCCATCAGCTTCCTTCACATCAATTTTATCAAGCTGTCTGCGGAAATTGGCTCTGAAGTTCGCTATATATTTTCCTCTGAGCTCCGTCTGCTCCATAGCCTCCTCCTCCGTCAAGCCCTCTTTTTTTGACTTGTGCGCGAGTTCATTTATCCTCGCAATCATTTCATCAAGTTCCTGCTCTGTCATGTATATCCTCTTTTCAAATAGATAAATGTAGGTAAGCGTGACCCCATAACATGCCGCATTTTTGCGACACAAACAGTAATGAAAAACGTGCTTTTTACGATTTCACACTATTCCTCAGCCGACACGATAATTTCCATGTTCCCACCTAGCTCAAGCCCGTCACATTCCTTTGGAATTATAAAGTGGTCGCCCTTTTTGACTGCCATACCGTTCACACTGCCGTCTCCGCCCACAACACTCGCAAGAAGGTAATCTGCCTCGAAATCCTTCCCAAGTGACAGACTCAGAACGGAATTGCTGCAGGCACATGCCGCTCCACCATCAGAAGCAGCTCCTGCTATCCCCATGGCTCCAGCATCGACAACCAGCTTCCACACTCTGTAATATGCACTTCTCTCCATGAGAACAGGCTTATTCTTCTCCACTACGGCAAAATTATGAATACTGTCCTGTGCCGGGGAAGCCGGAGCATTGATGACATCAATGGACTTCTCCACATGAAGCTCTCTCTTCTTTCCGTTAGAGAGTCGGTCATAGTCATATACGCGGTAGGTAATGTCGCTGTTCTGCTGTGTCTCAAGAAGCATAACCCCCGCCTTGATGGCATGGACGGTTCCCGGCACGATGGATACAAAATCACCCTTGTGTATAGGCACCTCGCGTATAAATTCACTCCATCTGCCCTCGTGTATCATCTGTGCACACTCAGCACTGTCCTTGGCATTGTGCCCTACAACCAGTGTCGCACCTTCAGGGCAGTCAAGTATATACCAGCACTCAGTCTTTCCAAGCGAACCATTCTCGCGAACCTTCGCATAGTCATCGGAAGGGTGAACCTGAATACTCAGGTCAGCCTTCGCATCAATTATCTTGGTGAGAAGAGGAAACACACCCTCCGCCCTGGTTTTTCCGAACACCTCAGGGCGCCCGCTCCAGAGCTGTGAAAGTTTCATTCCCGCATACTCACCATTTCTAATGGTGCAATCACCATTTGGGTGAGCGCTTATTCCCCAGCACTCACCTGTGTCGTCTCCCGGAATATCGTAGCCGAACTCCGTAGCCAGTCGATTGCCGCCCCATATCATTTCCTTAAAAACCGGCTGAAGAAAAATCAAACCGTTGTCCCCCATACTAACCTCCATTTCTGCAGTCATGCAGCCTGTTAATATTAATCTTTCCAACTTTTTAATGCCTGTAATAATTGATAAGGCAGCCGTCGAGTATTATCTGCCGCTCATCGTCCGTGAGTTCGCCAATCTTCAATGTGAACTCCACAAGCTTATCCTTCACAACATAAGCCCTCACCGTCGAAGCCTTATCCCTTATCGCTGCCGCAGCTCCCGGAATGAAGATGAAATCGCCATTCTTAAAAGGAAGCTCTCCCTCATCTATTATGAAAGGAATAAGTCCCCAGTTGATGAGATTGGAGCGGTATCTCTTGGTCGCGTACTCGTTTGCAATGTTAGCAAGACCACCGAGCACTCTCTGACAGGAGGCAGCCTGCTCACGCGCTGAGCCGTCGCCCGGCTTTACAGCGAAGATTGTGCTTCCGATTTCCGTCTCGGACACCTTAAGCTCAGGATATTCAGCCTTGATTACCGTAAACGCACGCTTAACCTCGGCATTGCACTCCATAGGGCAGGCACCGCTTCTTCTTACCTCCTCTGCAGCCCTCATCTCCTTGGCAAGTCCGACATATGCCGGATCCTTTCTTGAGAGCGTGAACTCTGCAAGACCAAGAGGATTGGAGCGGTATGATGAGGTCTCACCCGAAGGAATAAGTTCATCTGTCGTTGTGACAGGGTCGTGTATCTCGGACACAACCTTGATAAGAATGTTGTCCGTAAGTGCAACCTGCTCAGGCCAGTCCTTTATATTAGGACCGAATTTAATCTCAACAGAAGGATCTGCAATCCCCTTGCTGTCAAATACTCTGTTATCATATATCGTCTTATCAAAATGATATGTAGGATTTGTAAATTCTACATCGACGTCCGTAGCCGCCGTCAGATACCCCTTGTTAGCCGCAGTAGCTGCGATTGAACGCGCGTCCATAAGAGCAACCGAAGCAATCTGTCCGTTCTGGAGCTTAGAGCCCTCACGGTTAGGGAAGTTACGGGTTGAATGGCGGATACTGAACGCATTGTTTGCAGGTGTGTCTCCTGCACCGAAACACGGACCGCAGAATGCTGTCTTTACGATGGCACCCGTCGTCATCAGATCAGCGAGCCTTCCGTTTCTCGCAAGCTCCGCATATATAGGTGTACTTGCCGGATATACGCTGAGAGTGAACTCATCTGAGCCTATGCTCTTACCCTTTAAGATGTCCGCAGCAGCACAGATATTCTCGAAGCCGCCGCCCGCACAGCCTGCTATTATTCCCTGCTCGACATAGAGCTTTCCGCCTCTTACCTTGTCCTTCAGGGTGAACGGAACCTTGTTGTCGAGGCTCACTGCAGCGCGCTTCTCGACATCGTCGAGAATATCCATGAGGTTGGCATTGAGCTCCTCTATGGTATATACGTTGCTCGGATGGAATGGCATGGCTATCATAGGTTTGATTGTGCTAAGGTCAACATACACAACTCCGTCATAGTATGCGACATCACCCGGATTCAACTCTCTGTAGCACTCACCGCGGCCATGCAGCTCATAGAACTCCTTAACTCTCTCGTCGGTTCTCCATATAGATGAAAGACAGGTCGTCTCCGTTGTCATTACATCAATGCCAATCCTGAAATCGGCACTGAGGCTGGAAACACCCGGTCCCACGAACTCCATAACCTTATTCTTGACGTATCCGTTGCCAAACACTGCTCCGATAATCGCAAGCGCCACATCCTGAGGACCGACACCCTTCATCGGCTCACCTGTCAGGTAGATAGCGACAACTCCCGGCATGACAACATCGTAGGTCTTGTTGAGAAGCTGCTTTGCAAGCTCGCCGCCGCCCTCTCCGATAGCCATTGTTCCCAGCGCACCATAACGTGTATGTGAGTCTGAGCCGAGTATCATAGCTCCACACTCTGCAAGCATCTCCCTTGCAAACTGATGAATGACAGCCTGATGAGGCGGAACATACACACCACCGTACTTCTTGGCGCAGCTAAGTCCGAACATGTGGTCGTCCTCATTTATCGTACCGCCGACCGCACACAGACTGTTGTGGCAATTGGTGAGTACATAAGGCATAGGGAACTTTTCAAGACCTGAAGCTCTCGCAGTCTGTATAATTCCGACAAATGTAATATCATGTGAAGTGAGCTTATCAAACCTGATTTTCAGCTTGTCCATGTTATCTGCTGTATTGTGCTTCTCCAAAATTGAATAGGCGATGGTCTCCTTTGCGGCAGCCCCCTTTGAAATCTCACGACCTGTCCTTGACTTGATGACAGACGCTGCCTCAGGTCCATCTTCTACAACCTCTTTTCCGTTTAAAAGCCATGCTCCGGCAGTGCCTAACTTAATCATACATATCCTCTTCCCGCGCTGACAACGCAATTTTTATCTTTAATCCTCGTCCTGTACATACTCGGCTATCCTCTCCTCAGTCCAGCGGAGTATGTCATGGTAGACCTCCTCCTTGCCGAACTCGTTGAGAATTTCATGCCGCATCTGCGGATATATCTTCACCTGAAGCTCCTCTATTCCTGCCTGCTTGTACTGCTCATAGGTTCTCATAACGCCCTCACCGTACTGACCGACAGGATCCTCAGCCCCCGACAGAATGTATATAGGAAGCTCCCTCGGAACCTTCTGTGCCGTTCTGTCATCGCAGTCCTCGCGGACCAGCGTAAGAAGTGCCTTAAAACCGTCAACGGTAAAAATAAAATCGCACAACGGATCATTTTTAAAGTCATCTATAACCTTGTCATCCCTGCACATCCAGTCGCTCTCAGTGCGTGGATTTTCAATTCGTGAGCAGTACTTTCCAAATCCCAGCTCGGTAAGAAAATCACTCCTGTGGCGCTCACCCCTGAGCTTTCCGACTATACCTGCAACGGTAAGCCCTGCTCCGGTCTCAGCAGGAGTCTGAAATCCCGTTCCGAGAATGAGGCAGGCATCAACATCCGCCCCATACACGGAGATAAATCTTCTCGTGATATAGCTTCCCATGCTGTGCCCGAGAATAATGTACGGAACAACAGGATACAGCTCCTTCATGTGCTTTTGTAATTTGCGCTCGTCCCGCACAAGCAGATGTGCCCCGTCCTCACCTATATATCCGAAATCAGAAGGAGAAGCAGCCGTCTTTCCGTGTCCGAGGTGGTCATCTCCGACTACAAGATAACCGTTGTCCGCCATAAACCGCGCAAAATCATCATATCTCTCAACGCGCTCCGCCATGCCATGCACGATATGAAGCACAGCCCTCACAACGCCGTTCTCCGGTGACCACTCAACCGTGTGAATATGATTGACGCCATCACACGATTTAAAATAAAATTCTCTCTTACCTGCCATTCTCCCGCTCCCTTCCATACATTAATCCTGCCTGCCACTGCCCATAGTGGCACCGACAGCAAATTACATATTTTTCACACTGTTATCTCTTAATCTCATACTCCTGCTTCATCAGGTTGTATATTGACTTTTTGTCATCAATAATGTTGAAATCGCCATGTATCGTGTGCTTGATTACCGACGTTGCAACAGCGAAATCGACGATATTCTTCGGCTCCATCTTCTCCATGAGTGCGTATATAAGACCGCTCGCAAACGCATCCCCGCCGCCCACACGGTCGAGAATATTAAATCTGAAGGTTTTGCTCTCGTAGGTCTCACCGTCATACCAAAGATATGCCTTGAGTGAGTTCTCGCTTCCCGTGTGCACATAACGCACATGACGTGCTATCGCCATGAAATCATATCTTTCGTGCAGCTCTTTAAATATCTTGTCCTGCTCCTTGAAGGATGGCTGCATGCTGAGCCCCTCCTTCATGTCCTTTCCATCAGGACCGATAAGGTTAAGCGGCTCTATTCCGATGAGCACATCCACATAAGGCAGATAGCTTGTTATACAGTCCCTTGCCTCCTGCCAGCCCCAGAGTGCACTTCTGTAGTTTCCGTCAAAGCTGACAATCATGTCAAGCTCCTTGGCAGCCTTGAGCGCCATCAAAATCATGTCACGGCAGTTCTGTGAGAGTGCCGGGGTGATTCCGCTAAGGTGCAGCCAGTCAAAATCCTTGAGTAACTCCTTGAAATCTATCTGCGAGTAATCATATGTCGCAAACGATGAATTCGCCCTGTCATAAATTACCTTGGAAGAACGCACTGCATAGCCCTCCTCGAGATAGTATATTCCGAGACGGTCTCCGGCATAGATTGCCTTTGACATATGTACATCATTAGAGCGAAGGAATCGAATTGCAGATTTTCCGACCGAGTTCGGCGGAACCACGGTAAAAAGTGTACTGTCAACGCCCATGTTTGCAAGACCTGCCGCCACATTCGCCTCAGCTCCTCCGTAATTGATCGTGTATGAGTTTGCCATACGAATTTTCTCAAAATTAGGAGGTGACAGACGAAGCAGCACCTCTCCTATAGTAATGAACTTGATATCCTGAATGTCCTTTAAAATCTTCTTAGCCATAGACTCGACCTCCATATTTTTAACACTGCTTTTCACACTATTTCCAGTTGTCATTCACATCTCCGAGACGATGCTCAATGTCATAGTAAGGCTTGTGCCAGCCGACATACTTGTAAGCCGGACGAATAATCTTGCCCTTGTTGACAAGTTCCTCAAGACGATGTGCGCTCCAGCCCGATATACGCGAAATCGCAAATATAGGCGTGAACAGTTCCTCCGGTATCCCAAGCATAGTATATACAAAACCACTGTAAAAATCCACGTTCGCACATATAGGCTTAAACAGCCTTCTTCTCTGTGCGATAAGCCTTCCGGCGATACGCTCGATGCGGTCGAGAAGCTCGAACTCCTTTGTGAGGTCTTTCTCCTCGGAAAGGCTCTTGGCATACTTCTTTAAAATGACCTCTCTAGGATCTGACAGCGTGTACACCGCATGCCCCATACCATATATAAGACCCGCGCCGTCAAAAGCCTGCTTGTCGAGGATTTTTGCAAGATATGTCTCTATCTCTGCCTCGTCCTCCCAGTCCTTGACATTCTCCTTTATGTTCTCAATCATATGTGTTACCTTGAGGTTCGCGCCACCATGCTTAGGACCCTTGAGTGAGGCAATCGACGCCGCGATAGCCGAATAAGTGTCAGTTCCCGAGGAGGTTACAACATGCGTTGTGAAGGTAGAGTTATTACCACCACCATGCTCTGCGTGAAGTACAAGCGCCACATCCAGAACTCTTGCCTCGAGCTCTGTATACTTGCCGTCAGGTCTCAGCATACGAAGAATATTCTCAGCCGTCGAGCAGTTCTTGTCCGGATTGCGGATTAAAAGAACGTCATCCATCTTAAAATGACGATACGAATGATATGCATAAACTGAAATAATAGGCATTTTCCCGATAAGCTGCAAAGACTGACGCAGCACGTTAGCCGGAGAAATATCCTCCGGGTTGTCATCATAAGAATAGAGCGTGACAATACTCTTTAAAAGGGCGTTCATAATATTCGCACTCGGTGCCTTCATGATTACATCGCGCACGAAGTGACCCGACAGCTCCTGAAGCTCTGACAAAATACCGATAAATCTCTCAAGCTGTTCTGCCGTCGGCAGCTCGCCAAACAAAAGCAGATAGGTAGTCTCCTCGAAGGCATATCTTCTGCCGTTGAGACCCTCAACTAAATCTGCCACATTATATCCCTGATAATACAATTCACCGTCAATCGGTGTCTTCACACCATCTATCGACTTATAGGAAACGACATCGGAAATCTCGGTAAGACCTGTAAGTACGCCCTTACCGTTGGCATCTCGAAGTCCTCTCTTTACATCATATTCCTCGTACAGATCAAGATTGATTGCACCGGAGGTCATGCAATATTTTACCAGCTCCTCGAATTCTGCATTATGCTTCTCATCCAGAGCCATCATTTCATGATTATTCATGGTATTGCCCCCTTCGAACTTAATACTTTTAAGATTACAACAATTTTGTTAAAAAAGCAATGATTACTTGTTATCGCTTGAATGATAGCTATTATTTTGATATAATAAGGCATCTCACATTATTTTGTGGAAATTAAAATATATGGGCTGCTATTTTATGTATAATATTCATGTTTTATACAAGAATAATTCACAAAATCAGATTAATAACAACTTAATCCACATATAAAAAATAACATGCCGCATAATTTGAAAGGAAGTATTCCATTATTATGAATATCATTTTATTATCGGGCGGTTCGGGTCAGAGACTCTGGCCGCTCTCAAACACTGTGCGCTCCAAGCAGTTTATTCCACTTCTCACCAACGAGAACGGCGAACAGGAATCCATGGTTCAGCGCGTTTACCGCCAGATTACTACAGTGGAACCTGACACCAACGTGGTCATAGCTACAGGAAAAAGACAGGTTGGCACGATAAAGCACCAGCTCGGCACCAAAGTCTCCATCTGTGTAGAGCCTTGCAGAAGGGACACTTTCCCTGCGATAGCTCTTGCCAGCGCATTTCTTGCAGGCGTGAAGAATGTTGACCCGGATGAGCCGGTTGTCGTGTGCCCTGTTGACCCTTATGTAAATCTTGACTATTTTAAGGCTGTAAAGAAGCTCTCAGAACTGGCAGCGGATGGACAGTCCAACCTGTCACTTCTTGGAATAGCACCTACATTTCCAAGCTCCAGCTACGGCTACATAATGCCTGATAACAAGGATACGGTAAGCCGCGTGAACCGCTTTATCGAAAAGCCGAATGAAGAAGACGCTGCTGCCTATATAGAGCAGGGAGCTCTCTGGAACGGCGGAGTATTCGCCTATAAGCTCTCCTACCTTCTCGACATCTCGAGGAAGATGCTCGGAAGTGCAGATTATCAGACTCTTTACGACAATTATGAGAACCTTACCAAAATCAGTTTTGACTACGCGGTCGTAGAGAAGGAATCGAATATCCGCTGCCTGCGCTTTGCCGGAGAGTGGCGCGATGTCGGCTCCTGGGACGCATTTACCGATGTCATGGACAGTCCGGCAATAGGAAACGTACAGATGGCTGACTGTAAAAACACGAATGTCATAAATCAGCTTGACCTTCCTGTTATCTGCGTCGGTCTTAACGATGTAGTGGTATCAGTGGGCTGTGACGGCGTGCTCGTGTCCGACAAGGCAAAGAGCAGCACAATCAAGCCTTACGTTGACAAGCTTGACCCTACTGCAAGATTTGAGGAGAAGGCATGGGGAAGCTTCACAATCCTCGACATACAGCCTGAATCCCTCACCATCAAGATTATCCTCCGCCCGGGCAATGAGCTCAAATATCACAGCCACAAGTACCGCGACGAGGTATGGACTATATTGTCCGGAACAGGCTATGTCATTGTTGACGATATTCGCCGTGAGATAAAATCGGGCGACGTGATAACCCTCCCTGTCGGCTGCCGCCACACAATGCACGCCACAAGCGAGCTTCAGGTAATAGAAGTCCAGACCGGAGCAATACTTGATGCAAATGATAAAATCAGGTATTAGCCTCGGCTACAGCATCATCAATAGAAGAAAGGCAGCTATAAATGACACCAGTTTTATATATTGTCATTCCCTGTTATAATGAAGAAACCGTTCTTCCAATAACCTCGGGAATGTTTCTTGAAAAATTAAACAGCCTTATCGCATCGGAAAAGGTTTCCTCCGACAGCCGCATACTGTTTATCAACGACGGTTCCTCCGACAGCACCTGGCAGATTATGTCCGCGCTGTGTGAAAGGAATGAGCACTTTTGCTGCCTCGGTCTGTCGCGCAACTTCGGTCACCAGTACGCTCTGCTCGCAGGTCTCATGGAAGCCAGGTCCAAGGCTGACATTACCATAAGCATTGACTGCGACGGCCAGGATGACATAAACGCCATGGACGACATGATAGAAGCCTACAAAAACGGGGCTGATGTCGTGTACGGTGTGCGCTCTGACAGGCATACGGACAGTTTTTTCAAGCGCAGCAGTGCCCTGTTCTTCTATAAGCTTATGAACAAGCTTGGCTGCAACACAGTCTACAATCATGCCGACTACCGCCTCTTAGACCGCCGTTTTCTTAACGAACTCACCAACTACGAGGAGACGAATCTTTTCCTGCGCGGTCTTATCCCGATGGTCGGCTTTAACAGCACATCCGTTTACTATGAGCGCCACACACGCATTGCCGGAAAGAGCCATTATCCTCTGTCTAAGATGATTAATTTCGCAATAGACGGTATCACAAGCCTCAGCGTCCGCCCAATCCGCGTGATAACGAGCTTCGGCTTTATCGTCTCGCTGCTCGGCTTCATCGGCGTAATATGGGCTGTGATAATGTTTCTGCTCGGCAGAACTGTAGCCGGCTGGTCAAGTATGATATGCATAATCTGTTTCATCGGCGGCATACAGCTTCTAAGCCTCGGTGTCATTGGCGAATACATCGGCAAAATGTACCTTGAAACAAAAAAACGTCCTCGATACATCATCAAGGACAAAAAAGGGCTCTAACCCATACTCAAAAAGCGTGAAACGGAATCCTGCAGGACTGTTTTCAACATGTTCTGCCATTACCTGTTTCACGCTTTTTATCTGCTATAAATACCGGATTAAATCACATGAACTAAATCACATGTTCTATTCTGCACTGAACCGCTGCCAGCTCACGGATGGCACCCTCCATTGCCTTCCTTACACCCATATAAAAATCCGAATCACTTCTGTAATTGCTCAATATTTTCTTTCGTGACTCGGACAGCTTATGAATATCATATAAAAATTTCTCGGAAAACTCCTGCGAAAAGCAGCTTTTCCACTCGGACGTTATAACCTTATCAAATGTCTCTATATTCATTGAAAGAATCCTGTCATCCGAAACCGCATGCTCAATACTCTCTGCCCGCTTCGAACAACAATCGTCCTCATTGACATATTCCTTCCACCACCGTGCGCCATACATTCCCGCCATCATGCTAAACACAACACGTCTTGTCATATTTTCAACTCTGTGCAGTTCCGGAACCAACAGCATGTTAAGCATATCACTGTAAGCATCAATAACCCTCACAAAGACGCCCCACTCCCTGTCAATACACTCCTCCACTGTACGGGCCAGCTTAGTCAAGTATGTCTCCTCAACGTTTATCATATAAGTCTGTGAAGTTATATTAATCTGCAGTTCAACACCCATGGGCTGTTCAAAAAAATCAATATCTATATACCAGTTGTATGACATACCACAGATTATATTGCTATACATTATTTTGTATGATATTCTGCGTCCCTTGGTAAAAGGAAGCTCCGTAACCTTCTTGGTGAACTCCGGTTCCGTCAACATCTCTTTCGTCAAACCGTTAGCCTGAATATAATTACAGATTTTATTTACATACTGCGTATAGCTGCCAATATCTATTTTACAATCAGCAGCAACATACCTTATCAAACTGTCCATTTCCTTCACTCCATATAATAACAATAATAATTATGATAATTAAAAGTTCTTTTCTTAATTATTATTCCACATTTTGATACAAAAGTAACCTGCCAGAGTTGTCAAATTTCATTTTTGACAACTCTGGCA
>CAKRJT010000003.1 GCA_934351925.1 uncultured Lachnospiraceae bacterium
ATAATGCTCAATCTTCCTCCATCATTCAAAAGCTCTATCATATCGTCTATGGAGTTCTCAAGTACATCAAGCTCCTTGTTAACCTCAATCCTTATCGCCTGAAAAGTCTGCTTCGCAGGGTGCCCCCCTGTAGCACGAAACTTCATGGGAATAGCGGCCTTGACAGCCTCGACAAGCTGTCCTGTCGTTGTGATTCTTCCAATCTCATTCCTCATGCGTACTATGTGCTTAGCGATATTCTTGGCAAACTGATCCTCGCCATAGTCCTTAATAATATGAAATAATTCGCTCTCGGAATACTCATTCACCACAACCTCAGCCGTAAGACTCTGCCTGTTATCCATTCTCATATCAAGCGGAGCATCATCATCCTTATAGGTGAAGCCTCTGTCCGCGTCATCTAACTGGTGGGACGACACTCCTATATCGAGAAGTATTCCGTCAACCCTGCTTATTCCAAGCTCAGCGAGTACATTTTTCATATTCACATAATTGCTTCTGACTATAGTCACCTTATCGGCGAAGGGTTCAAGTCTCTTAGCCGCGGCAGCTATCGCTTCCTCATCCTGGTCAATGCCTATAAGTCTCCCGTTCTCTCCTAAATGCTCACATATATGGTATGAATGTCCGGCTCCCCCTAAGGTTCCATCCACATATATTCCATCCGGCTTGATTGCAAGACTGTCTATTGTTTCGTTAAGTAACACCGGTATGTGTTCAAATTCCATATACTTTCTCCTTAAATACTGAAACCGAATTTCTCCATATTGGCTGCGATTTCATCAATATTGTCCTCGTACTCCTTCTGGTCAGCTAAATACCTGTCCTTATTCCAAATCTCAATCTTCTTTGACGCACCTGCTAAGATAACCTCCTTATCAAGCCCTGCATACTCCCTGAGCACTGCCGGCAGAAGAAATCTTCCCTGCTTGTCCACCTCGCAGCCAGCCGCACCCGCAAGGAAAAATCTCACAAACTGTCTTGTCTCCTTGTTCGTAATAGGCAGAGTTGCAAGCTTCTCCTCAAAAACCTTCCAGTCATCATTAGAATATATGTACAGACATTTATCCGGGCTCTTAGTGACAATAAATTCATCTCCAAGCTGTTCTCTGAACTTGGCAGGCATAATCAGTCTTCCCTTAGCATCTATGGAATGGCTGTACTCGCCCATGAACATTATCATCACCGCCTCCCTTCACTTCGTACTTCTCTGATGGGAAAAAGCGTACTCAATCTACCACTTTCTACCACTTTGTTTCACTTTCCACCACTTATGATGACATTTTATACCTTTAATACGCTAAAATCAAGTCCTTTTTGCTATAGAGGAAGAATTTACCAGAAAACAAAAACCATCTGCTTGGATATTTTCTCCAAACAGATGGTTTTTCTGTAATATTCGTACAATTTATATTCTTTTTATTTGCAAAAGTGTATAAGGTATATCTTTATTTCACTCTACTGTTCATTCTTTTCATCCGTTACCGGTGTTCTCTTCTTTAGCTGCACCCTGTTATATATAACGAACGCCGCCGCTAGGATGATGAGCATTATGGAGAGCACCTGTGAGGCAGCTATTCCGCCCAATGCCTTTATCACAAGCTGGTCTGTTCTGAGCCCCTCTATGATAAATCGTCCCACGCCGTAGCCCATAAGGTATATCGCGAATATCTCTCCGTCGAACTTCTTATGTCTCTTGTAGAGGCATATACCGATGAACAGCAGCAGGTTCCAGGTTCCTTCATATAAGAATGTCGGGTGCACCTGGACATAGCTCACACCGTCAACCGTCACAAGATGTTCGATGAGCTCCTGTGTAATTCCCTTCGCCTCAGCTACAGGAAGCTGCATTGCAAAAAGGCTGTCCGTATAGCCGCCGAATGCCTCCCTGTTGAAGAAGTTGCCCCAGCGCCCTATAATCTGTCCTATGATAAGTCCCTGAACCGCCGTGTCCGCCATGAGCCAGAACTTAAGCTTCTTTACCTTCGTGAATATAAAAAGTGTGAGAACGGACGCCAACACTCCTCCGTATATGGCAAGCCCTCCCGCCCTGAGATTGAATATCTCAAGCGGATGCGCGCTGTAATAGTCCCACTCAAAAATGACATAGTATATTCTGGCTCCTATTATGGCTGCAATCAGTGTGTACAGTGTAAAATCAATGTAATCGTCGACCTTCTGTCCCGTCTTTTTCGCCTCACGGTAGGCGACAAGTGCACCGGCAAGCATACCAAGCGCTATTATCACTCCATAATATGCAATCTCAATTCCGAACACCGTAAATGTTTTACCCGGGTTGAGGGTAAGTCCCAGATGCGGAAATCTTATTGTTGTGTTCATACATAACCTCCATGCCAAAAAATAATTATATATATAATACTTCTTTTATTTTCCAATGACAACCCCCTTGTTTATTTTGGAGTTATTCGGGTATTCGCATTGCTTTTTTCTTCCCATTATGCTACTATAAGTCAGTATGATTAGATACATCTTTAAGTAAACAGAAACGAGGAATCAATATGAAATTAGGTATTGTTGGTCTGCCGAACGTCGGCAAAAGTACGTTATTTAATTCACTTACAAAGGCAGGTGCCGAGTCCGCTAACTATCCGTTCTGTACCATTGACCCTAACGTGGGCATTGTTACTGTTCCGGATGAGCGTTTAAATAAACTTGCTGCACTTTATAATTCAGCTAAAATCACACCTGCTGCCATTGAGTTTGTAGATATCGCTGGACTTGTAAAGGGTGCCTCTAAGGGCGAGGGACTTGGAAACCAGTTTCTCTCTCACATCCGTGAGGTTGACGCTATTGTACATGTAGTGCGCTGCTTTGATGACGGCAACATCGTACATGTAGACGGAAGTGTTGACCCTATTAGAGATATTGATACCATCAATCTTGAGCTTATATTCTCCGACATTGATATTCTCGAAAGAAGAATTGCAAAAGTCGGACGTGCAGCCATGAACGATAAGACTCTCGCAAAGGAGAACGACCTCTTAAAGCGTCTCAAGGCACACCTTGAGGATGGCAGGTCAGCGCGCAGCTTTGAGACGGATGATGACGACGAGAAGGCTCTGATTGCTTCCTATACGCTTCTTACAGCCAAGCCGGTAATCTATGCTGCCAATGTATCCGAGGATGACCTTGCAGATGACGCAGCCTCCAACGAATATGTTGCCGAGGTACGCAGATTCGCTGAATCGGAAGGCAGTGAAGTGTTCGTCGTATGTGCCAAGATTGAGGAGGAGATTTCCGAACTTGATGACGCGGACAAGAAGGAATTTTTAGCAGACCTTGGCTTATCCGAGTCAGGTCTTGATAAGCTGATAAGAGCCAGCTACTCTCTTCTCGGACTTATAAGCTATCTCACTGCCGGTCCTACAGAGACCAGAGCCTGGACTATCACCAAGGGAACCAAGGCTCCTCAGGCTGCCGGAAAGATACACAGCGATTTTGAGCGTGGCTTTATCCGTGCCGAGGTTGTCAACTATCAGGATCTCCTTGACTGTGGTTCCTACACTGTTGCAAAGGAAAAAGGTCTTGTAGGTCTTGAAGGCAAAGACTATGTTGTGAAGGACGGAGATGTAGTTCTTTTCCGCTTCAATGTATAAATAAGCGCTTCATTTATTATTCACGCCGCAGGGCGGCGAAACGGAGATTAGCCAGCATGAAAAAAATCCTATTGATTACAACCGGCGGCACGATAGCATCCAAACAGACTGTTGATGGTCTGGCACCTTCCGTAACCTCCGAGGAAATACTCGAGTATATCCCGGAGGTGGACGAGATATGCTCCATAACAACCTATGGTCTCTTCAATCTCGACAGTACCAATATCTGTTATCAGCACTGGATTGCGATGGTAAAATGTCTCAAGGAGCACTACTGCCCCTATGACGGCTTTGTCATAACCCATGGCACCGATACCATGGCATACACTGCCGCAGCGCTCTCTTACATGGTTCAAAACAGCATGAAACCGATTGTTATAACAGGTTCACAGCGCCCTCTTGCATCGGTTGACTCAGATGCAAGAAGCAACCTGCTAAATGCTATTGTGTTTGCCTGTGACGAGCGCGCCCATGGCGTACATCTGCTGTTCGACAACAAGGTTATCCTCGGAACGCGTGCGCGAAAAACCCACACAAAGAGCTTCAACGCATTCAAGAGCATTGACTTTCCTGAGATTGCACTGGTACGCGACCGACGGGTGAGATATTATATAGAAGAAAAGGTGTCCGAGGATGGCCCGGATTTTTACACCAGCCTCGACCCTAAGGTATTCGTCCTGCGCCTTGTACCTGGCATGAACCCTGATATCTTCTCATTTCTGAAGGAGCATTACGATGGTCTCGTGGTTGAGAGCTTCGGTGTCGGCGGTATTCCCTGCTATGACAATGAGAGTTTCGTGGACGCTGTTGCAGACTGGATAGCTTGTGGCAAGGCGCTTGTCATGACCACACAGGTTCCGCATGAGGGCAGTGACATGTCAGTGTATATGGTCGGTCAGGTCATTAAAAAGAAATACCGCCTCATGGAAGCATACGATATGACGACCGAAGCCATAGTGACGAAGCTTATGTGGATACTTGCACAGACAAAAGACCCTGACGAAGTTCGGAGACTATTTTACAGACCTGTTCAGAATGACCTCAATATATAAAGGAGCTGCACACATGAATTACAAGAAAATTTTATCACCCTCCATTCTGTCTGCCGATTTCGGTAATCTCGCGCGTGATATACGAACCATTGACGAAGCAGGAGCAGAATATATTCATATAGATGTCATGGACGGAATTTTTGTTCCCAGCATCTCATTCGGAATGCCGATAATAAAATCCATACGTTCCGTCACGAATAAGATTTTTGATGTACATCTTATGATAGAGGAACCCATACGTTATGTGGAAGAATTTGTCTCTCTCGGAGCCGATATAATCACCATTCATGTTGAGGCATGTGAGAATCCTGCCAATACCCTGAAACGCATAAAGGAGCTCGGTGTCCGTGCAGGCATCACCTTAAACCCTGCCACTCCGCTAAGTGACATCAGGGAACTTATGCCTCTTGCTGATATGGTTCTCATAATGAGCGTGAATCCCGGCTTTGGCGGTCAGAAATTTATCGAGAGTTCCCTTGACAAGCTCAGAGAAACCGCCCGCATGCGTGATGAACTTGGACTTGCCTTTGACATTGAGGTTGACGGCGGTGTCAATTTCGAGAACATCAGCGAGATAAGTGCCGCAGGCGCAAATATAATTGTGGCGGGCTCAACCGTCTTTAAGGGCAATGCATCAGACAATGTAAAAAAACTCATGGAGCTTATATAGCTCCATGAGTTTTTATTTTCTATCTTTTTTATTATTCTCGAGCTCGTGGTACATATCAACATAGCTCTCATATCTGTGTAAAGCTATCATTCCCTGTTCGACAGCATGCTTTACTGCACAGTCGGGTTCATTCACATGAACACACCCCGCAAACCTGCACCTGCCCTCATACTCATCAAATTCCGGAATATAAAATCTAAGCTTTGACTTGTCATCAACCATGACCGACAGTGAGGTAAAACCCGGTGTATCCAGAATATAACTCTCATCATCCAGCACAAACACCTCAGAATGTCTTGTCGTATGGCGTCCGCGCCCTATCTTATCGCTGATGCTTCCGGTCTCCATGTGCACGTCCTCCACAATGGCATTGAGTATCGACGACTTGCCTACCCCCGACGGGCCGGCAAGTGCTGTGGTATGTCCGGCAAGAAGCTCTCTCAGCTCCTCAATTCCTTCACCTGTCACTGTGCTCGTAAACATCACACGGCTTCCGCTCCTCTTATATATATACGAAAGCCGCTCAAGCTCAGGCTCCTCCGACTCGTCAATCTTGTTAAAGCATATTATCGTCGGCAGCTCATAGCCCTCCATCATAACGAGAAAGCTGTCAAGCAGCCTCAGATTAGGTGCCGGGAACGATATCGCAAACACCAGTAACGCCTGGTCAACATTGGCGACAGCCGGTCTTATCATCCGGCTGCTCCTCGGAAGTATCTTTACAATATTTCCGAGAAACTTTTCATCATCCACAATGTCAAACTCGACATTGTCTCCAACCAGAGGCTTTATATTCTGATTTCTGAAACCGCCCTTGGCCTTGCACTCATACGTTCCCCTGCCGGCTGCATGCACATAGTAAAAGCCGGCAATTCCTTTGATTATCTTACCCTGCATATATATCATATCCCACTATTCAGTCAACGTAACGTCAAGTGTACACAACTGTACCGTCTGTTCAGATGAAGGCGATACATAATAAGCGAACACCCTCAGTTCGGCGTTTCCCTTGGTAAAATCCGAAAGTGTCTCCCTCACCTGAATGGACTTCTCGGTCATTCCTGCATATGAGGTATATTCCTGTGAGGCAATATTCTTCTCATTTCCATTCTGTGCAAGTACAAAGCTAAGCCTGATAAATGTTGCATCTTCAGGAACTTTATTGTTTCCTGATGTCAAATCGTCAACAAGCACTGTCTTTGACAAATATACATACCTGACTGATGAATCAGCTCCCGTACTCACAACAAAATTGATTGTGGAACCTTCAGCCGCCTTCTCACCGGCTGTCGGACCGCTCTGTGCAATAACATGACCAGCTTCAACCGTCCGGCTGCCCTCTCTTTTGATAGAACCAACCACAAATCCACTAGAGACAATCGCCGATGTCGCCTCATCCTCAGTCATTCCAAGAAGATTAGGCACCTCTGTGTACACCTTTCCATCTCCCATGCTGATGTAAAGCGTTACCTCATCACCCTGTTTTACCTTTGCCAGATGCTTTGGCGTTGAGCTCACAACATGGAACTGTTCAACCTCGGAACTCACGACATATTCTGTCTTAACCTTGAGTCCAAGTTCCTGCAGTGCCTCCGTTGCATCATCCTCAGTCATATCATCAACATTAATCATTGAAAAAGACTCCGGTCCGCTGCTTACGGTCAGCACAATTGTAGTATGCTCCTTAACCCTGCTTCCCGCTGCAACATTCTGTTCAATTACCATTCCGGCATCGTAGGATGAATTATCGTATGTCAGCTTCACGCCGAGATTGCGCTCATAAAGCATTTTCTGGGCTTCCTCATAATTTTTTCCCGTCACAGGGGGAACCTCAACTCTTCCGTCGCTCTCCTGCGTCGTCTGTGCAGCCGTCTGGCTGTTGTTTCCTTTATTGCTGTTTCCCGAGAGAACCGAAACCATCTTCATAATTATAAAAATGGTAATTATAACGATTATAACTGCCACGGATATTCCGAGAGCGGTTATTACCTTATCAACAGTCGAGCTTTTGCTGCGCTCATCGTCATCGTAATCATCATCTTCTTCGTCTAAATCACGGTTGTCACTGACATCGTCAGTTTCTTCGTCCTCATCATCTATATCATACTCATCATTATTCCTTCTGCTTGTCATATTTGCGGACTTGATCGCAGACATCTGATGTATCATGTCAAGCTCATCTTCCGTAATCATCTTCGTCGGTCCATTGCTTGCAACCGGGCGCATAACAACAAAATCCTCATCAGGTGCGACAAGTGAATGTTTGAGGTCTGCTATGAGATCTGACATATTCTGATAACGTCTCTCCGTCCTCTTTTGTGTACACTTGAGTACAATCTTCTCCACGCTGATAGGAATACCCGGAACAAGCTTTGCCGGAGATACTATATCATCCTGAATGTGCTGAAGCGCAACGGACACCGTTGTGTCTCCCTCGAATGGCACTCTTCCGGTCAGCATCTCATACAACATTATACCAAAGGAATATATATCACTCTTCTCATCGCTGTAACCGCCTCTTGCCTGCTCAGGAGAAATATAGTGTACCGAACCCATGGCATTGGAATTAATTGTGTTGGAGGTTGCAGCCCTCGCTATACCAAAGTCCGTTACCTTTACCTTGCCTTCCTTTGAAATTATAATATTCTGCGGCTTGATATCACGGTGAACGATATGGTGGTTATGAGCCGCCTCAATTCCCTGTGCAACCTGAATGGCAATGCTGACAGACTCCCTGACTCCAAGCCTGCCCTTCTTTTCTATATATTTCTTTAGGGTTATTCCCTCTACAAGCTCCATGACAATATAGTATATTCCGTCCTCATCACCGACATCATATACATTCACAATATTAGCATGTATAAGTCCTGCGGCGGACTGAGCCTCCACACGGAACTTGGTCACAAAAGACCTGTCCTCGCTGAACTCCGGCTTTAAAACCTTTATTGCCACATGCCTGTTTAACTTATGATCCTTTGCCTTATAGACATCTGACATTCCACCGGAACCTATTTTTCCGAGAATCTCATATCTGTCCGCTATAAACATTCCTGGCTTTAACATATTAATCCTCCCATCAGAGCTCTATAATGACAACAGCTATATTATCTTTTCCGCCATTCTCATTCGCCCTGTCTAACAGCTTTCTTGTCTTGTCCTCGATGTCTAAGCCGGATGATATAATCTCTTCAATCTCGTTGTCATCCACCATATTGCTCAGTCCATCAGAGCACATAATAATTCTGTTTCCGGCAGTCAGCTCCGCCTCGAAGAAATCAGCCATAACTTCTTTGGCTCCGCCGATAGCCCTGGTAATCACATTCTTTTTCTCATGCCTGCGTGCTTCGTCACGATTAAGCCTGCCCAGTGCAACCATCTCCTCCACAAGAGAGTGGTCTCTCGTAATCTGAGAAAGCTTACCGTCATATAAATATAATCTGCTGTCTCCCACATTAGCAACATACATTGATTCCCCGATAATTGTGCACACAACCAAAGTAGTCCCCATCCCTGAGTACTCCTCAGACTCTGCCGCCTTTAAAAGCAACTGCTTATTAGCATTAACAATGGCGTCATTGATTATGGTTATGGGATTGTCTGAACGCGAATTCTCGATATTATTTATCAAAGACTCCACTGTATATCGTGAAGCAAGGTCACCCGCCTTATGGCCTCCCATGCCGTCTGCCACCAAAAACAGATTCGGGAGCTTGCCTACAGGTTTCAGACTGCAATATATATAATCCTGATTAACCTCTCTTACTCTGCCAACATCTGTAGCTGCATATGCCCTCATTACATTCCTCCACGCGTATCTATTTATTCCGCGTTCTCTTCGTCTAAACGGCTTTTGCGTAACTGTCCGCAGGCACCGTCAATATCTCTTCCCATCTCTCTTCTTATTGTACATGCAATCCCATTTTTTTCAAGAAGATTTTTAAAATTGCTTATCTGCGGGCCTTCCGTCTGCTTAAAATCCCTCTCCTTTATCGGATTTACCGGTATAAGGTTCACATGGCAGTTCATACCCTTTATAAGATGTATAAGTTCCATCGCCTGCTCCCTGCCGTCGTTCACCCCTTTGACAAGACTATATTCATATGTAATTCTTCTCGAGGTCTTATCCACATAATACCTGCATGCATCCATAAGCTCCTCAAGCGAATACTTGTTTGCTACAGGCATCAGCGTCTTTCTAAGCTCATCATTCGGTGCATGAAGGGAGATTGCAAGATTAACCTGAAGCTGTTCGTCAGCAAACTGCCTTATCCTTGGCACAATTCCACAGGTTGATATCGTCAGGTTTCTCGCACCGATGTTAATTCCGTTCTCGTCCGTGAGCAGCGTTATAAATCTTCTGACATTGTCATAATTGTCAAACGGCTCTCCGGTTCCCATAATAACGACATGAGATACTCTCTCGCCTGTATCCGCCTGTATTCTGTATATCTGGTCAAGCATCTCCGACGGCAGAAGGCTTCTTGAGAGACCGTTAAGTGTCGAGGCACAGAATCTGCAGCCCATGCGGCACCCCGCCTGAGAGGAGATACATACCGAATTTCCAAAACGATATCTCATAAGCACACTCTCTATGAGATTGCCGTCCGTCAGCTTAAAGAGGTACTTTGCCGTACCATCTATCGCAGACACCTGCTTGTCAACCTGCGTCACCACAGTGAGCGGGCTTATGCCTGCCAGTTTCTCCTTCAACAGCTTAGGGACATTTTTCATATCGTCGTAATCTGTTATCAGTTTTTTGTGAATCCAGTCGTACACCTGCACAGCCCTGAATTTTTTCTCACCTAGTACGTCTATAAGCTCTATAAGCTCCGGCTTTGTGAGTGATTTAATATCGTCATACGGAAGCTTCAGACCATTTTCTGTCATACCGTTATCCATTTTTGTTCTCCGTTTTCCTATATCCTTTTAAGCTTTGCCACAAAAAAGCCATCACATTCATAAACGCCCGGAATAAGTGTAAGCATACCATCAGCCGCATCCTTCACAAGCTTGTCATAAAATATGTCTCCTGCTTTTTTGGCATCCTCTATGAGTCCATCAGGAAGCGACGCCGATATATCAACCGTCTCAAATCCTTTGCTCTTAATATATCGTACATTTTCCTCATTTTCCTGAGGATTAAGCGTACATGTAGAGTACACTATATACCCACCATGTTTTACATAACTGCACACTGAATCTAAAATACTTCTCTGCAAGCTTACTATCCCTGCAATTTTATCCTTGCTTACATTATATTTTATGTCAGGCTTTCTTCCAATTATACCGAGTCCTGAACATGGCAGATCGGCAAGAAGCATATCCGCACTATCGTCGTCACCCACATTGTGCATGGCGGCATCTGCAATCTCCACCGTCACACTGTCAAAACCAAGCCTCTCCACATTCTCCACTATCTGCTCCGTCTTTCTCTCGGAAACGTCTCTGGATATGACATGGCCGGTTCCACCCATCGTAAGCGCTGCAAATATGCTCTTTCCGCCGGGAGCGGCACACACATCGAGCACCGTGCTGTCCTTATCCGGCGCTGCTATCACACCTGCTAACATGCTGCTTATGTCCTGTATATTAAACAGACCCTCGCCAAATTCCTGTATATCGTCAAGATAATTATAGTCAGATAATATAAAGGCGTCCTTCACATAAGGCGCATCCTTCACGGTAATTCCCTGTGCTGTCAGTCTTTCAACTAACTCCTTCTTCGAAACTCTCACCGTGTTCGTCACAGCCGATACCGCATGCTCCTTCAAAAAGCTCTCAAGCATAAGCTTCACAGCCTCCTTGCCGTAAGCCGACGTCAGCATGTCAATCAGCTCCTGCGGAACAGAATATTTTATGCTGTAATCGTCAGGGAGCTCCATCTGTGCGAGCTGTCTGCTTATATTTCTTAACACACCGTTCACAAAGCCGCTCAGGTTGTTGAATTTTCTCTTCTTGGCAAGCTTCACAGCCTCATTGCAGACAGCACTCACCGGAACCTGCTCCATGTACATCATCTGGTACACACTCATACGCATAAGATTTCTTATAAGCGGCTTCATCTTATTTACACGCACAGAAGACACTTGGTTAATTACATAATCAAGTGTCAGTCTGCGTTCCATTGTTCCCTTTACAAGTCTTGAGATGAATGCCCTCTCATTTTTCTCGAGATACTGGTATTTGCGGAGTG
The DNA here is from genome assembly GCA_934351925.1 of uncultured Lachnospiraceae bacterium. Classification (GTDB taxonomy): domain Bacteria; phylum Bacillota; class Clostridia; order Lachnospirales; family Lachnospiraceae; genus CAG-882. Next base: position 11,533 of record CAKRJT010000003.1, read on the forward strand.
CCTCATTCAAAAGAACATGTATATACTGCTCCTTCTCATTCACTTCCATGAGAATATCAAGGGCTATCTCTCTTTCATTTATCGTATTAGTCACGATTTCTTCCTCTCAGCATAAGTAATCTTGCAAGCTGTATGATGGCTGTGGCAGCACTTGCCACATAAGTCATCGCTGCCGCACTAAGAACCTTCTTCGTCTGCTCCACCTCTCCGTCGTAGAGTATACCGTTATCAGCCAGCAGCGTGAGTGCCCTCGATGAAGCGTTGAACTCTACCGGCAGTGTCACAATCTGAAAGAGCACTGCAAACGAGAAAAGTATGATGCCTATATCAATAAGCATGCTAAATGAACCAAAGAAAAGTCCAAGCAAAATAAGTATAAACGAAAACTGTGAACCAAAGCTTGCGATAGGGAAAAGCATCGTCCTGAATCTTAAAAACGAATATCCCTCGTCATGCTGTATGGCGTGTCCGCACTCATGTGCCGCAACGCCTATCGCTGCCACCGAGCGTGAATTATAGGTGGCATCTGACAGATTGAGCGTCTTGTCCGTCGGATTGTAATTGTCCGTGAGGTTTCCTGCTATGTGCTGTATTCTCACGTCGTATATTCCCTTTGAGTGAAGTATTCTCTCCGCCGCCTCAGCCCCCGTAAGCCCTGTACGGCTCTGTACTTTGCTATACTTAGCAAAGCTTGAGGAGACACGGATTTGTGCCACTATTGCTATGATACCCGTGATGATAAGCAAAAACCATGTCGGGTCATAGCCGTAGCCGTATGAGTAATAAGCTAATGCCATGTGTATCAGTCCTTTCCATGAAAAAATATTTAATAACGGACGTTGTGCAATTTTTTCTATATTACCGCTGGGCACGCTCTCGCTACATTGTAGCACATAGCGGCGCATAAGCGGCTAAATAACAGCCGCCAAACGCCGATGGCTACAAAGTACCCAGCTTGCAATATAGAAAAAATTGCACAACTGTTCATTAAATTAGAGTTTAGAGTATTTACCTCTATCTAGTGTTTTTTAACACAACTCCTTCTGCCAGCTTATAGCCGCGCAGAAAAGCCGCTGTGTCCATGCGCTTCTTGCCCTCGAGCTGCACCTCGTTCACTCTGAGCATGCCTGCGCCGGTTGTAATGTCGAAGGTGTTTTTGGTTACGTTGGTTATTATTCCGCATTCGGACGGTCTGTATTCCTCGCCCGAACCGACGACGTCTGCACCGAAGAGCTTTAACATCTTTCCTTCAAGGAAGGTATAGGCCGCCGGAGCAGGGTCAAGTCCTCTCATAAGTCTCTCGAGCTCCACGGCGGGTCTTGTAAAGTCAAGATTGCCGAGGCTCTTGTCTATCATGGAGGCGTAACAGGTATCCCCTTCCTGCTTCACCGGAGTGATCGTCCCGGCTTCCATGCCTTCGAGTGTCTTAATAAGAAGCTTCGCACCGACAACCATGAGCTTATCGTGATAGGTCTCATAGGTCTCCTTAGGAGCAATCTCAACCGCCTCCTTTAAGAGCATGTCGCCCGTGTCAAGCCCCTTGTCCATCTGCATTGTCGTGACACCGCTGACCTTCTCACCGTTTATGATGACCCACTGCAAAGGTGCGGCACCGCGGTACATCGGAAGAAGTGATGCGTGTACATTTATGCAGCCGTACCTGGGAAGCGTTAATACGCTCACCGGAAGAAGTTGTCCGAATGCGACAACGACTATCACATCGGGATTGATTTTTTTCAGTTCCTCCAGAAATTCCTCGTTCTTTCTTATTTTTTCCGGCTGGTATACCGGTATTCCATGTGCCAATGCCTCCGCCTTGACAGGTGTCATAAGAAGCTCTTTTCCCCTGCCCTTCGGCTTGTCGGGCTGTGTGACGACCGCTGCCACCTCATGCCCCGCCGAAATAAGCTCCTTTAAAGTTCCAACGGCGAAATCCGGCGTTCCCATAAAGACTACTCTCATCTAAATCCTCCATAATAACTGCTTCATCACCGCCATGCAGTGACCTATATATTAAAATAAATTTACTTTCTGTGCTTTTTCTTCTTATCCTCTGCCGACTCCGTGTCAACGAGATCGCCCTCGACAAGCTCCGTGTAGAGATGTCCGTCCAGATGTGCGAGCTCATGGCATATAGCGCGTGCAAGAAGCTCCTCTCCCTCTATGATATACTCGTTCATCTCCTCGTCGTAAGCCTTGGCCTTGACATAGTTAGGTCTCGTCACATTTCCCGCCTTGCCCGGAACACTAAGGCAGCCCTCGCTTCCCGTCTGGCTTCCGCTCGTCTCAAGAATTTCAGGATTAATCATCACAATCGGACCATCTCCGACATCAATGACAACTATTCTCTTTAAAACTCCCACCTGCGGTGCCGCAAGCCCCACACCGTCAGCTTCATACATTGTGTCGAGCATGTCATCAATAAGTGTAAGTGTACGATCGTTAACCTCTTCTACCTCCCTGCATACCTTGTTAAGGCAAGGGTCTCCGATTGTTCTAATCTGTCTAAGTGCCATTTTATTTTCCTCTTTTCTTATTAATATCTTACTGGTTAAAATCAAACTGCACACTCACCATCTTGAAGTCCTGCTCATGTTCCCTTATATACATCTCTAGTATATCCTTAACCTGTGTCAGAACTGTGTACTGTTTATGTTTAAAAAATAAAAGAACCGAAAAAATATCATTAAGTTTATAAACCGAAGCCCTCGACGGGCCTATAGCCTGCGGCATTTCCAGCCCGGTGTCTTTGCATATTTTTTCGAATTTCCTAGTCGCCACATTCAAAAGCCACATAGGTGCATCATTCGCAAATGGCTCATATTTTGACGAGACCTTCACCGTCAGAAGATTGGACACGGGCGGATAATCCATGAGTTCCCTGTACATTATCTCCTGCTCATAAAAGCCATCGTAATCGTGATGCATGGCGGTCTGAATACTGTAATGTGACGGGTCGTACGACTGTATAACGACGTTGCCGCGCTTCGTTCCGCGCCCTGCCCTTCCTGCCGCCTGCGTAAGAAGCTCAAAGGTTCTCTCCTGCGCCCTGAAATCCGACGAGTAGAGCGACAAATCCGCGAGAAGTATTCCCATGAGGGTGACATTAGGAAAATCATGTCCCTTCACTATCATCTGGGTGCCGACAAGTATATCGGCATTGCCGCCTGCGAACTCCTCAAGTATCTTCTCGTGACCATCCTTGCCCTTGGTCGTGTCAAAATCCATGCGAAGAACACGCGCCGTTGGAAAGGTATCCTTTACCGCCTGCTCTATCTTCTCGGTTCCCACCTTGAAACCGCCTATATATTTTGACCCACATTTCGGGCACAGTTTCTTGTCCGGCTCGCTGTAGCCGCAGTAATGGCATACAAGCCTGCCGTTGTTGTGCGCCGTCAGCGCGATATCACAATGAGGACATTTTATCACATGTCCGCACTCTCTGCAATTAATAAATCCGACATAGCCGCGCCTGTTCAAAAAGAGCATAATCTGCTCCTTATTTGCAAGGCGCTCCTCCATAAGCTTTTTAAGCTTCCTGCTGAATATTGATTTGTTCCCGCTCTTTAATTCCTCGCGCAGATCTACCGTCTCGACCTTAGGAAGTATGCTCTCCCCGGCTCTGTTGTCAAGCACAAAAAGCTTATACTCGCCGCTTCTCGCTTTATAGTAGGCATCTACCGACGGTGTCGCAGAGCCGAGAATAACCGATGCTCCACACATTGATGCCAGCTCAATAGCTGTCTCCCTCGCGTGATACTTAGGCACCGTATCGCTCTTATACGCCCCCTCATGCTCCTCATCTATGACAACAAGCCCAAGCCTGTCAAACGGCGTAAAAAGTGCCGAACGCGGGCCGATCATAATATTTATCTCGCCCCTTTTTGCGCGCAGATACTGGTCATAGCGCTCTCCCTTTGACATTCGCGAATTGAGTATCGAAACCTGATTTCCGAACCGCCTGTAAAAGCGCATAACAGTCTGGTAGGTAAGTGCAATCTCAGGAATAAGCATGATAACTTGTCTGTCCATCGACAGCACATGCTCGATTATTTCCAGATACACCTCGGTCTTGCCGCTGCCCGTTACACCTTTTATAAGGTAGGTCGCGCGCTTTCCGGCATCGTAGTCCGCAATAATTGAATCTGCCACATAGCTCTGTTCAGGATTTAGCTGACACTTAGCAGTAGGAGCGTACTCTCTGTTAATCGGGTTTCGGTAAACCAGGTTATCGTCCTTAACAATCACGCCCTGTTTTATGAGCGCAGTGATTGTGGACGCAGATATGTTAAGCTTCGATTTTATCATGCTCTCGTCGAGCACACCGTCCCTAAAAAGAGCCTCGACAAGCCTCTGCTTTGCTGCATAGTGCTTTTTCTCACACTCGGTCAGAAATGCAGTGACCTTTTCATCGTCAGAACTGTACTCCTCCGACAGCGAGATGGTGCTCTGCGTCTTTTCCCTCACGGTCTCCTTGACCGGCAGAACGGTCTTTAGTGCCTGATTGATGGTGGAGCCGTAGTTGTGCTTCATCCAGTAGGCGAGCTTTATCATGCGCCCGTCTATGGACACCGCATTGCCGACAAGCGACTCGATGGGCTTCATTCTGTTCACGTCGAACTCAGCCTCGTCCGTGATATTGACCACATAGCCCGTTATCCTTCTGTTTCCGAAGGGAACATTTACCTGAGAGCCTATCTCAACACTTCCTAAAAGCTCATCAGGCAGAATGTACTGGAATGTCTTATCAAGTTTATCAACGGAAATATCAACTATGATATCTGCAAACCACATTTTAAGCCCCCATGTCACTGCTTCGCAGCGGCACTCATTTCCTCAAGCACTTCCTTTATAAGCACTCTCTCGTCCATAGGGTATTTCACACCCTTAATCTCCTGATAGTCCTCGTGTCCCTTTCCTGCGAGCACGATTATATCGCCCTCCCTGCCATGCTCTATCGCATAGCGGATAGCCTCCTTGCGGTCAGGAATTTCTATAAATTCGCCGCCCGTCTTTTCTATGCTGCCTCTTATGTCTGCGATAATATCAAGCGGATCCTCATATCTTGGATTATCCGAGGTTATTATCGTGAAATCCGCAAGTTTTCCCGATACCTCACCCATCTCATAGCGGCGAAGCTTAGAGCGGTTTCCGCCACAGCCGAAGACGCTCACAATCCTCTTAGGATTATACTCCCTGAGCGTCTCGAGAATACTCTTCAAGCTCATGGCATTGTGCGCGTAGTCAATCATAAGAATGAATTTGTCAGAAACCTTCACAGGTTCCACTCTTCCCTTGACCGCAACGGTCAGAAGAGCCTCCTTGAGTTTCTCCTCATCGACCTTTAAATGTCTTGTGACGGCAACGGCGCAGAGTGAATTGTACACGCTGAATCTGCCCGGAAGCGAAAGCTTGATATGAAGCTTCTCACCTTCTATATCGTACTCCGTGCTGATATGTCCCGGCTCATGTATATACTGGATATTCACGGCTCGCATACCGGCACCCTCGTTAAGCCCGTAGGTCTCAACAAGGCAGGTGTGTCCCTCTAATACCTGCGAGGTGTGCTCATCGTCGAAATTGACGATGCCCGTCCTGCACTGTTTAAAAAGGAGCCCCTTGCAGTGCATATAGTCCTCAAAGCTCGCGTGCTCATTAGGTCCAATATGGTCGGGCTCGAGATTAGTGAAAACACCTATGTCGAACATGATGCCCGCACATCTTTTCATCATAAGAGCCTGCGAGGACACCTCCATGACAACACACCGGCAGCCGTTGTCAGCCATCTCCTTAAAATATCTCTGCACATCGTAGGATTCCGGCGTAGTATTCGCCGACTCAATATGTCTGGAGCCTGTTATAATCTCGATGGTACCGATAAGTCCCGTCTTATAGCCACAGCTTTCAAGTATCTCGCGAACCATGAATGCCGTCGTGGTCTTTCCCTTCGTGCCCGTAATTCCTATCGTAAATAATCTCTTGGCAGGATGACCGAAATACGCCGCTGATACAAGCGCAAGCGTGTTCCTGCAGTCAGCCGCTGCAATAAAAGCCGTATCTTTTCTATTATCGGTAATCTCAACCTCATGCTCCGTAATAATCGCGGCAGCCCCCTGCTTAATCGCCTCATCTATAAAATCATGACCATCAAAAACTGTTCCCTTAATGCATACAAAAAGGCATCCCTTTACAAGCTTTCTCGAGTCGCAGACGAGCTCCGTAATCTCAATATCCTCACTGCCATTATACAATGTGTAATCAAGCTCTGAAATCAATTCCTTTAATGTCATGTCAGTTCTCCTTTTATATCACGCATTATTTTATAAGCCCGTCAACGACCTCATTGAGCTTCATTCCCCTTGAACCCTTAAACAGCACCGCCGTGTCAGGCTTCAAGGTATCTTTAAGATATTCCTTTATATCGTCAAGCGAGTCAAAATGCCTTATTCTCTTGACATACTGCTCTGCCCCATAGCCTATGTACTTCGAAAGCTCACCGTACAGAAGCAGCTCATCGACCTTGCTCTGTCCGGCATATTCACCCACCTGTCTGTGATACTCCTTCGTATTCTCTCCGAGCTCAAGCATATCCGCGAGAACGGCAACCCTGTAACTTGCCGGCATCTGGCTAAGAACGCCAAGTCCCGCCTTCATAGAGTCAGGACTCGCATTGTAGGAGTCATCTATATAGGTAATTCCCTCTTTTTTTGTAATCTGCTGTCTCATGGCTACGCCCGTATATCCCTCGAGTGCCGCCGCAGCCGCCTTCAAATCCACACCGAAATACTCTGCCACCGCGAGCGCCACAAGAGCATTATTGACATTATGGCTTCCGAGCACATTGAGCCTTACCTGTATCCGTGTATCATTGTGAACCATGTCAAAATCGACGCCATCTGCGTCCGTGCACACATTCTCTGCCCTGTAGTCGCAGTCGGACGCATGACCGAAGGTTACTATATGAAGCCCTCTTTTATCGTCCGCACCAAATACTGCCTGATAATCGTCCCGGCAGAGCTTCGCGCGCTCCCTCAAAAACACATCGTCCCCGTTAAGGAAAATATGTCCTCCGTCGGCAAGTGCATCCGTTATATGCCACTTTTCGCGGAGTATGTTCTCCTGTGAGCCGAGCTGCTCTATGTGACTGACACCGATATTGGTCATAACAGCGGCATTCAGTGAGAGGAGTGTGGCGAGGCGCTGCATCTCGCCCTCCTCGCTCATTCCCATCTCTATAACCGCAGCCTCATCGTCAGGTGCTATATTCATCAGCGTAACCGGGACACCTATCTGGCTGTTGGCGTTGCCCGCTGTCTTAAACACCTTAAGCCCCCCCGACAAAGCACAGGCAATCATCTCCTTGGTGGTCGTCTTTCCGACGCTTCCCGTCACTCCCACCTTTTTGAGATTAAGCCTGCTCTCATAAGCCCTTGCGACAAGCTGCATGGCTCTCACGGAATCCTCCACGAGCACGACAGGCCTTGCTGTTTCGCCTGCTGCCTGCCAGCCGTCAACCAGTCCACGGACAGCCTCCTCCCACTGTGTCAGAGCCGCCGATGCGCCGCACTCAAAAGCGTTTCCAATATACTTATGCCCGTCAACCCTCTCACCGACTATCGGAGCGAACATAAGTCCAGGCTCAGATTTTCCCGAATTGGTCGCAAAATTATATATCTTAGTATTCTCATCGCCGCATAACAATCTTCCACCTGTGGCATTGACTATATCCCTGACACAAAAGTTCTCCATATAAATCTCCATTCCAAATTTCCGAATTTCGAAGCTCCTGCTGTTTATGAGCCCCGCTTTATTGATTTTCCATATCTTTATTAGAACAGTCCCACAATCTTATCGTCAACCACGTCAATGCCCTCAGCGGCGGGAACCTTAGGAAGTCCGGGCATGGTCATAACCGTTCCCGTTATCGCCACGACGAAGCCTGCCCCGGCGTTAACATAGACCTCACGGATATTCACGTTGAAGCCCTCCGGGCGTCCAAGTGCATTAGGGTCATCAGAGAGTGAATACTGGTTCTTTGCCATACATACAGGAAGATTTCCGTAGCCCAGCTTCTCAAGCTTCTTCAACATTCTCGAAGCCTCGGCTGAATAGCTAACGGAGCCTGCGCCGTAAACCTTCGTGGCGATGGCCTCAATCTTATCCTTTAACGGAGCGTCAAGCTCATAGGTGAACGCAAGCTCGCTCTTCTTGTTCTCTATGGTCTTTATAACCTTGTCAGCGAGCTCACAGCCGCCCTTGCCGCCCTCTGCCCATACCTTGGCAAGTGCGAACTCACAGCCCATGTCCTCGCAGTGCTTCTTGATAAATTCATACTCTTCTTCCGTGTCCGTGAGGAAGGAATTGAGTGTAACCACAACCGGCACTCCGAAAGCGTGAAGATTCTCAATATGCTTGTCAAGGTTCACGATACCCTTCTTAACAGCTTCAAGGTTCGGAGCGGCAAGCTCATCCTTCTTTACGCCGCCATTATACTTGAGTGCCTTCACTGTCGCAAGGATGACTACCGCATCCGGTGCGATGCCCGCCTTGCGGCACTTGATGTCAATGAACTTCTCAGCTCCAAGGTCTGCACCGAAGCCAGCCTCGGTCACAACATAATCCGCCATCTTTAAAGCAGCCTTTGTCGCTCTGACACTGTTGCAGCCATGTGCGATATTCGCAAACGGTCCACCATGTACAAGCGCCGGTGTACCCTCGAGTGTCTGTATCATGTTAGGCTTGATTGCGTCCTTTAAAAGTGCTGCCATCGCCCCGACAGCCTTCAAGTCTGCCGCCGTGACAGGCTCTCCTGCATAATTGTATGCTACAATTATCCTGCCGAGTCTCTCCTTTAGATCATCCATGTCACTTGCAAGACAGAGGATAGCCATTATCTCCGTCGCAACGGTAATTACAAAATGGTCTTCTCTCACAAAGCCGTCAGCCTTGGCACCAAGACCGACAACCACATTTCTTAACACTCTGTCGTTCATGTCAAGGCATCTCTTCCACACAATCTGTCTTGTGTCAATCTGAAGAGCATTGCCCTGCTGAATATGATTGTCAAGCATAGCTGCAAGGAGATTGTTCGCCGATGTTATGGCGTGGAAATCACCCGTAAAATGAAGATTAAGCTCCTCCATAGGCACAACCTGTGCGTAACCACCGCCCGCTGCGCCGCCCTTCACACCGAAACATGGTCCGAGTGACGGCTCTCTGAGTGCAACCATCGTCTTTTTACCCATTCTGTTGAGTGCATCCGCAAGTCCGATACTTATTGTCGTCTTGCCCTCACCTGCCGGAGTTGGGTTGATTGCCGTGACGAGAATCAGCTTGCCATTCTCATTGTTCTCAATGCTCTTGAGATACTCGTCTGAAAGCTTTGTCTTATACTTTCCGTAAAGCTCAAGGTCATCCTCCTCAATACCGAAATTGGCTGCTATTTCCTTAATTGGACGCATTTTGGCGCTCTGTGCGATTTCAATATCACTCTTCATGTGTGTTCTCCTTTTCACTATGTAATGTGTTTTTCATTTATTTTCAGAGCTTCTTTAAGAGCTCCTCAAATTCCTCCATGGTCATAAGAACCTTTCTGGGCTTGGTTCCCTCCTCAGGTCCCATAACTCCGGCTTCCTCAAGCTGATCCATAATTCTCGCAGCCCTGTTAAAACCTATGCGGTATACCCTCTGAAGTATGCTTACCGAGCCTTTTCCCTTCTCAATAAGGTAACGTCCCGCCTCTGCAAAATAGTCGTCGTACTCGTTTCCGAATGCCTGGCTCTCCGCAAATGCCGGATTGTTAATCTTCTGCGCTACGTCATCATGGTAGCCGCCGGCCTCATCACAGTTAGCCTTCAAGAACTCGACCACTGCGCTGACCTCATCATCTGAGACAAACGCTCCCTGTATTCTCGCAGGCTTAGGATAGCCTGCCGGTGAAAAGAGCATATCTCCTTTTCCCAAGAGTTTCTCGGCTCCCACCATATCAAGTATTGTTCTTGAGTCAACTCCCGATGACACGGCAAAAGCTATTCTTGAAGGGACATTCGCCTTGATAAGTCCCGTGATGACATCTACCGAAGGTCTCTGTGTCGCTATGACAAGATGTATTCCGGCAGCTCTCGCAAGCTGTGCAAGACGCACGATAGCGTCCTCGACCTCGTTCTTTGCAATCATCATAAGATCTGCGAGCTCGTCTATGATAATGACAAGCTGAGGAAGCTTGGCGGGCTTGTTCTCCGCCTCGATATCCTTGAGTTGTTCGACTTTGGCATTATAGCCCTTTAAGTCACGCACTCCCGCCTGTGCAAACTTCTTATATCTGTCGTCCATCTCGGCAACCGCCCAGTTGAGAGCTCCAGCCGCCTTCTTAGAGTCTGTGACAACAGGTATCATAAGATGAGGTATGCCATTATATACACTAAGCTCAACCACCTTAGGGTCAATCATAATAAGCTTGACCTCCGACGGCTTGGCTCGGTATAGAATACTCATAATTATTGTATTGATACATACGGATTTTCCCGAACCTGTAGCTCCCGCGATGAGCACATGAGGCATCTTCGCAATATCTGCCACAACAACCTGTCCGGCAATGTCCTTACCAACACCGAAGGCTATAGGAGACTTGCTCTCCTCAAACGGCTTGCTCTCGATAAGCTCCCTGAGACTGACCCCGGAGGTCTCCTTGTTCGGAACCTCTATTCCGACTGCCGCCTTTCCCGGGATAGGCGCCTCTATTCTTATGTCAGCAGCGGCAAGGTTAAGCTTGATGTCATCGGCGAGTGAGACAATCCTGCTCACCTTCACACCCTGCTCAGGCTGTATCTCGTATCTTGTAACCGCCGGCCCGCAGCTCACATCTGACACCGTCACTCTCACACCGAAGTTGGCAAGTGTCTGCTGAAGCTTCATTGCAGTCTCCCTCAGCTCCTTCTGCGAGGTGGTGTTCGACGCCGAACCCTTGTGAAGAAGCTCAACAGGCGGAAACTCATAAGGTTTCTCTATTATCTCCTCGTTCAACTCCTCGGACTGGCGAAGCTCCTCATTTATCTCAGCATCCACCTGCTCGGCGGTTTTCTCAGTTCCGTTTACTCCCGGCACATTTCTGCCTGCTTTCTCCGATGTCGTGGTGATGTTCTGTGTTTTTCTTTCATTTCCGGCAGTTGCATGAACTCCGTCCCTGATATCCTTCAGCACCGCTCTTCCTGCTGCATCTATGCTCTCCTGCTGCCACTGCTCCATGCCGTCGTCCTCAGGAAGCTCCTGAAGATGCTCGCCGTATGTATAGTCGTCAACCTCACTTCCTGTCGGGGCATCGTCATAGCTGCTCCCGTAAGCATCGTCATAGTCCGTTACATTATATGCACCATCGTTGTCTCTTTCAAACGAATTATCGCTATCGTTTTCTTTAAATGTATCGTCGTTATCGGCTCTTTTAAATGCATCGTCATAATCGTTATTGGCGTAAGCTTCATCGTCGTATCCGTTATCGTAATCAGCACCCGCCGTGTTATCAGCCGTCTCCTTCTTTGCCCTGCCCTTTTTGCCGCGGTCAGACCTCGACATATTGAACAAGCCTCCGTCAATGTCCTTGTTCACAGCATTTTCAGGCTCTATCTCTATGATGTTCTCGGAATATCTTTCGTTCTGGAAAACCTCCGTAACCTCTCCATCGGAGAGCTTTCCCGAAGCCTGCGTTCTCATATTCTCGGACTCTGGCACCTTAGGCCCTAAGATGTCCGTGCGCTTGTGCTCCCTCGGTATCTCTATGGAGAAATCAACTCCGCTTACCTTCTTGTCAAAACGCCTGCGCTGCTGTTCCTCCTGCTGTTTCTGCTCTTTCTGTTCCTGTCTTAGAGCCCTCTTCTTCTCGGACTCCTCCTTGTACTCGTTGATATCGTCCTTGGCGCTTGTGAGCATCTTTTTGCTTCCGCTTGTAAGACTCTTTATAATCGAGCGCTCCGATATGATAAGTATGGCTATTATTATAAATATTATAATTATGATATACGCGCCGACCTTACCGACCGCAGGTGTCAGTAACGAGCAGACTGCCCCTCCGACGATACCGCCGCCCTTCTTCATCGGCTGCACAAAATTATAGTAATCCGACAGCTTCTCAACCTTGGCATAGCCGCCTGCAATCATCTCTATAAATGAGCACACGAACATCGCTCCAATAAACCCTGCGGCGAACTTCACCCTCGCAACACCGCTGTTCTTTCCTTTTCTGAGCATGATTACCGTGCCGAGCACGAGCATTATCGGAAATATGTACGCGAAAACACCGAAGGTTCCAAACTGCAGTGCGGCAAAAAATGTCCCGACCCTGCCTGCCAGTCCGAAATTGCTTATAAAAAGTATGAGCGCCACTCCCAGAGCTATAAACAAAGCGGCTTCATTGAATGCCGCACTGTTGATTTTCTTCTTTTTTCTCTTAGATGACGTGCGATGCGATGCCGTTCTCGTCCCCCTAGACGCTGTGGACCTAGCAGCCGTTGTCCTCTGTGACTGTGTCGTCCTCTTTTTTTCAGGTGATGTCTGCCTGCTGCCTGAAGCCATTATAGTTACCTCACTTCTCTAATTTATACAATAGTAAAAAATTTCACCATAAAAACACGAAAATATCCGCGCTCCACAACTCTGTCACAGCACTATCGTCGATGCAAGCATGAATCCGCCAAGCGCAAGGCAGTACACCGAGAGTATGCAGAAACGGCGCCTCTTCAATATCTGATTCAGGAGCACAAGTCCTATGTATCCGCTCACAGCTGCAAGAACAGATGCAAGTATGTACCAGCCCGTGTTAGCCACATCCGCTGCTCCGTACCTCACAAGGTCCATGATGTCAAGCACTACAGTCCCCACAAGCGACGGCACGGCGCACAGGAAGGAAAACTTCCAGGTGAGCTTCCTGTCAAAGCCGAACAGCAGGCATACCGTGATGACCATACCGCACCTTGAGAGCCCGGGAAGCACCGCCAACCCCTGAACACCTCCGATGACGACAGCTTCAAAAAGACCGGCATCAGATATCTTCACCTCACCCTTTTTTATCCCGTCGGTCACAAACAGCATAACGCCCGTGACAATCATAAATATTCCCGGAAAGATGACCGTACCGGATGCATAGCCCGCGAAACTCCTGCATCCCAGCCCGACTATGCCCGTCGAGACGGTCGCCGCGAGTATCATAAGCGCCAGCCTGCGGTAGATTCCGCTCTCAAGCCTTATCAGCTTCAATATATCCCTCCTGAACGCGAACACTATCACCACTATAGTTGCGAGCTTGAGGAACAAATCAAAAATAATGCTGTCCCCCTCGCCGAACCCAAATACATTCTTGAGCATCAATAAATGCCCCGAACTGCTCACCGGGAGAAATCCCGTGAGTCCATCTATCAATCCACTGATAATTATCTTGAGCACTTCCAATCCACGACCTCCACATATTTACGCAATTAATATAATTATAACATTTTTTTACTATGAGGTCAAATCAAACTGAAAGCTCCTTAATCTTACTAAGTGCAGCGTCAAGTCCTCCTACTTCATCTATGAGTCCTGCTTCAACCGCCTGTGCCCCGACAAGCATCGTCCCTAAATCCTTCGACAGCATACTCGTGTTCATCATCATCTTCTCAAGGCTTCCCTTCCTTGCATTGCTGTGCTCCTCCACAAAGCTCACAATCCTGTCCTGTATCATCTTAAAGTAATCGTAGGTCTGCGGCGCGCCGATAACTGTTCCGCTCATCCTCACAGGATGAATGAGCATCGTCCCGGTTGGCACGATGAACGAGTAGTCCGATGCCACCGCAAGAGGAACCCCTATCGAGTGGCTGTCCCCTATAACCAAGGTCACGGTCGGTTTGCTGAGCGATGCAATCATCTCCGCGAGCGCAAGCCCCGCCGACACATCCCCGCCGATTGTATTTATTATGATGAGCGCCCCCTTTATCTTTTTGCTGTCCTCTATACGAGCAAAAATCGGAATGAGGTGCTCGTACTTCGTCGTCTTGCAGTTGTTAGAGAGCACCTCGTGTCCCTCTATCTCACCGATAATCGTGATGAGCTTTATGCTCTCGTCATCCTTCTCGGAGAGCGAAAGCTGCCCGAAGGACTCTATCTCGTCGCGGTCCTTTTCTGATTTATCTTTTTCCGCCATGAAAACCTCCTTCATATATTTATCTACTTGACGGATTTGGGTGTCAAAACATGCTAATTTAAAGTATGCGTGTATAACGTGTTATATTTATGCATATCAGCTCCGTTGTTCGAAGCTAGGTGTTCTAAGGACTCTGCGGAGTGTTTCTATACATGCGCCACCGAAGCAAAGCATACCTCCGTGTATGCATTGCTTCTAAAGCAGCGTCCGTGCTGCTTTTGGCTGGGTTATAGGCAGAGTCCTAAGAACAGCTACGCTTCTCACAAAAGTCGTGATATACATAAATATAACACGTTATACATAATCAAGTTTGCCGGGCATGTTTTGACACCCAAATCCTGCATGAACTAATATCTCCAAATAATAAAGTAATATACCTTAGTCCTTCATTTTGAAGCCTTCTCCATATATTTCTTTAAAAGCTGCAATGCCCCGAGTATCACGCCGCCGAGGAGGAAGAAGCCTATCCTGAAGGTCTGCATGGTCATGGCGGGCTGTGGGGTGTCTAAGGTTGTCGGTCCTGTCACGATTGCGTATATGGAGCCGATTACCAGACCGAGAATGAGAAATACCATCTGTGAGCGGCATTTTTCAAGTCCTGTCCTAAGAAGCTTCACGCTCGTAAATATTCCCGTGAGTATTCCAAGCCCGAATATGAACAATATCGGAAAATACTTAAATTCGAGATGCAGAAAGCCTCTTATCGCACTCATAATCGGAACATAAATTCCGAATATCAGTAACATCGTCGAGCCCGAAATTCCAGGAAGCACCATCGCAGATATGGCTATCGCGGCGACAATGAAAACGTATATGCCGTTTATAAAGTTGAGGCTTGATATATCCATGCTGCCTCTTGCGAGTCTCTGATTGAAATATGTTATGAGTGCCACGACCGCAACGCCTATGATTGCAAATATAAAATGCACATATTTCCCTTTTATCGTCTGCCACTCATCGTGAACTATAATCGGAACCGCGAAAAACGACAGTCCGATAAACAGCGAGCACAGCTCATAGATATGACTGTCAAACACTCTGCCTAGCGCGAGCACCGTGCATACAAAACCGATTACCCAGCCCGCTCCGAGCTTTAAAAGAAATATAAAAGCCCGCTTTCTCTCCTCCTTATTTCCCGTGATAATGTTGTCAAGCGACTCGATAAACCTGTCATAAAAACCCATAACAAACGCGATTGTTCCGCCCGACACGCCGGGCACGGCATCAGCCATCGCCATACACAAACCCTGTATCATGTTCCATATAAACCCCATTATTATATCTCTCCCCACTAAGAAATTTTTCTGATTATAGCATTGGCACGCTCACCGATATTATAATTATATTCCCGTCTCCCTATTCTTATGAGGAAAGTACATTATTCCGCCTCACCATCAATTATACGTCTTAAATTCGGAAAACCCGCCCTGCTCTCGGCTTTGCTCAGAACATACAGCTTGCCGAGCGTCTCCACGAAAGCATCGCACTCCTCCTTCGGAAGCTTGTCAAGCAGCCACCCGTAATATATTCCCTCAAGGTAAGCCTTGGAATTTTTGAGGTTCTCCGCCTTCTCGGTTGCATACAGATTGGCACTTCTCTTGTCGTTAGGGTTTTCCTTCCGCACCAGATAGCCCTTACTCTCAAGACTTGCCGTTCTCCTCGCCGCAGCTCCCTTGTCGAGCTTTAGCTGCCCGCGGATTGCCGCCTGCGTTATGCCGGGATTGTGCCTTACCAGATGTATGAAATCGAACTCAGCCGTGCCTATTCCGTCCTCCTTCATCGTCTGAACGGTGAACTTGCTGACCTCCCTCGCAATTTTCGTCATTTTTCTTTCTGATTTATCCATAATAACCTCCATTTTATCGCCAAACGGCGGTACATCAACTCTTTCAAGAGCGCCTTATTATCAAAATAATTTTCTGCATACAAAAAAGATGTAGTATCATCTATTCTTTATCTGATGATACTACATCGGTATTGAGGTGTCAATTCCAGATACCGCTATCTGCAAGCTGTTTAATGCTTTGAATTACTGTGTCATACGCTTCAGGAACAAACAGCAAGTCCAGAGTGATATCTTCATAATCTGATTTGTAGACTTGTTTTTCAATTATCTCATTTAAAATATCCGCAACACATATATCTTCCTTTGCTGACGGACAAATAGGCAGCCTTGCCCGCACCGACCTGACCTCCGGAGTGAGTCTTGCCAATTCGTCTGAAATGCCTATGGATTTCACAATCTTATAGACATCATACAAATGTCTTGAATGTCGTTCAACTTCTCCCTGCATATAGTAATCACACAATGCAAACACTTTATCTGCCAATGTCCTTTCTATCGTCTGTGTTGTGATTTCAAACGGCATAAGTTCATATGTTTCTGCCAAATCCAGGCGATTGATTTTTTTCAGGAAACGATATATATAATTGTCAACCATTCCCTTGGTTGTCGGAAACGGAAGCAATGCCACATATGTCTCCACAACAAGCTCTGGTTTTAATATCCCTGAACTCTCATATATGGAAGGATATACCGCTCTGTAACAGTTGTAATGTCGTCTGCTCCTCGTTTCATCAAGATTTATAATCGGGAATGACAATTCCTCCATAGTATCAACAACAGCCCTTTTCAACTGTCTTTTTCTTGCTTCGCCCGGAACGCCTGAGTCTGCCGTATAAGATATATCAATATCCTCTGAAAATCTGTCTAACAGTTGATAACACTTTGTAAGCGAAGTTCCGCCTTTGAACACCATGTCTGTCAATTTATCCGATAAAGATTTCAGTACAACGGTAACGTAATAATCCTTTTCGATTATATTGGTAGGGATTGCAAGTTCATTGGCTGCACCAATCATCAACTCTTCAAATGCTTCTTTATCATGATGCAAATTCATAAATCATACCCCATTCAATCATCTTTTTTGCCGTGGCTCCGGTTAAAGTACACGAAACACCTGATAACTGCTCCTTGGTAAATCTCTTTCTTCTCATATAGATGATGATAGTTTCAATAGTCTCCTTCAACGTCAGTTCCGTATATTTTTCCGCCTGCCCGATGCTGTCAAGTAATTGCAGCAGTTCCGCATTATCCTCCGATATCGTAATTGCTGCTTTCTTCACTTTTACCTTCTGATTTCCAATCATAACCATACGTCCGTTGGTCGCTTCACGATTTGTAACCACCTCTATGACTGCCGGCATCTGCGTTGTCAAACCTAATTGATTGGCAAACGATAAACCGGTGACATATCCATATACATTTGATTTATTTTCTACGTATTTACGCATAATAACAACGGAAGGGTCGAGATAACTCTTTCCGAGCAGGCCTCCACGCTTTGGTATATAGTATATTCCATTATCATATCTTTCCAGAAAACCACTTGCCACAAGCCGCTTCATAGACTGACGAACAGCATTATCGGATAAACCGTCAATCGATAAGTCATTTAGAAAAATCGGCTCGTTATATCCATAATTATCCATCAAATATTCTTTTAACATATGCCCGCCTCCATGTCTAATGTACCATATTTATATTTTTATTGTCAATATATATGTCATTAATTATATCCAAAACAAACATAAATAATCACGGATAAAATCTCATAGCATTTATAGTCTACTGCATCAGCTCCGGGTTATCACATATTCCCATGAATATCACGACCCCGTCCGCATTGACCACCGCGTACAGAAACGGTCTGTCAAGTATCATCTCTGCCCTGCCGTCAACAATGACTCCTCCCGTGTCAAAATCAAGCTTCGTATACGCCGACGCGGAAACTCCGTTCTCATTCACTGATATGCTTGTCTTTTGCATAACCCTGTCAATAAATATCCCCTCATTCGCATCGTCATACTGCACTATACCCGAAAAATCAGCCCCCCACATAAAACATTCAGTCAGTCCGAGTCTGTTAAGGGCGGTTTTAAGTTCCGTTTCCACGCTGTATGAGAATTTCGGAAGCTTCCACACTACCTCCCCGACAAAGCTTTCCCCGCCGTTTAGAAGCCCGGCAACCCCCTCTGCCGTTCCAGCAAGCTTGTGTATATCCTGCCCCTCATCTGGAAGAACGAACACCATTTTCCCGCCGTTTCTCAGCCCAAGCTCCGCTCCTGCATACCCATCACCGCGTCGGAATACGCCATCAAGGACAGCGTTCATAAAATCGACTTCCGCCGTGCCTCCATCACTCAGGTAAAACATGCCTGCCGCAGTAGCCTTCTCATCAAACTGTACTTCCCACTCGTCGTTGAAATCTATCGTATTTATTATTGACAACAGCTCATTTCCGACCGAATAGCTCTCGGCGTAAAAGCTGTCTGCTAGCCTTTCTATATATTCCTCCCTCACGTCAAGCCCCTGTGCAAACCTTATGCAGTTTTTTATTATCAGGCTTCCGACCTCATTGTCGCAAAAGAGCACATTGTAGAGGTTATGACATTGAACAGCAAGTTCGTCCTTATCAGCCGCTCCGAGAAGCTCAAGCATTTCCGCCTGTGTTGTCCCCTCCGCCCCCTCTGATGCCGCCGCGAGCGCATAGTAGAGCGATACGGGCGAAATACAGGTATTTTCATTTTCCGCAAGCAGCACTCCTGCCGTCCTGTACGCAAAGTCCGAAAGTGAAGTATAAAATTCATCGCTCACGGGATTTTGTGCTATTCTTTCCCTTCTCTCAACATTATCGTTAAAGCTGTAGGCTGTCGGGTAATTGACATTCAAAAGAAGCAGACCCTGGTCATATCCCGGCGCAGCCATTCCATCTTCCCCCAACGCATTGTTACTCGATGTATTGCCCTCCCCCGATTTCTGCGGGTAAAAAACTCCCGCGGCAATGACGACACATGCCGCCCCCGCTGCCAGCAGTGATGCGTATATTCTGACACGCTTTTTCCTTCGAACCGGCTTATCAATACGAATAGCCTGGTCTGGCTCACCTGCCTCATCGACAATGTCGTCTGGAAGATTTGTTATCGCGTTATAAAGCTTTTTTATCATACATGCACCCCCTCCTTCTCAAGATAATCTCTAAGCCTTTCCCTCAGCCTGAAAAGCCTTGAGGAAAGCTTTCCCGGCGTGGTCATATACCTTCGCGCAAGCTCCTTTATGTCGTCGCCGTACCAGTAACGCCTCACAAAAAGTATTCTCTCCTCCTTTTCAAGTCCCCTGAGCCATTTTTCTATAAGCTCCGTCAGAACCTTCTCGTCGATACAGTCCGCTATGCTGTCCTTCGCCGCGGCAGCCTCCCACAGTGAATTTCCCGGCTCCTTTCCATTCCCCGGAAGCATCTGCTCCAGTTCCGAAAAAAGCAGGGTATTCCCACATCTTTTTGAGGCGTTCTTCCTCTCAACATAATTGAGAGCCAGATTTCTCACAATTCTTCCGAGGTATGCGCCAAGCGATGCCGGCTTCTCCGGCGGAATGTGGTTCCACGTCCTCAAATAGGTATCGTTCTCGCACTCCTCACTGTCTTCACGGCTGCACAGTATCCCGTATGCTATGTGCCTCAGCATCGCCCCGTATTTCTCCCTGCACGATGCAACCGCCGCCTCATCTCTCCTAAAAAACAATTCTATAATCCCACTGTCCTCCAACACGGTCTGCACTCTCCTCCTACGTCCATTATTTTGCTCCCGGATTTTCGCACACTCCCACAAAAATCACAACCCCGCTTCTGTCGGCTATCGCATACAAAAACGGTCTGTCAAGAATCATATCAGCCCTTCCGTCGGGAAGTGCCATTCCGTTGTAATCTATCTGCGTGTACGCCGATGCGACGACCCCGTTCTCATCTATTTCGATATGGGAATTCTGCTTGATTTCATTTATAAATATGCCCTCGCCGCTGTCTAATCTTCCAATTCCCGAGAAGTCCGCAGCCTCGCCGAAACAGCTTGTGACACCGAGCTTACTTATGGCATCGTTGAGCTTAAGCTCCGTGTCGTAGCAAAATTTAGGTATCTTCCACACAACCTCACCCGTAGAGCCCTCACCGCCGAAAAGCACCTCTTCAATGCCCTCCGGTGCAGCGATAAGCTCCCTGATATCCACGCCCTCGTCCGGGAGCACAAAGCTCATGACCTCGCCATTCTTGAAGGAGAGCGACGACCTCGTAAAACCCTCCCCCTTCGCATAGTAATGTGAAAAATCCCTTGAGTTCATAAAATAACATTCAACCGTACTTCCATCTCTCAGATAAAAATTATCCTTTTTGGTGAGTTTTTTATCGAATCTGTCCAGCCACTCATCGCAAAAATATACCGTGTTGAGTATCGTGAGCACCGTTCCGGCATCGGGTTCAGCTTCCATCTCCATGCCGCCCGTGTTGTCCTTCACCCACTTTTTCATGGCATTTATGAACTTATTACTTGCAAAATCCCCGTGATAGCTCTCGGTATAATACTTATCCGCAAGCCTGTTTACATAATCGTCATTGATATCCAGGCTGTCGTCTATCCACACAGAACCGTGTATCAAAAGCTTTCCCACCTTGTTATCCCTAAAGAGAATATTGTATAGCCTGCTGCTCTGCTCAGCCACAACGTCCATATTCTTCTCTCCGAGCAGCGCTAAAAGCTCCTCCCTCGTCGTCCCCTGCGCCCCCTCCGTGGCGGCAGCGAGCGCATAGTAGAGCGAAATCGGCGAATAGCACACATTTTTTCCTTCACCCAACAGCTCACTCGCCGTTCTGTAGGAAAAACCATTCACCGCGTCGATGAAGCTGTCCTCCACGGCATTTTCCTCATACCTCTGTATTCTCTCATCGTAATCATCAAAGCTGTACGCCTTTGGATAATTCACATCTGCCATCAGCATATTTTGCGCCTCCTTCACACTGCACCCCGCGGGCACACCACACACAGCCGAAATCGTAAGTCCCGCGGCAATGCATCTCATCACATTACACAACCTTTTTTTCATGGCATATTCCCTCCTCATACAAATTAGTGGCTTATTATCAATTACCGCCTGACCAGGCTGTTTTCACACAACAGCAGTAAAATATCTTCTATTTTTCAGTATTACAGTTACATAATACCGCCTGAATAACTCTGTTATTCTAATAAGCCGTATAATTTTTCGTGTATCAGTTCTTTTTGTAATAATAAGGTGCTAATTTTACCGCCTAGGATAAAAATTTGTTAATGCAAGCGGTAACCATTAAGCAAAGCCCATGTCACCGGGCAGTTTTACTTTGCATTTTGCAATTACATATTAATCCTTATATATTAATAGACCGGATTTTCTGCCATATATTCTCTCTGAATATAAATTTTTTATATTTATTGATTCAGGTGGCAAAACATGCTCACAGATTAAATCAGCATGTTTTGCCACCCTAAACTTTATCGCAAAAAATGCCGGCCCACTTGTCCGGACCGACATTTAATATTAGGCAATTCTACAACTGCCCCTTCTTCCATTTTCTTTTTAACGCTGCCACGGGCACATCTTTTACATTGCCGACAAGACACACACTGCACTTATCCTTTCTAAGATATTTCCTGATGCATCTGTTGAACTGCTCCAACGTGACCGCCTCGTAGTGCTCAACCGCCTCGTCAAGTGATATCACGCTGCCTGTGGAAAGGAAGGTCTTGGCATTATTAAGCACCGTATTGCTCGCCGCCTCGCTCCCCAGCACGAGCTCTATCTTTGTCTGCTTTTTAAGCCTGAACAGTTCATCCCCGTCGATGCCATTCTCATTGAGCTCATCTATTATGTCAAATATGAGCCCATACACCCTCTCGGTCTGCGCCGCACTCATGGACGCATATATATGAAAAAGACCTGCAAGGTCGCACATGCTGTTGTAGGAATATATGCTGTAGGTGAGGCCGTTCTCCTCCCTCACCTTCTGAAAAAGTCTTGAATTCAAGCTGCCGCCGAGCATTGAATTGATCATGTACATGGCGTATCTGTCCTCGTCGGAGCTTCTCACGTTGTCGAAGGCTATGTTTAGGTGCACCTGCTCCATATCCTTGTAGCGCGAGATGAAGCATCTGTTAAATTCAGGTCTTTCAGGCACCAGCTTATCCCCCGTGCCCGGCAGTGCCGCAAAAAGAGGCTCGAGCACGGATATTATCTTAGCCTCATCACATTTTCCGGCAACCGATATGAGAATGTTGTCGGCTGTGTAGTTTACCGTCCTGAAATCCATAAGCTGCTGCCTCGTGAGCTTTTTTACGTTGGTCTTGCTGCCTGATATTATAAAGCCAAGCGGATTATCCTTCCAGACGCATTTCTGCAGCAGCTCGTGGCACATGTCCTCCGCCGAATCATCGTAGGAGTCTATCTCGTCGATTATAACGCCCTTCTCCTTGGAAAATTCCTTCGGATCAAACACCGAGTTAATGAGCATGTCCGACATAATAGAAAGTGCCCTCTCAAAATCCTCCGGGAGCACTTTTCCGTAAAATACAGTATTTTCCTTCGAGGTGTACGCATTTATGCCACCGCCGAGTTCCGTCATTATATCAGCAAGCTGACCTGCGCTGTACTTTTCCGTCCCCTTAAACAGCATATGCTCTATCGCGTGTGCCACCCCGTTGTTGTCCGCCGTCTCGTTCTGCGAACCGCTGCCGACATATACGCCGAAGGTTACGCTTCTGGCTCCCGGCAGATTTTCCATGATAACCGGAATGTTATTCGTCAGTCTGTGTATTACCGTCATTACTCTTGTTTTCCTCACCTTCAAGCTTTGTAATTTTTACCTTGCGGATTACCCTGTTCTTCGCCTCAAGCACCTTAAAGTGATAGCCCTCATAGTCTACCTCGCCGCTCTCATTGTCCGACGGCAGCCTGTGAAGCTGTGCTATCATAAAGCCGTTGATGGTCTCGTAGTTTTCCGTGTCAAAGGTAATATTGAGCAGATCCTCAAGGTCGTCCAACAGCGTGAGTCCGTCGACCTCGTAGGAATCCTCGGAGGTTCTCTCAATCTGCTTCTCCTCCTCGTCGTACTCGTCCATGATATTACCGACTATCTCCTCAATAATGTCCTCCATCGTGATAATTCCCGATGTCTGACCGTACTCGTCCACCACAATGGCAAACTGTATCTTGTTCGCCTGCATCTCCTTAAAAAGTGCGTCGACATTGCGTGTCTCAGGCACAAAATAAGCCTCTCTCATAAGCTTATTTATATTCTTTATCGCCGGCTCATTGCTCTTGTCGTTCTCGTAGGCAACAATAGCATCTCTCAGATGTATCATTCCCACAATATGGTCGATATCCTCATCATAAACCGGATATCTCGAGAAGTTATTGCCCAGCATTATCTTAAATGCCTCGTCAAGTGAGGTGTTCTGGTCAATTCCGACTATGTTAGAGCGGTGCACCATGACATCATGTGCCTCCTTGTCGCCGAACTCGAAGATGTTATTGATCATCTTCGCCTCGCCCTCCTCGAGTACACCCTTCTCCTGCCCTTCGTTGACCATCGTGATTATCTCTTCCTCAGTCACATTCTCAAGGTTCTCATGCGGATTTATTCCTATGACCCTGAGCACGAGATTGGACAGCTTCGTCACGATAAACGCAGCCGGTGTCAGGATAATTATTAAAAAACCCGCAGGCTTAACCAGCCTATAGAGCGTCTTTTCCGGAAATTTCATCCCGACACGCTTAGGAACAAGCACCCCGACAACAAGCAGAAGAATTATCACCAACACAGCCACGGCAAGTATTATCCACAGAGACTGTGTCCTTATCTCGCGCTCGATAGCTCTCGAGATGGCTCTTAAAATATAGCCGCCGACAGCAATATTACTTATAAAAACCGTTATATCAAGTGCATTGGACAACACGGCCGGATTGTCGGCAAGTCTCTTTAGCTTTCCCGCCTTCCTGTCATCCTCGTCCTCACATTTTTTTTCAATATAAGAATCATTCACATTCTGGAGTGCCGATGAAAACGCATACAGCACTGCATCTATCATTATAAAAGCGAGTAAAAGCAGCCCGCCCAAATAGGGGTGTATATCTCCCATAAACTAATCATCTTTCCTTTCCTTCAACAAATTAACTATCTCCTCCATCGCCATACAGTAGCCCTCAAGCCCCTTGCCGGCAATCTGCTTCGAGCACTCGGGAAGTGTCACGGACACATGGCGGAAATCCTCCCTCGAATGTATGTCGGATATATGTACCTCATACTTTGGAAAATCGAGCGGTGCAAGAGCATCTCTTATCGCATAGCTGTAATGAGTATATGCGCCCGGATTTATCACGATGCCGTCAAGCCGCCCACTCTCATGCTCGAAATAAGCCTCCTGAAGCTTGTCTATTATAGCGCCTTCATGGTTGCTCTGCCATGCCTCAAGCTCTATTCCGAGCTCATCAGCCTTCTTTTTCAGCAGGTTCACAAGGTACTCGTAGTCCTGTGTCCCATATATCTTCCTGTCCCTTATCCCGAGAAAATTGAGGTTAGGTCCGTTAATTACCAGTATTTTCATAGCGCACAATCCTTTCATACATTTTTTCAAATGAAGTATCATCCGTATCTATTATGAGGTCAGCGCGTTTCTCGTATATGCCGGCACGCTTACCCATAAGCTCTTTAATCTTCTCCTCGACATCCCCGCCCGCAAGCAGCGGTCGGGTCTTATCGTGCGAAAGCCTCCTCACAAGCGTGTCAACCTTAGCCCGAAGGTACACAACCGTACCAAGCCTTCCTAAAAGTTCACCGTTCTCCTCGCGTATCGGCAGTCCTCCTCCAACGGAAATAACCGTACCGCGTATGCCATCGGCAATCAGCCCTCTGATACACTCTGTCTCCAAATCCCTGAAGTAGGACTCTCCATGCTCAGCAAAAATCTCATTGACCGTCTTATGCTGTTCCGAGACAATAATATTATCCGTATCTATAAGCTTCTTCGCATGATTTTGCTCAATCCACCTGCCAAAGGTCGTCTTGCCACAGCCCATAAAGCCTATAAATATTATGTTTCCCATGTCCGAAGGTGCCCTGCGTTTATGTACGGTGCTCTCGTCTGCCGTACTCCTATACTTCTCTCCCATGTGCTATTCCTGCCCCATTTCCTTTTTCATAAGTGTGTAAAGTTCCCTGCACAGCTCATCGGAGACTTCTGTCCCGTTCCACAGCTCGAAAGCTGCAACCCCCTGGTACAGAAGCATCTCAAGCCCGTTATAGGCTCTCGCCCCGTGCTCCCTGCACAGCCTCATAAAATGCGTCTGTGACGGGTTGAATATAATATCCACGGCAGCCTCCACCATGTCGTAGAAGGACTCGTCCTCTATCGGCGTCCCCAAAACATCCGGATAAAGCCCTTTGCTCGTGGTCTGTATGACAATATATTTCTTATCCGAACCTCCATATCCCTCCAGCTTACTGTAGCCATCAAGCTGCATGGCTTTCACGCAGTCCCTTTTGACATACACATTCACGTCATCAGCGAGCTTCTGTGCCTTGTCAACGCTCCTGTTGAGAAGATAGACCTTTGAGGCTCCCGTCGCAGCACACATGAATGTAACTGCCCTTGAGGCTCCTCCGGCACCGAGTATTATCACCTCACGTCCGTATATGTCAATGCCATCGCAGGCAAGCTGTCTTTTTATTCCGAGATAGTCTGTGTTATAGCCCTTATATCCGCCCTCGACACGCACGAGTGTGTTGACTGCACCTATCTTTTTGGCAAGCTCCTCCACCTCCACCAGTGCGCCCATGACCTCCTGCTTGTGCGGAACAGTCACATTCATACCCTTAATGTTAAGCGCATATGCACCCTTCACGGCGGTTTCCACCTCACCGCTCTCGACCCGGAAGGTCACATACGCAAGATTAATTCCGAGTCTCTCTGCCAAAGTATTGTGGATAAACGGAGAAATCGAGTGTCCGACTGGATTTCCCATAAGACCACATAGCGCCGTCTTTGCATCAATCCTTCCCATGCTTCTTCTTATACCTCCTGTAAAAAATAAGCACAACCCATTCCAATCTTCTTTTCAGAATAATCTGTATCTCTTCCTTAGGGTGGATTGGCTTTACAAGTATGCTGTGTATCCCCGCCCTGTTAGCTCCCCAGACATCGGTAAAAAGCTGGTCGCCGACAAACAGCGTGTTGTCTTTCGTCGAACCGCATATCTGCATCGCTTTAATGTAGCCATCCGGCGACGGTTTTCCCGCCTTGTAGAGATACCTCGACCCAACCTGATTTGCAAACGAAGCCACACGCGGCTCCTTATTGTTCGATATGAGACAGGTCTCATAGCCTAAGTCATGCAGCTCCTTAAAAAAAGCTGTCACCCGCGGTGTCGCAGGTGCGCCGTGCTCAACAAGCGTGTTGTCTATATCAAAGAGGACAGCCCTATAGCCTCTTTCACGAAAGGCCTTAAAGTCAATATCATATATGCTGTCCATATCCTCTGATGGAAATAATCTTCTAAACATCCTGCCTCCTATTTCAACATTTTTTTGAGCTCGTCCATAAATGTATTAACATCCTTGAACTCTCTGTACACGGAGGCAAATCGCACATATGCAACCGCATCGACGTCCTTTAGCTTGTCCATGACAAGTTCCCCAATAGTGCTTGTCGACACCTCCCGAAGCTCCATATTAAAAATTGAATTTTCTATATCATCCACAATCTTTGTAATCTCCTCCGCGGAGACAGGTCTTTTATGGCAGGATTGTAATATGCCGTTTAGCAGTTTCTCCCTGGAATACGGCTCTCTGTTATTATCCTTCTTTACAACCACAAGCGGCATCGTCTCAACTTTCTCATAGGTAGTAAATCTCTTGTCGCACACATCACACTGCCTTCTCCTTCTTATGGAAAATGCGTCATCGGCAGGTCTTGAATCTATTACCCTGGTATTCTCAGCATTGCAAAACGGACACTTCATTAATCTCGCCTCCTACAGTTTAACTATTATTTTTTCCGGGCACACATTCACAAGAATGACATCCGGTCCCACATTTACAATACACTCAAACGGTATAACATACTCACAGTCCGCCCCGAAAAAGCAGAACAGCTTTGGCGGTCCGGGTACGATTATCGCCTTGATACAGCCCGAGCACAGGTCGAACTCTACATCCTGCACATACCCTAATATCTTACAGTCGGCAGAATTTATCACCTGTTTTTCCCTCAGATTACATATTCTCATCATTCATTCCCCGCGCAGAACGTCTCGCTTTATTATATGCCGCCCTGCCGCGAATGTACCTTGCAATAATTATTATAAATACAGCACATAAACCTCCTGCCGTGTCTATCAGAACGTCCCTGAAGCTGCAGCAGCGGTCAGGCACAAAGTATTGATGGAGCTCATCCGTCCCGGCGTATCCGAATACCATGACCACAGGCAGAAAATACCTTAATCTGAATATTCTTCTGAGCCTGAGGTCAGCATCAAGCATATCCAGTATGCTCCCGAAGTTCACACTTACCGCCATATATAGCAGCAGCCCCAGCACAAAATACTCCGTAAAGTGTGCCGTCTTTCTAACCATGAATGATATGCCCGACGAGAAATTCATTTTCTCCATATCCGACATGTCAAGTGCAAATGTCTTATCAACAACCGATGCAACTATATACGATATCCTTCCGCTCTGCAGCGATGACCTGTCACCGTTATTCGATGAAAACCAGAATATAACCGCCATCCACAGCAGCACGGGAATGAAATACAACGGTCTTTTTTTCTTTATCCCCATCTGACCTGCTCCTCATCACCATATTGTGGCCTGCGCCTTATTATTTCTCTGTCACAGGCTCAACATCGGTATATATGTAATTGTACAGCTTCTTCATGTAATAGCTGAAGTCAATCGCCACTACATCATCGCCATCTATCGTCATATACTTGAAATCCTCATCAGGTATATGCCATGAAACCACCTCGTACTTGGACATTTCAGGAAGCATTGTGATAAGCTCCATACACTCATCAGTTGTGAGATTGGTCGTAATCTGTGGAATAATATTGTCGAGAAGTTTCACAAGCGTGGAAACATCCATCGTCTTAATCTTGTCAAAAATATTCTGGACAACCCTTCTCTGCCTGTCGGTTCTCGTAAAGTCGCCGTTGCCTACATATCTGAAACGCGCATACGCAAGAGCCTGCTTGCCGTTTAGATGCTGAAATGAACCATCAGCGTGATCTACATAATCTGAGTCCTCACGCTCTGGAGGTTCCACCATGAGATTGCTTGCATGTATATACTGGTTAAACCAGTAAAGCTCCTCCTCATATACCTGAACATCAAGACCGCCAAGAATATCTATGGCCTCAATAAATGACAGAAAATCAACTGCAACGTATTTGTCCACGGAAATTCCGTAATTGTACTGAAGAGTCTGAAACAGTAACTCAATTCCCCCAAACGCATATGCGGCATTGAGTTTGTGGAACTCGTTCTTTATAGGCAGCTTCACATATGTATCTCTGAGAAATGATGTCGCCACAATTCTCTTTGTCTCCTTATTAATTGACACAAGAATCATAGTATCAGAACGTCCGACAGTCTCCTTCGGTCTGACATCGGAGCCCACAAGGAGAATATTGTACACATCCGACACGAGCTGCTCATCGGCCTGTGTGGTATTCTCCGCCTGACTCTCCACATTGTTCTTGTACGATTCTACCTCTTTCTTGTCCGAGTCAGTCGACGCCTGTGTCGATGACGGGTTCAGCACATCCTCAAGAAATGAAGGTGTCTCATCTAATATCGTAAAATCCTCTCTTGTAGGAACATAATTTCTCTTGTTAATATAATGTAAAAGAATAAGGTAACAGCTTATTCCAAACACAGCCACTGCCGCTACAATACAGCCGGCAACAATACCTATAATCTTTCCTACCGATTTCTTCTTTTCCATTTTCCTCTTAATCCTTCCGTTATTTTTTTCCCCTGAATGATACCGAAATTTCCACCGGTATCATAGAGGCCAAGATACCTTTTGACCTCAGCATCGTAATATTTTATTATGGCAAAAGAGTGATTACAGATGCTGTAATCACTCTATTATTAATCAGCCTGTTATTCTGTTGCAAATATGATGTCCTGAAGTTTCTCATTCGTCGCCTCATAATCCGGAAGAAGATTTCCGTTCACGGACTCATACATATTGTCGAATGGGACTCTGAACTGTTCAAGATCATATCCTAAATAGGTCACCGCATCTGCAACCATACCAAGTATCTCGCTCTCTGACATATTAGTGTAAACCTTCGGCAGAATAGCATTTGCAAGGTCATTAAGCTGTGTAACGCTCATCTTCTTGGCCTTAATAATAATCTGTTCAATAACAGCTCTCTGTCTGCTTGTCCTGTTGAAATCAGAGCCGGACGTCTGCCTCTCTCTTGAATATCCAACAGCCTGCACACCGTTAAGGATGAGACTTCCGCCTCCGCTTAAAACATTGGCAGTCTCCCAATCCGTTATTCCTCTGTCAAAATCCATATCCCTGATATAATTGTTGGCAGCCTCAGCCTCAGCATCCGTAAGCGTCATTGGTATTCCTCCAAGAATATCAATAATATCTATGAGACTATAGAAATCCACAAGAATATAGTCATCAACCTTAATCTTGAAATTACCCTCTATTATGTCGAGAAGGAACTCAGGACCTCCCACAGCATTAGCCCTGTTAATCTTGTCATATCCGTCCTTGAGGCTTGGATTCTTAGCCGTCATCGACTCTGGATACTGTATATATGCTGCAGTATCTCTCATAATTGATGTGAGATATACCTTCTTTGTCTTTGAATTAAAAGATACAAGCATTATCGCATCAGAATTACCCGGATTGTAAAGTACATTCTCAAAATGTCTGTTATCGACGCCTATGAGCACTATGTTCTTGACATAGTCTCTCTCTTCACCTTCTCCGTTGCCAAAGTTCTCTGCTCCCGAGCTGTTAATCTCATCCGGCATTGTCGTTTCACTGATAATATTGCCATCCTCGCCCGTCTGTATCTCACCTGCACTCGAGGTAATATTGTTCCAGTCGTCTCTGTCAACCTTGTTAATCTTTCCTATGTAGCTCTTTACAAGCAGATACATACATAAAACAATTATAAGTATAATTGCCAGTATGGAACATATAACTATAAGCGCCACATTCCCTTTGTTTGTTTTTCTTTTCTTTTTGTTTGCAGCCATCTTACCCTTATTTTCCTCTCTTTATTATCTTGAACCGTCCTTCTTGAAAACAACCAGAACAGTCTTTAACAGTATCTTAATGTCCAGTGAAATCGACCAGTTGTCAATATATTCAAGGTCAAGTTTCACGACGTCCTCAAAGTCCTCAATGTTGCTTCTTCCGCTAACCTGCCATAAACCCGTAATTCCAGGCTTGATACTCAGCCTCCGCTTGTGATATCCTGCATACTGCATAAATTCATCCACCGTAGGCGGCCGTGTTCCGACCAGACTCATATCGCCTTTTAAAACATTAAAAAACTGTGGCAGCTCATCTATACTCGTAGCTCTTATGAACTTGCCTACCTTGGTAATACGCGGGTCATCAGTCATTTTAAACATCAGCCCCTTCATCTCATTCTGTTCCATCAGTGCTTTCTTGCGCTCCTCCGCATCCTTATACATGGAGCGGAACTTATACATATAGAAATATCTTCCGTTCTTTCCGACTCGTTTCTGCTTAAAGAAGAGCGGTCCCGGAGATTCTATCAGAATTGCCGGAGCAACGAATATCGTGACAATGCCTGTTAAAATCAATCCTATTATCGCACCTGCAATGTCCATTGCCCTCTTCACAAGCATCTTATTCTGCTCAAATGTCTTAGCACAGAAGGATATAACAGGGAAAGAACCGTACATCGCAACCTGCTTGTCAAAGCCTTCAAAATTCTCAAGCACATTGATATTCAGGTAAACAGTAATTCCCATTCTCTCAAATTCCATTATAAAATCCTTGAGTGAATCGCCCGTTACATAGGATACATTGATATACACCTCATCAACTATATTTATCTTGGCATACTCAAGTGCATCCTCATAGGCCGCCACCACAGGTATTCCTGATATCTCCTGTCCCTTCATGTCATTGTCAATTATGGCAATTCCCTTAATTCGCCTTGTAAACTGCTCATCACTGTTTCTAAGCTGTCTTATAACGCCCTCTGCCCTGTCTGTCGTGGTAACTATATATACATGTGTGACGTTCTTCTTTCTTTCAAACCACAGTCTAAGATACAGCTTGTAAAGACAGTGGCTGGCATACATGATGAGTACATTCATTCCAAGGGCACCAAACAGTCCTCGTCTTGCCATCGATGCGGTCGCCCTGCTTCCAAAAAGCAGCAGAAGAATAACCATTGCAAAGAGAAGGTTCATCTTTATAACATAGAATAACTCTTCAAGATAACCTCTCTTAAGAAAATCCTGATTCTGGTTAAAAAATATAAATACAATAGAGTAAGCTAAGAAGATTGGTCCTAATAAATCCAAGATAACCTCATAGCTCATGTATATTTGCTTATCAAAAAAATGCAGATTTAGGAAATCAATACTAAAAAAACATATCAGCAGACTGATTAAATCAATCAGAAGCAATACCATACTGATTCCATTGTGCTTGCTACGATTCATAATTTCTACGACCTGTCTATCAATTAATAATACACTGCTGTCTATTTTACAACATTTTTCTCAATACTTCAATGATTAATTTCTCAAAAACAGAAAACGCCCCGCATATGTGAAGCAAAAGCATCATAACCCCATTGGCATTGTTATAATTCTTCTGATAATAGTACTTGGATTTGAGTACTGCCTTCCATATGCGGATATTCTTCATCGAGTGTCTTATGGACACCGAATGGTTGTGAAGATAGCTCTGAGTAGTCAGAAGTCCCGATTTATACCCTGCCATTTGAAGCTTCTTTGCAAGTATAAGTTCCTCATAGTAAAG
The DNA here is from genome assembly GCA_934351925.1 of uncultured Lachnospiraceae bacterium. GTDB lineage: Bacteria > Bacillota > Clostridia > Lachnospirales > Lachnospiraceae > CAG-882. The sequence continues at coordinate 43,619 of CAKRJT010000003.1, forward strand.
AAAGATATTCTCGTCCAGGCCTCCTATCCTCCCAAACGCCTCCGCCGTAATTGCAAAGAAGGAACCCTGTACCACCTCAACCTCCATTACCGGTACATTGTAGCTGACTTCATATCTTCTCTTCTCATACACGAGCCTGCGGATAGTTAAAAAGCAGTCCCCAAGGTCATGTGCATATGAGTACAGATTTCTGTAAGGTGCCGCATCCACGCTTCCGTCAGGTCTTTTCATAACCCCTGTCAATACGCCGTACTCCGGGCACTGTTCAAAGCGCTCGACAATAGCCGTGATAAGGCTCTCCTCAAACAGCACATCCGGATTCGCTATGAAGATTACCTGTGCTCCGTGCTTCTCAATGAGATAACGTGCTCCATAATTATTTCCGTAGGAATATCCACCGTTTTTTCCGGACGATATCACTGAAATATTGTCATAGTCACCATATGCACTGCCAAGCACCCGCATGGAGTCGTCGGTGGAACAGTTATCGACCACCACTATATGCCCGATGGAGCCGTAGTTTCTTATGCTGTCAACCAGCATCCTTGTAGAATCCGCATCATTATAATTGAGTATAACTATACCTGTTTTCATAACTGTTTCCTATTCTGTCAGATAAGAAAATGTCTCCCTTGCACATTTTTCCCATGAAAATTTTTCACGCTGTCTCTTGTCATTGCACGCTATCAGAGCCTTCTCCTCCTGCGTGAGAGCCGCACACTTAGCCAGAAGCTCTGCCATACCTGCGGCATCCTTAGGCTCCTTTATATACATAACAGCATCCTGCCCTACCTCAGGCAGCGATGAGACATTGGTTGTTATTATCGGAAGTCCGTAATTCATCGCCTCGAGAAGCGGGATTCCAAAGCCCTCATATAGTGACGGATAGACAAATCCCAGTGCGCCCTCGAAGAGGCACTGCTTTTCGCGCTGTGGGATGAAGCCTGTCATTATGATATTGTCCTTGTAGTTACTTGCCTCAATCTGCCTTAGCACTCCCTCATACTTCCAGCCAAGACCTCCTGCGAGCACCATATAATATGGCTCTTCCTCATTTGCTCTCTGCTCCATAAACAAACTGAAGCCGGCTATAATCGTCTCAACATTCTTTCTCGGCTCAATGGTGCTTACATAGAGAAAATATTCTCCCTTAATGCCAAACCTCTTCTTTGTCTGTTCAATCTCACCTGCGTCCGCAGCCTCAGGTCTATCCGTCCCCGCGAGATATGTGCAGGCAATCCTCGACGACTCTATCCCAAATATATCTATTATATCATACTTGGTCGCCTCAGATATCGCAAGTATTCTGTCAGCCTTCCTGCATGAACCTTTTACAAAAAATTTCTGTATTATTGTATTGTATCGGCTTCCTATATTCCTGATGCGAAACTGTGCCAGATCACATATTGTTAGTACATACCTTACACCGTCCGGCTTCCCAAGCGGAAGTACATGCTGGGTTCCCCAGAATACATTTATTCCATACTGCTTTATAAGAGCCGCTCCCCGAAATGAGAGCCACAGCGTACCTACCGGGAAATCTTCCACCACAATATGCCAGTTATCTCCCGGCTTGAAATCAAGGACAATCTCCTTGTTGGAAAACAGATAATACTCATTCTCTGTATCTATATCATTTAGGTATTTGACAATATTATACACATATGTCCCTATACCCGCTCTCTGCTTCTTCAAAGGTCTGGCATCTATACCAATTTTCATTTCTTACTTTCCTCCATAAAAAGGCTCATCTTATAGCCAAGGGCAAGCACCATCCACAAATTGATTGCCGTAGGCGGCAGCCACAGAGCCCCCTCGACAAACGCTATGATGATATACACCACAACACCATGTAACATACCTTTTAGGATTTTTGACTCCTTAATATGTTTTCCTATATATTTTACCAAAATATATATTATCGGTCCCAAAAATGCTATAAGTCCGGCGACACCGCCTATCATGAGTATACAAAAATACGCCATCTCATAGCTGCTTCCCCAGTATGCTGTGAGACCATACGGACCTATAAGTATCCACTCGGTTTTTATCATAAAATAGTTGATGAGCCGGTTCATCGACTCCGAACGTCCCGAGAGGTCGTTAATGTTCTTGAAAGTAAAGGAGTCTCTGAAGCGATCTCCTATCTGGGGAAACATTCCAAGGAATATTGCCGCAATCATCGGAAGGACAGCTATCACAAGGCAGGCAAACTGCACTTTTCTGCCGTCAGCCCACTTTCTGTTCACCACAACAGCTCCCTTTATGAGCAGGTAAATGATTATCCCGACCCAGCAGGTCTTTGAACCTGTCAGAATACAGAAAAGTACAAAAACAAGCATATATATATTGCGCCAGGTCTTGTTCTTTATGCTCTCGAATATCATAGGGCAGAATAAAAGTATATTTACCCCGAGGAGATTTCCGTTCTGGTACGTCGACACGGTCTTAGAGTAAGTTACTCCCTCCTGGACACCGTTATACTTCTCGGCATACCAGTTAGTGCTCGAAATATAGTCCGTATAGTTGACCGTGAGCCCGGGAATTGAGAATTTTTCTATTCCAAATGCAGCCTGGAGAAATCCAAAAATAAATACAATAATCGTTCCCCACATCAGCATATGTATTATCCTGTCAATCTGCTTCTGTTCCGTTATAAAATAATTTATAACAATGAAAGTGAAAGGATATACAACCAGAGGCACAAAAAAGCCCACCCAGTCGGACACCCCTGCCCTGCCGACTATCATCGTGAGCATAAATCTGATAAGCCAGTAGATACAGCCTAAAATAACAAGCCTCTCAGCGCTTGAGAATATGAAACACCTTCTCCACAGCACATAGAATAACCACATCATAATGGCTGCAAGCAGGAATACATTTCCAACCGTGAGCGGAATTCCACCAAGCTTTATACCCGCCTTGGGGAATGTCACATTAATAAAAATCATTATAAAAAGCAGCACGCAGCATACCTTATAAAATGTTGACTTTTTATATACAGTCTGTTCAGCTTTTTGCTGAAAGTACTTCATATCCTTTACCACCTTATTCTAACCCTTTATTTTGTCAAACGCTGCCTTTGTCGCATTCACAATCTTCTCCGGCGTGAACATGCGCGCGCGCGCATATCCCCTCTCAACCAATGTCCCTGCAAGCTCATCATCGCCGAGCACCCTCTCCATAGCCGCCCTTATCGCATCGGAGCTGTAAGGGTCGAACGTGTATGCCGCATCGCCAACCACCTCCGGCAGTGAAGAATTGTCCGAGCATACGACCGGAGTACCGCACGCCATAGCCTCGAGCGGCGGAATTCCAAAGCCCTCATAAAGTGACGGAAACACAAACAAATCTGCTAGATTATAGAAGTCTACCAGCTCGTTGTCAACTATTATTCCCGTTCTTATAACGCTGTTCTCTATGCCAAGCGACCTAATCTGAGGAGTCAGATCCTCGCTGTCAAACGCTTTTCCAACCAGCACAAGGCAGGTATCCTTCCTATCCTTCATAGCAGCATATGCCTCAAGAAGCCTTGGAAGATTCTTGTGCGGCTTGAGGTTGCCGACATACATAATCACTTTTTTGCCCCTCGGCAGTTCATATTTATCTATAAGATACTCTACATCGCGCCTCTCCCTGTGAACAAACTTAGCATCCACTGCATTATAGACCACAACAATCTTATCCCGGTCTACCCTCTTATAGAAGTGCATTATGTCCTGCTTAGAATTCTCCGATACCGTAAATATAACCTCAGCCTTGTGCACAGCGTAGCCTATCAGCCACTTGGCATACAGATATGCTGCCCTGTTCGGAAGAAACTGCGGAAGTACAAGATGTGTCAGATCATGTATCGTGACCGCGAGCCTGCCACGGTAAAATACAGGCACATTGTAATGCGGTACATGAAGCAGCTCTGCCCCACTCTCCTTTAACTCCTTCAGCGGAAAATGAAGCTGTTCCCCTGCACCGTATATCTTGTCACCGTAATTGATAACCGACACACTCTTATCATATTGTAAAATATCCTTCTCATTTCCGAGTGCGATATCATAAATTCCCTGTCCCATAAGGGTCTTAATATAAGTTCCTATACCTGACATCTGAATCATACGGGCATCAATCGCGATTTTCATATTATCTGCCTGCTCCATTTCTCTCATTATATTTCTCTTCGACAAATGCCTTTATCCTCGCTTTGAAAACCTCATCGTCAAACTTCTGTGCATGCGCCCTGAGAACCTGCTTATCAAAGGTCATGCTCTCAAATCGTTTGAGTGCCTCCACAAGCGAATCCGTCGTCTGCTCGTGGAAGAAGGTTCCGGTAACGCCCTCGACTACCGTTTCAAGTGCACCGCCCTTTCCATAAGCGATAACCGGTCTGCCGCTGGCCATAGCTTCAAGCGGTGTTATTCCGAAATCCTCCTCACCCGGAAACAGAAACGCTCTGCAGCCTGCATACAGCTCCTTGACATGAGCATCGTCCACTCGGCCTAAAAGTTCCACTGTAGGCCCCGCAAGCGCTTTAAGCCTCTTATAATCAGGACCGTCACCTACGACCTTGAGCTTGAGTCCAAGCTTGTTGCACGCCTCTATCGCGATATCAACTCTTTTGTACTCCTGGAAACGCGATACCACGAGAAAATAATCCCCATCGTACTCAGATATCTGAAAAAGCCTGCATCTCACCGGAGGCGGGATAACTACAGCCTCCCTTCTGTAATGCTTTCTGATACGCTTCGCCACATTTTCAGAATTGGCTATGAAGTAATCGACTCTCGCCGCACTCGCATAGTCCCATACACGAATCCATGTGAGAAAATAGTTCAAAAGCTTCTGTACAAGTTTCCCCTTGCCGGACATCCTGCCTGCATACTCGTAGGAGAACTCCCACGCATATCTCATAGGTGAGTGGCAGTAACATATATGAATGGCATCCGGATGAGTTATAACTCCCTTGGCAACACTGGAACTGCTGCTTAACACCATATCATAGCCTGTCAGATCAAATGACTCGATTGCCGTAGGCATAAAAGGAAACAGTTTTCTGTGGTTCGTACATTCCTTCTTTTTCTGGAGATGTGAAGTTATGATATTGGCACTTTTAAGGGGCTCCTCCATCTTACTATGATTACAAATCAATGTATATATTGGTGCCTCAGGGTACAGCTCAACAAAATCCGACAATACCCTCTCAGCGCCACCCATCGTAGGGAGCCAGTCATGCACTAAAGCAATCTTCATTATATTCCACCTCAGTAATAATTATTTGCAAAGTATATATCCTAACAAATTACCGTCCACGGTATTGACCCTTGAGAGTGCTGTTTTGATCGTGTGTATCTCATCAAAACCACCGTTAACCATAATTATTATTCCCTGTGCATCTGCAATACTTCTTGAGGTTTCAGCACACACCTCAATACCATCAACACATGTAAACTTAACCTTCCCGGAGGATGCCGTATCCGCGATTCTTATCATTGCGTCCTCGTTTTTCTGCTTTCCGACCGTCGTAAAGAGGACACTGTCAACGCCCTCCTTCTCACACATCGCTCCGATAGAAGCCGCGGTGACATCCTCTGAAAGCTTATCGCCCTTCCTGAACTCACCAAGGAACTCTCCATTGCCATCGAAAAATCTCTCAAGTTCCTCCCTTGTTCTCACCTTTCTGTCACATATTGCGATGACGAAGATAATGAACAGACCGATAACAAAACCTACCGCTCCCTTGATGATTGTTGACATCTTAAATATATTGGAAAACTGAAAATCATACTTCTTAACCTGCCCTAAAAGTACCGCATTATACTCAGCGTACTTCTCTCTCGTGGCAATTACGGAAGCCTCGTCCGGTTCAATATATGTGTAGAAGCCGTTTATCGGAATTCTGAGCGTCACTGTAGGCTCGGATACAACCTCACAGGTAATATACGGATATAAGCGTTCCATCTCCTCCGCGAGATACTCCGCTGCAACCTTCACACCTAGACGTATTCTCTCAACTCCGCCAAGTCCTGCATACGCAATTCTCATCATCTGATCATTCTGTCCTGCTACCTGAAAAACATCGTAATCGCTATCTCCCGGTGTTCTCTGGTTGGTCACAAGCTCCGAAAAACCTGCCGCCGTAATCGCCTTATTGACCGCACTGTAAAAATCCTGTGATGCCGCAATGCTTACCGCATAGTTAACAGCGTTGGCGTTGACTGTCTGGTACATGGAATAATCAGGTGTCTCGTCGATACCTATGCTCTTGTAGTACTCCTCAACATTGACCGTGTATGAGATATCTACAAAACCGCTGTGAATTCTGTCAGCCTCATTATCAGCTATAATGACAGGTGACTTCTCAATGGTGCTCTCATCGTTCTCAGCCTCGCTGTATTTGAGTGTGCTGTTGTATGTAGCAGCACCGTACACGAGCATAACAGCCATGATGGCCACCGCAATCCACCAGAACTTCTTAAAGTTGTCCCACAGGCGGTCAAAGCTTACAAATACCATGTCTTCTTTTTTATTATTTTCCATACAAAATCTCCTTATTATTTATCTTACTCTTTATACGTTCCTGCCCATACAGACCGTATATCTTAGCTATTATAACATATTTATATCTACTTTCCAATAAAAATCTTAATATATGGTGTTACGGAGCGCACACATGCCGTCAGAAAACCGAAATTTTTGTGCAGATAGTGGAACCAATCCTTGAACGGAAGCCCTTTAAAAGACTCCTTTAATTTTATTCGCTTTCGTATTCCAAGCGCTGTGTCCTGCCAGCTTCCCTCTAACGGATTGTCGTTGCAAGTCCCCACATACTCCGGCATGACATATATTCTCCTTCCCATGCGTGTTATCCTGAAACCGAGGTCGAAATCGCCCATGCTGTGCTTATAGTACGGGTCGACATTCTTCACGGTTCTCATAATATCCATCGGTATAAGCGTACAGTTCGCATTGAAGGTAGTGCACACCGTGTCGGGACTGTCAGCTCCTATCATCGTATATCCAATACCCCTGCTGTTATAGAGTATGCCGCCATACGAGAATTCTCCCTTATCGGAGCAGGTCGGTCCCACAATCACGCTGCCTTTTTTTTCAGGGCGCTCCGCATAATCGACCAGCGTGTCAATTATTCCGTGTGCAAAATCCACATCATCGTTCACAAGGAGCATGTAGTCATACTCATCCGCATGCTTCATCCCCTCGTCAATTCCACGGTACATTCCGCCGTTCCAGAACAGCGTCGGCTCAGCATTTACAAGCTGCACATCGCTGTAATCAGCCGCTTCAACTGCCTGCGCGGTCCCGTCTGTGCTTCCGGCATCGACCACTATATGGTGATATAAATATTTTGTATTCCCGTCATGCAGCTTTGCAAGACAGTTTACAGTCTTATTCTTTCTGTTGTGACAGGTCATAACTACAACTATTTTTGACATGTCTGCCTCCTCTTAATCAGCTCTGCAAACGGAACTTCAACCAGATGATGAAGCAGCGCCGTCATAACCGCCGTAACCGACAGCACTATCGCCAGGAACGGCACATATCCAAGATACATGACGTGTCCGCTGAAATACTCTGTGAGCTCTATGACCGGCATATGCACAAGATACACCGTGAAGCTGTACTGCGCCAGAAACGAAAACAGCCTTCCAAGCCACTGTGTCCTGCCACCGTATGAGAAATCCTTCATTGAGAGTATGAACGCAGCCGTCAGAAGCGACCATATAATTCTGTTGAAGGTATCGTCCCTCGCGGCGAGGAAACACGCAAGCGCCGCTATGACAAAACGCATATAGCTTCTTTCTTTCCCATCCTTCACCGCGTACCATGCCACGGTTCCGAATGCAAAGGATATTAGATTAAATACTGCACAGTCGCCTGCCGTCTCAGCAGCCCACGGCACATTGTATCTTGTGAGAAACGCATAATATACAGCTTTATAGCCGTATGCAAAAACCGTCACAGCGACAAGGAAAACAAGCGCTGCCCTGTAGCTCTTTATATATTTTCTTATAACCGGAGCAATGAGATAATAGAGCATGAAACAGCTCATAGTCCACAAACCCCAGAGGTCATTCCAGTAATAGTACTCCCTTGAAGGCAATACTCCATTTAAAAACAGAAAATATCTTAACCACCCTATGCCAAGCATGTCATCCTTAGGCATCTGTCCAAGTATCAGGTCCCACACTATAATCGCGAATATGATGATTATATAATATGCAGGTATGATTCTTGAGACTCTCTTAATAAAATATTCCTTCAATGAGCCGCTGCTCTCAACTGACTGCATAATGAGATAGCCGCTGATGACAAAAAAAATGCACACTCCAAAATTAAAGTGTCTGAACAGATTGAAAACAAACTGAGGCTTCGGAAGGTTTCTGAATCCGGCAAAATGTATCATAAATACCATTGCTGCTGCAAGCACTCTCAACATGTCGAATACCGGTCTGTTTATTATATTTTTTGCAGCATCAGCCCTCTGCTTATCAGCCATTTTTCTCCTCATCCTCCCCGTCCGTATCTGCCTCCCAGTAGCAGGCATTTTCAACCTTCTTAGCGCCGCTTGGTATTTCGCTCCTGTCAGGATATACCCAGTTTTCATTGTACATAAGGTGCGTATCCGACTCATCCCAGCGCCTGCCCTTTATGCCAAAGAGTATCTGCAGCACTCCTCCAAGATGCACCGCCTGTTTTCCCATCTTCTTTATGTGGGCGGCAAGTGGAAAGCCGTAAGCCCCGCAGCCAATTAACGCCACATCAAAGTCTATCTTGTCACATTCATCGCACATATACTGCAATGCATCGAACCAGGTTCCGAATCTGTCGTCCGTCGCGCTTCCGCTCGTCTGGACAGCTTTCAACGTCTTTAGCTCGAAATCAGGAAGCAGCTTGGGATTCTCAAACAGCCTGTCCCTCTTCTCATACTGCTTTCTTATCGTGTCCTCAAACGGGTGTATCACGAGAACCTTCCTGCCAGCGAGTGCCTCACTCCACGGCGAGCTCATCGAATTCCACGGCTCAAGCGCCATAAGCGGGCTGACACTCTTTATGCTCTTACAGTATTTCTTTATATAATACTCCTCGTAATTCACGAGCCAGCAGCCAAGCGCATCCACCTCGCCGCATGCGTCCTTCATCAGCTCGTTAAATCTGTATAGAAGCTTCACGTCCTTCGGGAAAAAACCCGCACTCTTGTCGAGAAAGTCTATCGCCCGTTCCATCTTACCCGCATCGTCAAACTCTGCACTCTGCATGGCGAACACCTCAAACCCGCCGAATCTTCCCGCCATGAACGGTCTGCCGCTTAGCAGCTCTTCCTTAATGAGATTGTTCATGTCTGACGGCTTTACAATTCCGACCCCCGCATACTTCCTTATTAATCTGCAACTAAAAATATCAAAGTGAAGCTTGTTGTACAGTGCACCCTTCGCGCCGTAGTACAGCCTTTCAAATTGACCTGCCATATTCTACCCTCTGCCTTTAATTAATCTTTTTAACTTGAAAACCCACAAAAAATATATCGCAAGGACATACTTATATTTTCCCTGAACATACTCATTTTTCATAATCCCGCCAAGCTGAGTCCTCAGCTCGCCCTTGAGCCCACGCATTATATTCCTGTAATCATCGTATCTGTAGTACTCGCACTGCAGATAGCCCGAGAGCAGCGAGTCATAATAATTCGCCATAATCCTCTCTGTTTCCTTAACAAGCCCGTTTTCAGTGTAAATCGAAGCCATTTCCTTCCACATGTCAATAAGACTAAGCTTCTTTATCGAGCGTGCCTGAGCCATGGCACTGTCGGGGTTATCCTTGCGGTAAAAATAGAGTTTTCTGTCAATCACGACCGTGCTCTGTGCCTTGGAGCAATAGTCGGCATTCACCAGAAGATCCTCTCCGTAATAAATATTCTTTCGAACCTTGTAGGTCTGCCTCATAAGCTCCGTGTCAAAAAGCTTCGCCCATAACGCCCAGCCAAAGGAAGCCTCCCTGTTCTCAAGAAGCGCCTTTAACATGTCCTTTCCGAGGTAACGGCTGACCTTTGGTATATTTCTCCCCGCCTCGTCCTGCGCTATGACCGCGTCTGTTTTCTCCTCGTCCATGACCTTCACCATGCACTCAACCGCCTCGGGCTCAAGCCTGTCATCGCTGTCTAAGAACATGACCCTGCTGCCGCGTGCCCTCTCAAGCCCTGCCGCCCTCGCCGAGGAAACCCCGGCATTGTCCGTTGTTATCAGAACCGCCTTGTCGTATTTATAGCTCTCGCAGAACCCGACAGTCTCCCTGCTCGTGCTGCCGTCATTTACTATAATAAGCTCAATGTTGTCATAGGTCTGTGCCTCGACGGAGGAAAAACACTCCGAGAGAAACCCTGCCGATGTATTATACACCGGGACTATTATGCTGACCCTGCCATCAATCAAATGACTCATTGCTCTTAGTCACCCTGCCTTCTTTCACTTCGTACACCACATCACAGTTTTTTATAGTGGAGAGTCTATGTGCGATGATTATAAGCGTCATCTTTCCGTGAAGACCGTCGATAGCCTCCATGACTGCTCTCTCCGTTCCCGTGTCGAGCGCCGATGTCGCTTCATCGAGTACAAGTATCTCCGGCTCCTTGTAGAGCGCCCTCGCAATACCTATACGCTGTCTCTGTCCACCGGACAGACGCACACCCATCTCACCTATCACGGTGTCGAGCCCGTCGTCCATCTCCTTTACGACGCTCTCGAGCTGTGCCTCCTTTATGACGCGCCATACCTTCTCATCATCTATCTCGCTCTCAGGCACACCAAATGCTATATTCCTTCTAAGTGACTCGTCCATGAGGTAGATATTCTGAGGTATATAGCCGACCTTCTTATGCCATGCGTCCATGCAGTCCGCGATATTGCTTTTGTCAACCCTTACGCAGCCCTTCTGCGGTTTCAGAACCCCCAGCATGATATCCACCATAGTTGTCTTTCCGGCACCGGAAGGCCCGATAAAGGCAACCGAAGTATTCTTCTCAATCTTAAAGGAAGCATCGTTTATCACGTTGTCAACGCCATCCTCGTATGTAAATGAGAGGTTCTCAACAGAAATCTCCTTGTCAAACGTGATATTGCTCACGGTGTTTTCCTCGGACTTGCGCTTAGATATCGCTATCATTCTCTGCCTCTCGGTGTACACCGACTCGACAAATGCCCTGCTGTATAATAATGTACTTATATAGGCACTTATCTTATTTACGGAAGGCAGAAGTCTCATTGCTCCCATCGCAAACACGCCGAGCGTCGTAGCGAACTCAACGCTGATATCGCCCATGCATGCCTTGATGATGACAATTATCATAAGTGAACCGATGCATGCCGCCTCCATAACCGGCTTAGGAATGGAGTTTAAAAGAGCGTTGTCCTTCTGGTTCTTGGCGAGGTCGTAGTTAATCGAATCGAACTCGTCGCCGAAGAACTTCTCCCTGTTGGCTATCTTAATCTCCTTGATACCGCCGAAGGACTGCTGCATGCACTTTACGATGCCCGCATACAATCTTCTGTACTCCTCACCCATATGCTTGAGCCTGTTCTTATAAAAGCGCATAAAGAAGAATGTAAACGCCCCAACTATAACACCTATTCCGAGTGCCAGCATTCCGTCCTTCACAAACAGATATATGCCTATCGCCGCTATCGTGCACAGCTCCGATATAAGCTGGATAACATTGAGCACTGCGACATAGAACATGTTCGTGTCATTGTATACATTTCTTATGAGGTCGGCACTATTATTCTTCACATGAAAAAAATAATCCTGTTCAAGATAACTGTTCATAACCATGCAGGAGAGCTCCTTGTGGCCGAAGTAGATGAACTTGTACATAATATTATTCTGCATAATTATATACCCGGTCTTTATGACATAGGCTGCAACAATGAATGCCGAGCAGAAGATGACCACATTCCTGTAGCCGGACAGCCCGAATGTGCTGCTCATCACCGCGATAAAAGCATTGTCCATATAGCTGTCAGGAAGCATAATAGCCTCAATAAAATTGTTGAAGGCATACAGTGCGATAAGCTCCATGCCTGCTCCGCCGAGAATTATCATCGACATTCCGAGCAGTTTCAGCTTCTGTTTCGTGTCAAACATAGACAGCATTTTCTTCAAAGACTTCATAGCAGCTCCTCATTTCCATCATTATTAATCACAAACCATTCGGGCATATAAATCTTCTCCGCATCGGGTGAAGGCGGTGCCGTCACGGTCCCACCACGCACATCAAGCAGTGCCGCCCATCTCGAGAAGGTGCTGTCCGACAGGACATGCCTCGTACACGCCTTCATCAAAAAGAGCTCCTCGACATCGGTAAATCGTCCCATATCCCAGATAAACTCCGCATCTATACCGAGTTCGCTGACATACTCCGCGGCAAAACCGCGCACGTTAGAGAACACGATATATTTCACCTTTCCACCCTCAGCCTCAAGCTTCTTCACAGCCCCCCTGTAGTAGTCTACCGACAGAGGTGTGATGTCGCCCCCTCTTATGTGAAGGGAGCACAAATTCTCACCCGAAAATCTCGCGATAAGCTCCTTAACCTCACTGCGAAGCTCCTGTTTAGGTGTAAACTGCCTTACAATATCTTCCTTGCAGTCGTTAAAGTAGTACAAATTCTGGAAATATCCGTGCAGGTACTTATTTCTGAGACGTTTTTTCCTGTACACCGACAAGTCTAGCGGTACGCTCTCGTCCTTTCTCTCCATGATTACATCATATTTCAGATTGCGCCTGAGCCTCTTGTATATCTTCTGGAAAAAGCTCTTATTGCCAAAGCTCTCCCTCTCAGTAAAATCTATATTAAAATTATCAAGTCCAAAGCTTCTAAACGATGAGTTGTCCACCTCAGACGTATCTAAAAGCAGTGTATCCCCGTCATGCTTCGCTACGGAATATCCACATACATAATTAAACATCTGATTTCCCAGACCATCACCTATCTTAACTACTACCATGCCGTTCCTCGTTTCATATTATCATATATCCCCGCACATCTTACCATACTTTAACGATGTCCTCTGCCAAGGGCGTCCTCTATAGCTTCAAGGTATCCTGCCGCAACATTCTCAAACCTGAACTTGTCCGTCGCCTCATAGCTTGCCCCGCCAAGCTGTGCTCTCACAGCCTCTCCATCATCAGTTCCGAATACTCTGTCAATCGCCCCTGCGAACTCCTTCGCATTATTCGGGTCTATTATATAGCCGTTCACACCGTCCGTAACAGTCTCAGCCGCACCGTCCGAGTACATCGACACTATTATCGGGAGCCCGGCGCACATCGCCTCAATAAGGACAAGCCCGAAGCAGTCCTCCCTCGTCGGCAGTACAAACGCACCAGCATCGCGGTAGCACTCCTTTAGCTCAGCACCCTCAAGAAAGCCCTTAAACTCCACTCTGTCAAGCACTCCAAGTTCTTTCGCAAGCCGCACAAGGTTATCCTTCTCCCTGCCTCCGCCCACAATGACAAGACTTACACTCTTATTGCCACATGCCGCAAGCGCCCTTATCAGAAGGTCAACGCCCTTTCTCTCGATAAGACTCCCGACATACAGAAGCTTATCAGGGTAGCCCCTCCTGTCATTCACATAATATTTGTCAAGGTCGACCGTCAGCATGCTTATATGGCAGTGCACCTTCTCAGCGCCATAGCGAAGCTGATTTTCCATCGCCGCATGACTGCTTCCGATAAATGCGTCCGCCCTCTTAAATATATATTTTCTCGAAAGCCTCTGAAGCTTTCCTATATTCTTCTCGGAATTGATTGTACCGTCAGTCCAGCTTACATAAGGTATCTTATTCTTTCTGCACCAGTGCATCGCCTGAAGTATTGCAGGGCTGTACTCCATCGCAACCACCACCTGCGGCGACAGCTTAGAGAGCAGCTTTCCAACCCCCACCGGAAATGAGATAAAATGGTCGTCAAAGTGTTTCTTAATTCTTATCGTCTTAGACGGTACATAATACGAATTCAAAATCCTGTCCTCGTCCGCCTTCCACTGACGCGCCATGCTGTCATTGCAGTAGTATATTATCGAGAAATCATAATCACCATAGTGTGTCTGCAAAAAGTAGAAAAAATCCACCCTGTACGGCGACGGAACATTAGTTATTATTACAACACTTGTTTTCAAGCCTCTCACCCTCCGCTGAACTTTTCCTCTCCTCAAATATCTCATACACCCCAAAGGCAGCCAACAAAAGGAAAGGGTTGACTATGGAGCTGATAAGAAAATCCTCCATAAGCCCGTATATGCATATTGTATTTAATATTATTACCATATTGTAATTCTTCTTTTTGTGGAAATACAGCGATGCCAAAACCAGAAATGCAATAAATATCATAACTGACACAAAACCGTACTTATAAAACGAACACCAGTAGTTACTGTCAAGAAAGCCGTTGTTAATCTGCACTCCGTCCGGTCTTGCCGCGCCACGGCTGATATCCTTCCCAAACAGTGAGAACCCGTAATTAAGCCAGTACTGGTGCTGTATCTTCAAACGTCCCGACACGAGCTGGTCGAGCTTAAACATTATCTTGTTATTCACATCAAACATCACCGACATGACAAACGTTCCTATAAAGCACCACAGGCTCGTCGGCACAACCAGTGCACTTATCACCTGCTTAACCTTCCGTCCGAAACCGCCAAGCCTGTCAAAGAGCTTGAGGCAGAGGAACACAGCCAGCAAAAACACGCCGAGCATCATTCCCGTCATGCTCTTCGTCACGCAGAACACCGCATAGAACGCATACGCCGAGAGCAGAAAATACAGTATATTGAGCTTCTTATAATTCAGGTAGAATATAAGTGCCACATTGATAAATACATTCACCATGAAATCGTTAGGATTCTGGAAGCCATAAGAATATGTCAAACCATCGTCAAACTGATCCTTGACAAAGTTGCTCACAATCCCTGCCACGCTCGCGCTCACAAGCACGGTCATGCATATAAGCCTCACAAAAAGCACTTTTTTTAATAAATCATGTACGTCAATATCTTTAGCCCCGAGAAGCGTCACGACAGTTATCGTAAAGGTGATATAACCCGTCTTTAGATATATGACCACCGCATAGACAGCTATCGCAGCCATAATAAGCATCTCTTTTAACGTGTACCTCGTAAAGGCAAGCTTGAACCCAAGGAACATCATGGAAAATGCCATAATTATCCTATACTCCGTATCCCCTGAGTAAAAACCGAGCGATTTTGCAAAAACCAGGCTCAGAAATGAAAAATAATAGAAGATATCGTTGTTTCGATATGCCCAATCTGTAAATCTCTTAACAATATTCATGCAGCTTTCCTATCTTCTCTTCTTAATTTTGCCGGACTGCTTCCACAGTCTGTAGCAGGCTATGAGAAAAACCGTATTCGTCGAGAAATAGCGCTTATACAGTCTCTTAGGCTCCTGCACAAGTCTGTACAGCCATTCCAATGAGAGTTTCTGCATTATCATCGGTGCGCGCTTAATGTTCCCGGCAAAATAATCAAAGCCGGCTCCGACACCCACCATGACCGCATTAATTCTTCCCTCATGTTTCGCCATCCAGTTCTCCTGCTTCGGTGCACCAAGACCTATCCATACTATATCAGGCTTAGTCTCATTAATCATTTTGACAATCTCCTCATCCTCCTCAGGTGACAGAGTCCTAAAAGGCGGCGAATACATGCCGCATATCTGTATATCAGGCTGCTCTTTCTCAAGTATCTCCCTAAGCTTGTCCAGCGTCTCTGGCGTGCTGCCGTAAAAAAACTGGCGCACCCCTTTCTCCTTGAACATCTCGCCCATAAAATCCGGTCCTGTTACACGACTGGCGTTCTTATGTCCCATAAGTCTGCACACAATGCTTAACGGTCCCCCGTCCGGAAAAACCATCGCAGCACCATTCTGAACTCTTCTGTAATTGCGGTTTTCATACGCAGTCACCGTCGTATGGACATTCGAAACACAAATATATTTTCCACGCAGCTCCTCAATATTGTCAAGTACACACTTCTTTATTGAGTCCATGTCACCCACCGTCACATGAACTCCCAATACGCTGCAGTACTCCGGCTGTTTAAAACTCATGCTGATCCTCCATACCGCCATCCTGCGGCATAAATAGTATTTAAAATGCTTATTTTACATTTGCAATATAATATTTTTAACAATATTCTCTTTATTATAGCATTTTCCGCAAACAAGAGCAACACTTTATTCTTCAAAGACCTCCCTCATTCTCTCAAGCGCCTTTTTCTCTATTCTGCTCACATAGCTTCTGCTTATGCCGTATTCAGCCGCAAGCTCTCTCTGTGTACGAGGTCTGTTGCCATACAGCCCATACCTGTACATGATAATCCGTTGTTCCCGCTCGGACAATTTACTGTTGAACGCCTCCATAAGCCTTACTATATCCTCTTTGTTCTGCAGTCTCTCGACCACGTCCTCGTCCTCCGAAAACGTAACATCCTGAAAGCAGATTTTGTTTCCCTCCTTGTCTGTTCCGAGAGGTTCGTTTAATGATACCTCCCTTGAACGCTTCTTCTCACTGCGAAACATCATCAAAAGTTCATTGTCTATACATTTTGCGGCGTAGGTCACAAGCCTGCTGCCCTTCTTTTCGTCAAAACTGTCTATTGCCTTTATAAGCCCGATGGTTCCTATGGAAATCATGTCCTCCGGCTCATACTCGCTGCATGAATATTTCTTGACCATATGTGCCACAAGCCTCAGATTTTTCTCTATGAGAATTTCCTTGGCCCTTTTATCTCCACTGTGAAAACATTCGAGGTAAAATCTCTCCTGAGCCGCCGTCAGCGGTCTGTCAAACGCTTTCATCAGATACCGTCCCTGTCTGCTAAGGGTTACTATCATTCTATGACGGAGCCCACTTTAACGTGCATGACCCTGTTTTATTTATTGCATACGCAGGTATGCAAAAAGCCGGCATACCACAGCGGCATGCCGGCTTTTTGTTTAGTCCTCTCTGCGTCTTAATATATCATACCTTCCAAGCTCTGTTCCAAGGTCAATGTACAGAAGTTCCTTCGGGTGCGGTGCACTCTCGCGCTCGTTACCCTCTGCGTCCTTAATCGCACGGACCTTGACAGCGATATTTCTTCCGTCAGGCTTCATAACCTCAATTTCCTCGCCGACGGAAAACTTATTTCTCTGCTCTATCGCATACATTCCCTCAGGATTTCTGTCGCCGACAATTCCAAGATAGGTGTACTCCCTCATATACACGTTAGAGTCATATATCTGGGTATTGTGGTCAGGCTTTCCAAAGAAGAAGCCCGTCGTGTACTGTCTGTAGGTACACTTGGCAATCTCTTCCTTGTAAACCGGAATTCTGCTTCTGTAAAGCTCCTCCGACTTCGCATAATCGTCGAGAGCCATTCTGTAGGTTCGCGCAACCGTGGCAACATAGAGCGCAGTCTTCATTCTTCCCTCA
Source organism: uncultured Lachnospiraceae bacterium (assembly GCA_934351925.1). GTDB lineage: Bacteria > Bacillota > Clostridia > Lachnospirales > Lachnospiraceae > CAG-882. The sequence goes on from CAKRJT010000003.1 coordinate 61,118, forward strand.
ACCTTGAGGCTGTCTATGCCCGCGTCAATCATCTCGGGAATATGCTCTATCATGCACAGATCCTTCGAGTTGAAGATATAGGTTCCTCTCTCGTTCTCATAGACAGGCATATACTCGCCCGGTCTCGTCTCCTCGACAACGGCATACTTCCAGCGGCAAGGATGTGTGCACTCACCCTGATTCGCGTCCCTACCCGTCAGGAAACTGCTCAAAAGGCATCTTCCCGAGTAAGAAATGCACATAGCTCCGTGCACAAAAGTCTCTATCTCAAGGTCGTCCTGGATATGCCCGCGGATTTCCTTTATCTCTGCAAGTGAGAGCTCGCGCGCCGTCACCACTCTCTTCGCGCCGAGCCTGTGCCAGAAGTTATAGGTTCCGTAGTTGGTGTTGTTCGCCTGTGTGCTCACATGAAGCTCCATATCAGGCAGAACCTCCTGTGCTATTGTAAATATAGCCGGGTCTGATATTATAAGCGCATCAGGGTGAACCTTCTGACCGAGCTCCTCAAAATACGCGCGCGCACCGTCTAAGTCCCTGTTGTGCGCGAGAATATTGGCTGTAACATACACCTTAACGCCATGCTCGTGTGCAAACCGCACACCTTCCGCCATCTCATCAATGGTAAAGTTCTTTGCCTTAGCGCGAAGTCCAAATGCCTCCCCGCCTATATAAACCGCATCAGCGCCGTACATAACGGCAGTCCTCAAGACCTCAAGGCTGCTTGCCGGTATCAACAATTCAGGTAATTTCATTGTGTTCCTCATTTCTGTTATTTCTGTTTCTTGACGCTGAAAGTTATCCCGTCGCCAAGCGGTATAATGCTCGTCACCAGCTCATCACAGTGTGTCACGGCATAGAGATACTCCCTCATACGCGCATGAATGGTTCTGTCACGTCTGCACACTGCAAAACGCGACTGAACAAGATCTCCCTCCTGCAGAACATTGTCCGTAATCAGTATCCCTCCCGGAGCAAGAAGCCTTAGTATCTCAGGCAGTATGACAATGTACTGTGCCTTTGCCGCGTCCATAAATATAAAATCATAAGAACCGGAAAGCGTCTTTAAAATCGCCCCGGCATCGCCCTCAAGGAGTGTTATCACATTCTCTTTTCCGGCTCTTTTTATATTCTCCTTCGCCTTTGCAATCCTCTTGTCGTAGTTCTCGATGGTCGTTATCCTCGCAGCAGCGTCTATATTCTCGCTCATAAGAATGGACGAATACCCGACCGCAGTGCCGACCTCGAGGATATTCCGTGGGCGCATGGCCGCAAGGACGGTCTTTAGGAAACTGCCCATCTCCTTGCGTATAATCGGCACACCATCAGCAAGTGCCTCCCTCTCTATCTCCATGCATATCCCGCTGTCATCTGCGGCAAGGGAATGTATATACGATGTAATTCTCTCGTCCGTTATCACTTTGACTCCTTCTCAGCCGCCTGTGCGCGGCTCTCCTCAGTAATGGCAACCATAATCTGTGTCGGAGTCATGCCTGTGTTGAGTTCAAAGGTTCCTCCGACAAAGAACCTGCTGTAGTTAGACAGAGCCGCCTGAACCCTGAACAATAGTTGTCCGTCTATAAGCTCGGCATCGTCAAGCACCTTTGCAACCTCCTCAACCGTCGGATTGTCAGGTATGGTGACAGTCTTGGTTCTCGCCATTGACGGGTCGGACATCGGCGATTCGTTAAATATCGCCACGCCGAACCTGAAGGCTGCCCCACCCGCATAATATATAAGTATAACGACAAGCGCAAATACTATCATCTTATATGAAATTGTTATAACCGTCTTAATGGCATTCCTTGTCTCCATACGCACCTCACCTGAGCCCTACCTACAAAAAATCAGTATCCAGCTCTACCCTGTCCGAAATAGCACGGGTTATCCCCTGAAGCATACGGCACACGGACAGCTCCGCCTTGAGAAAGTCATTCACCAAAGCATTCTTTCTGATTGCCGCGTTCTCCATCTGGAAACGCATAACCTCATCGAACATATTGTCATTCACATCCATATTCTGGAGTTCAAAATTACGCCTTCTGTAATCACACACACGTTCATACAGCTCAGGCTGCTCCTTTATCTTTGCAAGAAAGCCGAGATATTCGTTGTACTCCTCACTCTCAAGCACAGCCTGCACAAGTTCCTCAGTCTTTACATCAACCGGACGGTTTTCAAAAGTTTTATTCCTGCTGTCACCCAATTATGACACCTCCATAATGATAGGCAAAATCATAGGATTTCTCTTCATCTTTTTCCAAAGATAGTCACTCAAATCATCCCTGATAATGTTCTTTATCTTTCCCCAGTCGCTTATATTCCTCTCAAGACATCTGTCAACAGACTCCCTGACAACACTTGTAGCGTCCTCAAGAAGCGTTTCCGACTCCCTGACATATACAAAGCCTCTTGTCACAATATCCGGACCTGCAAGAAGCTGGTTCGTGTACTTTTCAAGTGTAAGAACAACTATTATTATACCGTTCTCGGCAAGATTCTGTCTGTCGCGCAGGACGATATTCCCGACATCTCCGACACCGAGACCATCGACAAGGAGGCTTCCCGCCGTTACGGTGCCCGTCTTTCCGGCGCTCTCCGCACCGAGTTCTAAGACATCGCCCGATGAGAGAATGAATACATTCTCCTTAGGAATCCCCAGTGATACTGCTAGGTCGGCATGTGTCTTTAAGTGCCTGTACTCGCCGTGTACCGGTATAGCGTACTTAGGTTTAACTATGGAATACATGAGCTTAATCTCTTCCTGCGAGGCATGTCCTGACACATGTGTATCCTGGAAGATAACTTTCGCACCCTTCATTGAGAGTTCATTTATAACCCTTGCAACCGACTTCTCATTGCCCGGAATAGGTGTTGCACTCACAATGACAACATCCCCGGGCTTAATCGTAACTTTCTTGTGAATCGATGCTGCCATTCTCGAAAGAGCCGCCATCGACTCGCCCTGGCTTCCTGTGGTGATAATAACCGTCTGGCTGTCCGTGTACTTTTTAAGTTCGTCAGTCTCTACTAACATTCCCTCAGGAATGTCCAGATACCCTAACTCACTCGCAACATTGATGATGTTCACCATGCTGCGTCCCTCAACGGCAACCTTGCGGTTATACTTGGCTGCAGAATTGATAATCTGCTGCACTCTGTCGACATTCGATGCGAAGGTGGCAACGATTATTCTGCTGTTCTGATTATCCGAAAATATATTGTCAAACGTCTTACCGACCGTCTTTTCAGACATGGTATAGCCCGGACGCATAACATTCGTACTGTCGCAGAGCATCGCAAGGACGCCCTTCTTTCCTATCTCTCCAAATCTCTGTAAATCTATCGGCTCGCCAAATACAGGTGTGTAATCAACCTTGAAATCGCCCGTGTGGATAATGGTTCCTGCAGGAGTGTAGATTGCAAGCGCACACGCATCGGCTATGCTGTGGTTAATTCTGATAAATTCAATCCTGAAATCTCCGAGCATAATATACTGCCCGTACTTTACGACCTTGCGCTTGGTCGTTCCCATGAGATTGTGCTCCTTCAGCTTCGTCTCTATGATGCCCATTGTAAGCTTGGTCGCATATATAGGCTTGTTGACCTCTCTTAACACATAAGGGAACGCTCCTATGTGGTCCTCATGTCCATGAGTAACAACAAATCCCTTCACCTTGTCAATATTATCCTTTAGAAACGTAACATCAGGAATCACAAGATCAATTCCCAACATATCGTCATCAGGAAAAGACAGACCGCAGTCCACAACAATAATACTGTCCCCATACATGAAGGCAGTCATGTTCATTCCAATCTGCTCTAATCCGCCGAGTGGAATTATCTTAACCTTTTCAGTTGTATCCGTTTTCAAAAAAACACCTCCAAAAAATCACGCTCTATTATTCTTCATCATCTAAAAGCTGCTCAAAAATCTTGAATACAGCATCAAGTTCTTCCTCATCGTCCACGAACTCATATAACGCTTCCTCTGCCTCAGGTGCGGAAGTATCCTTGAGGATAAATACCGCCTCGCTGTCCTCCTCATTATTCTCGCTGTCATAGATAGTCGTATCATTCGTAGTAACCAAAAGGTAATCTGCCCCATTCACTCTTGTAGACTCAATCACCTCAAACTCTACTTCTTTACCGTCCTCTGTCTGAAATACCAATTTTTCCGTATCTGCCATATTACTCTCCATTCTTCCGCCAAAGGCGGGATTAATAATTCTTATAAATTTTCTTTTCTCTTAAATGCAAGACTGTCAAGATATCCCTGAAGGATAAACTGCGCTGCCAACATGTCAACGTATTCTTTTCTGTTCTCCCTGCGTATTCCCGCCTCCATCATGGTGCGGTCAGCAGCAACCGTCGTGAGTCTCTCATCCCACATAACAACCTCGAGTCCAAGCCTGCGCTCAAGCTTCTCCTTGAACTCCATGGTACTCTCAACGCGGATACCCTCCGAATTGTTCATATGCTTCGGAAGTCCCAACACAATAAGCGAGATATCATATTCCCCGACAAGCTCCTCAATGCGCGCAAGTGTCTGACGGAGCTTATTCTCTTCCTTCCTGCGAATAATCTCCACCCCCTGGGCAGTGAGCATAAGCGGGTCGCTGACTGCAACGCCCACTGTCTTCGTTCCATAATCCAAACCTAATATTCTCATTTCACAGTCCCTTAACTGAAATATAATTCTTGAGAAGCTCCTCAACAAGTTCATCACGTTCAACCTTCATAATAAGGCTTCTCGCATTATTATGACTGGTAATGTATGTAGGGTCTCCCGACATAATATACCCCACGACCTGATTGATAGGGTTATAGCCCTTCTCAGTCAGTGCCTTGCACACAGTATTAAGAATGTCCGAAACCTCTATATGCTGTTCGTCCGCAACTCTAAAAAATTGTGTATTTGTCATGTCCGACATAATCTTCACGTCCTTTGCACTATACATTTTATCATAATATAAATTTTCCTAATTTGCAAGAGCTACCTTGGACATTACACTATCTTTTCCAAAAAGGCCAGTTATTATTACAGGTACCTCCGCATTAATATTTACATTTTCCCCATCTGCACCATCAACCGGAATGAATACCTTGACATACCTTTTCGTGTGTCCTACTGCGTATTTTCCCCCGTCGCGCTCTATGTATTCCTCAACAAGAACCTCCTCCTTCTCACCCACAAAGCTCTCTCTGTAAGCCCTGGAGAGTTTCTCATCAAGCTCAATGAGAACATCGCTGCGCGCACTCTTTATACTCTCAGGCACCTGATTTTCCATTCTGTCAGCAATCGTGCCCCTGCGCCTCGAGTACTTGAACACATGCATCTCAAAGAAATTGATCTTCTCAAGATATTCCTTTGTCAACTCAAACTCCTCCTGCGTCTCGCCCGGAAATCCCACTATGACGTCCGTCGTAATGGCAGGCTTGTCAAAGAAGCTTCGTATCTTCTTCACACCCTCATAAAATTCCCGGGTGTCATACCTTCTGTTCATTCTCTTTAACGTCGCGTCACAGCCGCTCTGCAGCGAGAGATGAAAATGAGGACATATCTGCTTAATCGCCGACAGCCTCTTAAGAAACGCGTCCGTGATTATCCTCGGTTCAAGTGAGCCAAGCCTTATCCTGTCTATCCCGTCAATGCCCGCTATCGCCTCAAGCACCTGCAATAGTCTCTCCGCATTCGGGACAGGCTGTGCATTGTACTCCGTGTTGTCAAAATCGAGTCCGTAGGAGCTAAGATGTATGCCCGTCACAACTATCTCATGGCAGCCGCTCTTAGCAAGCTTCTCAACCTCTCCCACTATATCCTCTAGGTTTCTGCTTCTTACCCTTCCTCTCGCAAATGGAATTATGCAGTAGGTGCAGAACTGGTTGCAGCCGTCCTGAATTTTTATATATGCTCTCGTGTGTGAAAGGCTGGCATTTATCTCAAGCTTCTCGTACTCCTTTGTCTTATTTATATCAATAAATGAGTCATCTATATTTCTTCCCTTGAAATACTCGTCGAGAACCTCAACAATCTGACCCTTTCTGTTGTTTCCCACAATTATATCAACAGCCTCATCCGCGAGCAGTTTCCCACCCGCCTCCTGCACATAGCAGCCTGCAGCCACAACAACCGCATCAGGGTTGTCCTTCTTTGCCTTGTGCAGCATCTGTCTGGACTTGCGATCTGCAATATTTGTCACCGTGCAGGTGTTTATGATATACACATCTGCCGTCTCACTTCCGAATTCTACTATCTCATATCCCGCCGCTTCTAAGAGCTGTCTCATGGCTTCCGTTTCGTAAGAATTTACCTTACAGCCGAGGTTATGTAATGTACATTTCATAAAATTTAGTACCTTCTTTCTGACATTTTGTATTGACTTTTTATAGTTAAAAATGTATCATTGAGTTAATAAAAATTATCAGGAGGGTGTACCATGAAAACAGTTCAGATTTCACTTAATTCTATCGATAAGGTTAAGTCATTTGTAAACGATATCACCAAGTTCGATGTCGATTTCGACCTCGTATCCGGCAGATATGTTATCGACGCTAAGTCCATTATGGGTATCTTTTCCCTTGACCTTAGCAAGCCTATCGACCTGAATATTCATGCCGAGGAGAACGTAGATACTATTCTTTCAGTTCTCGCTCCATATCTTGTATAAGCTGTATTTTACATAGAGCCCACAGGATAGTGATTTTCTTTATAAAAGGGGTTCCGCATTGCGGAATCCCTTTTTGATACCGGAAAATCCAATCGATAATGAATACTCTCTTCTATTTTCCTGATTTCTTATTCAACCCAGATGGTCTGCGTTGTCTCTATTGCAGTCTTTACAAGCTCATCTATCTTCTCCGCGAGCTTGAGCTCAGACTTTTCTATAACCTTCTTGTTAGGCTTGGTTACAGGGTGCTTTGCGACAAATATCGTGCAGCAGTCCTCATACGGAAGTATCGAAGTCTCGTATGTTCCGATTTTCTCGGATATATCTATAATCTCCTGCTTGTCAAAGCCTATGAGCGGTCTGATTACCGGCAGCTCGCACACCGCATTGGTAACGAGGAGGCTGTGCATCGTCTGGCTTGCCACCTGTCCGATGCTCTCGCCCGTCACAAGTCCGAGGCAGTCCGACTCCTTCGCAAAATGCTCGGCAATCTTCATCATGTAACGTCTCATAATTATCGTGAGCTCGTCATGCGGGCACTTCTCATAGATATATAACTGGATATCCGTGAAATTGACCACATGGAGATTTATCGGTCCCGAGTACTGTGTGACAATTCTTGCAAGATCAATGACCTTCTCCTTTGCCCTCTCGCTCGTGTATGGCGGTGCATGGAAATATACGGCATCAATCTTGACGCCTCTTTTTGCCACCATGTATCCTGCCACAGGGCTGTCAATTCCGCCCGACAGAAGGAGCATTGCTTTTCCGTTGGTTCCGACAGGCATGCCGCCAGGTCCGGGAATAAGCTCCGTATAGATGTTAATTCTGCTTCTTATCTCAATATTCACATAGATGTCAGGGTTGTGCACGTCAACGGTCATCTCCGGCATCGCATCGAGGATTTTCTCGCCCATCGACATGTTAATTCCCATCGAATCGAGCGGATAATTCTTTCTCGCACGTCTTGCCATGACCTTGAAGGTCATCTTCTTACCCTTGTACATTGTCTTCAGGTAATCGACAACATCCTCGGCAAGCTTATCAAAGCCCTCATCCTTTACCTGAAGCATAGGGCATATCCAGAGAATACCGAATACCTTTTTGAGGGCGTTTATGGCATCCTCATCATCGAACCCACTCGTTCCCTCCACATATATTCTGCCGTTCTCCTTCGTGACGTCGAAGGTACCCTCAACCTTTTTTAAGGCGTGGCGTATCTGGTGGACGAGCATGTCCTCAAATATATATCTGTTCTTTCCTTTTGTCCCGATCTCACCGTACTTTATCAAAAAAGCCTTGTACATATATCCTCCTTTCAATCTGTATAGTACTTAATGTCTTGTATATCTTCTGAGCATAGGCACCAGCTCGTTGAGTGCCTCTATCGTCGCATCAAGCTCTTCCTTCGTATTCTGCGTGCACAGGCTGAAGCGTATCGTGGAGTCTAAGAGATTATTCTTAACTCCTATCGCCTTCAGTGTGCCCGAAAGAGCCGGCTTATTTGAGGAGCAGGCTGAGCCTGAGGATACATATATTCCCTTATCCTCGAGAGAGTGTAACAGCACCTCGCTTCTGACGTTCTCAAAGCTTATGCTGATGACGTGCGGCGTGCCCTCATGCCCTCTTTTTCCGTTGAAGGTTGTGCCCGGTATCTTGAGCACTTTCTCAACGAAATATTCTTTAAGCTCATAGAGCTTTTCTATTTTCTCATCAAAATTCTCGTAACACATCTTCGCGGCGAGAGCCATTCCTGCTATTCCCGGGACATTCTCGGTTCCCGAGCGCATGCCCTTTTGCTGGCCGCCTCCGAATATTATAGGATTAATCTTAGTCTTGTCCTTGATGTACAGAAAACCGACTCCCTTAGGTCCGTGAAGCTTATGTGAGCTCACTGACATAAGATCAATATTCTCCCTCTTAGGTATTATGCGGTACTTTCCGAACGCCTGGACAGCATCGGTGTGGAATATAATCTCAGGATTGTACTCTTTTACGATGGCAGCCGCCTCGGCTACCGGCTCAACCGCGCTCACCTCATTGTTGGCGTACATTATCGATACCAGTATCGTCTCAGGACGCAGCGCCTCTCTGAGCGCATCGAGCTTTACACAGCCCGTAGAGTCAACCGGAAGATAGGTTATCTCAAAGCCGTTCTTCTCAAGGAACACCGTCGTCTCCAAGATGGCAGGATGCTCAATCATGGTCGTTATGATATGGCTGCCCCGCCTTTTGTTTGCAAACGCCGTCCCTATAAATGCCATGTTATCGGACTCTGTTCCACCCGATGTGAAAAGAATTTCCTTTTTGTCACATTTTAATATTGAAGCGAGCGTATCCTTCGCCTGTGTGATATAGTGTTCTGCTTCAACACCTTTATTATGCTTTGACGACGGGTTTCCGTAGTCCTCAAGCATAATCTTACTCATGAGCTCTACAACCTCGGGATATACCGCTGTCGTGGCAGAATTATCCAAATAAATTTCCTTTTTCATAAATTAGTCCTCCAGCGCATAGGCAAGCATTGAGAGAAATGCCATTCCGGCTGTCTCGGTGCGGAGTATGCGTTTTCCGAGAGTGACCGTGTACATGCCAAGCTCCTTTGCCGCCTGTATCTCGTCGTCCTCGAAGCCGCCCTCGGGTCCGATAAACACCGCCACGCGGCTGCCCGGCACTATCGAGCCGACAAGCCTTCTCGTCAGTGCCATACCGTTCTCGTTCTCATAAGGCACGAAGCAGATATCGCACATGGAAGCCTCCTTAAGTGCCGCTGCGTAGCTCATCACAGGTCTGACCTCAGGTATGAGTGATCGCTTGCTCTGCTTTGCCGCGCTCTCGCTTATGGAATTCCATCTTGGAAGCTTCGCAGCCGCCTTCTTCTCGTCAAGCTTAACCACCGAGCGCTTCATCGCAACAGGGACAATCTGAGCCGCGCCGAGCTCGACAGCCTTCTGTATGATAAGCTCAAGCTTATCGCTCTTAGGAAGTCCCTGATAGATTATGACCTGACACGGCAGCTCCGTGTCAGCCACATCGGTATTTGTGATGTCAAACACCACCTCTTTTTCCGTGTAATCGGCAAGCCCGCACATAAAGTTTCCTGCGAGTTCTCCCGGCTGCGAACTGCGGACGCTTATCATAACCTCGTCACCGCACTTTAGGCGGATCACATTCCTTATATGATTGTAATCCGCCCCGCCAACGTATATTTTATTGTCCGTTATCTGATTTTCTTCAACAAAAAAATGATACATGTCTATTTTCTAACCGCTGTAATTGATACCCAGTCGCCCTGATGTGAGACATCAACTATCTCGAACTCAGGATTTTCCATAATCGTGTTCTTTACAGCCTCTTCCTTCATGTCGATAATGCCCGATGTGATGAACACGCCGCCATGCTTGATGTGCTTTGCTATCTCCTTTGAGAGCGGCATAATGACATCTGCGAGGATATTCGCCGTCACCACGTCGTACTTCTCATAGCCGACCTCGTCCTGCACTGCCTTATCGTCTATGATATTTCCCTGTATAACCTTGAATATCCCAGGGTCAAAGCCGTTAGACTCCATGTTCTCGGCGCTCGCCGTGATGGCGTTCTCGTCGAGGTCGGTTCCTATTATGCTTCTGGCGCCGAGCATCTTCGCTATGACCGCAAGGATACCGCTTCCCGTTCCTACATCGAGAAGGTCTGTCTCAGGTGTGACATACTTCTCAAGCTGCTTTATTACAAGCTGGGTGGTCTCATGCATGCCCGTGCCGAAAGCTGTGCCCGGGTCAATATTTACAACCATCCTGCCCTGCATATCGTCAGGCACGGTCTCCCAGGTAGGCTTTATGACGATATCCTTGACCATGAACGGCTTGAAATATTCCTTCCAGTTGTTAACCCAGTCCTTGTCCTCGGTCTCGGATTCCTCTATCGTGCATGCGCCGACGTCGACGAAATCTTTGAGTTCCTCAAGCCCCTGTCTCACACTGTCCATAAGCTCGTCCGTGGCATCAGCTTCATCGATATAAAAGCTGACGTAGCCTATTCCCTCGTCAGGAGGGAGCTCAGGCAGAATGTCAATGAACATCGCCTTCGTGTCCTTGTCAGAAAGCTGTACATTGTCCTCAACCTGCACTCCGTCGATTCCAAGTTCGATTAACATACCGCTGACTAAATCCTCAGCCGCAGTCGTAGTCTTTATTCTGAATTTTTTCCACTTCATATTCCGGTATACTCCTCCATGTCACACTCATGCCTATCCGCCGATAAGCGGCGGCATATTTTCACACTAACCGATAAGGAATGCCTTATATCCGAGCATTGTCTCATACACGTCTGCCTTACTTACAATCTCCCATGGAGCGTGCATTGAGAGTACAGGTATACCAGAATCGACAACCTCCATGCCGTACTGTGCAAGAATGTAAGCGATTGTTCCGCCGCCGCCGACATCTACCTTGCCAAGCTCGGCTGACTGGTAGTTTACTCCATGCTTTTCAAGCATGCTTCTGAGCTCACCTAAAAATTCCGCATTACAGTCATTGCTTCCAGACTTTCCTCTTGAACCGGTGAACTTATTAAATACCATTCCCCTTCCAAGAAATGCTGCGTTCTTCTTCTCAAATGCTGCTGCATAAAGCGGGTCAAATGCCGCACTTACGTCCGATGAGAGCATCTTAGAATTGGTGAGTGCTCTTCTGAGCTTAATTTCAGAGTAATCACCGAGGCAGTTTAACACCTCCGCAACCATATTCTCGAAAAACTTTGAGTGCATGCCTGTAGCGCCGACGCTTCCGATTTCCTCCTTGTCAACTAAAAGGCATACGCTTGTCTTTTCAACGTCCTTAACATCGAGCATTGCGATGAGTGAGGTGTAAGCGCACACTCTGTCGTCATGTCCGTAGCCCATGATCATGCTTCTGTCCATGCCGTAGTCCCTCGCAGGTCCGGCTGGAACAACCTCAAGCTCTGCGCTGAAGAAGTCCTCCTCCTCGATGCCGTACTTCTCCTTGAAGAGACGAAGCATTGCAGTCTTAACACTTGCCTTAGCGTCCTTGTCATCCTGCTTGCCATCCTCCTTCTCAGGAATGCTTCCGATAAGGATATCAAGATTCTCACCCTCAACCACCTTGGCACCCTTCTTCTCCATCTGCTCTGCCGCAAGGTGAATGAGAAGGTCAGTAACTCCGAGAACAGGATCATCCTTGTCCTCACCTACTACCACGTTCACTTTAGTTCCGTCCTTTAACACTACAACGCCGTGCATTGCGAGCGGAAGTGCAACCCACTGATATTTCTTAATTCCGCCGTAGTAATGTGTATCAAGAAGAGCCATGTCTGAGTCTTCATATAATGGGTTCTGCTTAACATCTATTCTCGGGGAGTCTATATGTGCTCCGAGAATTTTCATACCGTTCTCAAGAGGCTCCTTTCCGATATTGAAGAGTGCAAGTGTCTTACCCATATGGCATGCATACACCTTGTCACCTGTCTTTAACTTTCCGTTCCCGGCTACAACCTGCTTCAAATCCCTGTAGCCTGCACTCTCAGCAATCCTTATAGCCTCTGCGGCACATTCTCTCTCTGTCTTGCAGTCAGAGATGTACTTCTTGTAGTCCTCGCAAAACTTAAATATCATTTCCTTCTTGGCTGTATCTGAGACAGTCCATACGTTCTTTCTCTCCATGTTGTACTCCTTTTTGATTATATGTTAAATATTTTATATATTTTTACCGTTATTCGGTCTCAGTCTCGGCTTCCTCCCTGAAAAGTTCAACCTTATCCGGGCTGATAACCGGAAGCTCATCAACATTTCTCACGCCAAAGCTTCTAAGAAACGCCTCCGTGGTTCCAAACAATATAGGACGTCCCGGAGCATCGAGCCTTCCGACCTCATCGACGAGCCCATACTCCACAAGCTTGTTTACGGCATGGCCACAGCTTACACCTCTTATGCCCTCTATCTCCTGCTTGGTGATTGGCTGCTTGTACGCGATAATCGAGAGCGTCTCTAAGAGTACATCAGTGAGCACCTGTTTTTTCGGCTGTGATGCCACCTTGATTATGTTCTCGTAGGTGTCAGTTTTGGTGCACAGTTGAAAGCAGTCACCAAGCTCTATAATCTTTATTCCTCTGTCCTCCGCCTCATAGCGGTCCATCATGTTATGTATAAGCTTAATTGTCGTCGGCACATCCTGTCCAATAGCCCCGGCAAGCTTCGATACCTCAACCGAGTCGCCCATGGTAAAGAGTACCGCCTCAATAACTGCATACATCTTATCTATACTCATATCTGTGCGTTTTCCTCCCCGGCAGCCAAAGTCTCATCAAAATCCGTACTTATGACCGTTATGTCGATATCATCCGTGCGGCTCTCCTGAGTGACTGTAATGTTACCCATCTTGATAAGCTCAAGAATGGCAAGAAATGTCACGATAGTCTGCACCCTGCTGTGAGATGTCATTAGGAGCTCCCTGAATGAAAAATGTTTGTGTATCATTATAAAATCACGCACATACAGCATCTTTTCCTCAAGGCTTACCTCCTCCTTCTCGATTTTTCCGAACTTGCTTCTGATAGGGTCAACCCTGTTCTCCTGACGTTTCATGATATCATCGAATATTGCCCGCAGCTTTGCAAGGTTCATATCCCCGACGAGCTCCTCAAGGTTAACCGGCTGTCTGTAATCGGCTACCTCTTTAGGAATAGTGGGCGCCTTGAACATCGACCTGTCGGCATCCATATACATGTCCTTGAGTTCGTAAGACATGTACTTGTACATCTTGTACTCGAGAAGCTTCTCCACAAGCTCGGCTCTCGGATCCTGCTCCTCGCCCTCCTCGTTCACCTCTTTCGGCAGAAGCATTCTCGACTTGATGTCAAGAAGCGTCGCCGCCATGACAAGGAATTCACTTACGACATTCAGGTCTTTTTTTTCCATGCCGTTGACATATTCCATATACTGTTCCGTGATAAGCACAATAGGAATATCATATATATTAACTTTATTCTTATCGATAAGGTGCAAAAGAAGGTCAAGCGGACCCTCGAACACCTCAAGCTTTACCGGAATAGCCATCTGTCTCCTACCTTCTGTCAGCGCTTTGGCACTGCCGCCGTCATTTTCCCGGCACAGCTACCCACATTATTTAATCATACCGCAAAAAGCCCTCAATGACAAGTAGCAAATTCACCTGATGCCAATTCAGCCATTCATGTCATTTTCTGTGCAGCACCGCCGTCACAAGCTCCGGCGGATTATTGATTCTCACATTGATTGTGTGGGTTCCAAGCCCTCTTCCGAGCAGCATCACGCTGTCCTTCTCCTTAAATTCGCCCGCATCATAGTGTGGAAACAATCTGTAGTCCGGGTTTAACACTCCGCCGGCAAGCGGCAGCCTTATTATCCCGCCGTGGACATGTCCCGAGAACACAAGGTCAGCTCCCCAGGCAGCATACTGTTTAAAGTACATCGGATTGTGCGCTATCAGTATCCCGAATTCGTCCCCCTTCTCACCGATAAGCCCGGATATATAGCTTTCCTGCATCTGCGGTCTGTTTCTGATGAGAAAGAACTCCTTGTCTATCTCCAGTCCGTATATTCGTATAATTTCTCCGTTCTTTTTATAATTGATGTGTTCGTTATTTAAAATATGAACCCCCGCTCTCCTTAGCGCCGCAATAAGCCGGTCATACCTGTCGCCGTATTTTTCCGTGTATATTCTCACCTTGGTCTCATGATTTCCATTAGCAAAGAACACGGGATACCTGTCCGCAAGCCTCTTTAAAAGTGCCACAACCTCGTCCGAGCCGTCAGAATGTTTTCTCGTCAGCAGATCCCCCGCCACAATGACAAGCTCAGGCTCCTGCTCCACAATTATCTCATACAGCCTGTCAAGCGATATTCCGTACACGTTGTCATGCAGGTCACTCAACATAACAAGTTTCACTCCATCAAAACTTCCCGGCAGCTTCTCCGAATACACCTCGTAAACCGAATTAACTATTTTCTTCATCTATCATTCACTTTCTGATTTGTTTAATTTTTATTGTCAATTTGCCCCCGTTCGCATATACTATATACAGAATGTTTTTAGCAAAGGAAACGAATCTTATGATGAAACTGATTTTAATGATAGCAGAAATCGTTCAAAAAGTGAAGAAGGACAAGGTAAATATGTACTCTGCCCAGTCATCATTTTTTATTATAGTGAGCTTTTTCCCTTTCATAATGCTGCTTTTGTGTATACTCAATTACACCAACATTACCGAGAGCTACCTGCTCACGCTGGTCTATGAGCTGCTCCCGGTCAAGACCCAGCCGCTTATAATCTCGATAATCAACGAGATATACCACAGTTCCTCCTTCACCCTCCTGTCCGTGACTGCCGTGTCCGCGATATGGGCTGCCGGGAAGGGCTTTGTCTCAATAATTCAGGGACTCAACGATGTCTATGACACCGGCGGCGAATCCCGTAACTACTTTATACTGCGTTTCCACGCGATGCTCTATACGATAGCACTCATCGTGATTATCATATTCTCGCTGGTGCTCATGGTATTCGGAAACCGCCTGTTAGACCTGATTAACACTCACTGGCCGTTTGTCGGCTCGGCAATACAGTTTGCACTGAAGTTTAGATTTTTAATATTCATCGGCGTACTGACGCTCTTTTCGCTTATTCTCTATATCGTCGTGCCTAACCGCAAATCGAAGATAAAATACGAGCTCCCGGGAGCAGCTTTCACCGCCCTCGGCTGGAGCATCTTCTCATATGTATTCTCCATATATGTCGATATGTCGACAGGCTTTGCGATTACATACGGAAGCCTCGCAACGCTCGTATTCATAATGCTGTGGCTGTATGCGTGCATGAACGTGCTCTTTATCGGAGCCGAGATAAATGCACACTTCCAGAATATCAGAGCCTAGTGAGAAAACACGTAAAAAGCACGTTTTTCATTACTATCTCAGTATATATTCACGATATCTATATCATTGTAGAAGAACTCGAGAATATCATCGTAGTGCATGCCTCTTTTCACCATTGCGGACACCGCATTCTGGCTCATTCCTATTCCATGCCCGTAGCCGCCTCCCGTGATGCGATAACCCGTAACAGTTCCTTCCTCGTACAGCTCCTCTATGTATATGTACGCACTCGGAAGAAAATCGAAGGTAGTCTCTGTCTGCATGTGCGTCAATATCTTATTCTCCCCCGGTCCTAGAATATATCTTATATTGAGTTCCCCGCTGACCATGGCATCGCCCTGCGTGCCGTGTATGATTATTCTGCGTACCGCGCCTGACGTGGTTCTCTCAGCCGTCTCAAACGACAACAGCCCACCTATGTACGGCGTGTCAACGGGCACATACTCCCCGTCCTGATTTTTCATAAGGATATTCGACGGATCGGACGCATGCCGAAGCCCGAGGTATTCATTAATTCTGCTCTCCAGATAAGTCCGGTCAAGCTCAACGCTCCATCTGTAGAACGGAAACTCATAGTCATAGTCGTTCTCATTCGTGCTGCAGATAAAATTTCTGAATGTCTCATCATCCGACAGATTCTTCTCCTCACCAGCAGCATTGACCGTCTTTTCCCGATATATTCCGCCCTTCTCTCCTCCCCAGAGTGACAAGTCGGACATATAGCCGCACGAGGTGGAATAGTAGTACGCTGCCACAACATCACCGCCACTTCTCATAACCTGACCATAGGTCTCCTTTACAGCCTGTGTGGAGTCCGGCTGTTCCTTGATGTTGTTGTACACCTGATAGCCCACACTGTCGTCAACATGGGCTCCGTAAGCCCTGTAAGAATTATTCATTATATGCCTGTACGCATAGCTTCTCGCGCATACAGCCTGAACCTTCAGTGCCTCCACGCCGAAGCCCACCGGCATCTCGCTCGGCACCACATGATAGAGATACTCCTCGAGCGGAAGCTCATTGATTATGACAACTCCGTTGTCCTGCGAGGCTATCTCGAGCGTGCCGGAATAATATGGATTTCCGTAGGAGCGTTCAACGCTCAAAATCGTGACCGTGCCGTTAAGTCCCTGAGGTGTTATAGTTATTCTTCCCTCCGACATATATTTACTGTCCGGATATATGTCTATCATTTCTCCACCCTCAACCTTTATCGTCTCATCGCCCTTTTGTATCGTAAATCCCGACTCAGACGAGAGCGTGACCCTGTCGTGTATAATTGAGCCAAAACCCGTATTCATTATAAGCACTCTTATATTTTCCGCGCGAAGCTCCTTTTTGAGAACCGCGGCGCACACCTTGCCGTCAGCCACGACGAAGTCTGCGAGCTCATAACCGACGAGAATATCATTTATTCCCTTCTCCTCGAGCACACCGTAATTCTTGTAGACACGGAAGCTCTCCGCGATTTCAACGCTGCCGTAGCCTTCAAGCTCGACCGCCGTGTTGCTGATTCTGAGCACTTTTCCGCTTATCGTGTCATTCTTTATCGTGAGCTGTCTGACCTTTCCGGACTCAAGACCTATGTCCGCTATGGTGTTTTCGAAGCTCTTTTCAAGCCCTGATATCTCAAACTGTCTGTATACTCCCGATATGTATGCCTCCATGCTGCTGTCCTTGGCGCTGCACAGCCATACATTGTTGTATGTAACCGCCTCGTCCACAACGGCGAGCACCGACACTATATTGCTGCCTCTCGCATACACGCATATTCGCATGTCCGAGTATGCGTCCATCGACAAGCCTTCAAAGTTAAAGGTTCCCTCCTCGGCGACACAGTTCCATGCTCCGAACTGCCTTATCTGCTTAGCCGACATGTTGGCAGGGGTTCCGATTATCGTGAGCTCGCGTCTTATCACTCCGCCCGCGTTGCCGTTTAAAAGCACCATATAGTCATATATCTTGTCAAAAGCAGCCTTCTTTACCTTCTTGTCCGCCCTCGCCCTCTTTACATCGACATCGGTGTGCTCAACTATATCCTGCACATCCCTGCCGCTGTTTACAAGGAAATCGCGAAGCTGCCCGTAGGTCAGCGCCGAGCAGGCATATTCAGGCTGTGCATACCCATCACTGTCCCACACTATGCTGCCCGAACCATTAAGTTCATCCATATATTTTACATACCACTCCGTCACATTCTGTCCTGTCCCTGCCTCTATATCCCTGTCAAGGAGCACCAACATCCGCGACGCGAGCGCCCTGCTTATATACTTATCGTTTTCAGCATTGCACGACCTGAGTACAATGATAACGCCCACAATAAGCGCTGCCAGCACTGCCACGGCCAGCACTGCTGCCACCTGCCTTCCTCCCCTATGTCCACCTCTTCGTCTAACCGCATATTCCATAAAAAACCCCATTTCTCCGCCGGACGGCGGCACAGCATGCCCTCATCTGCCTGCTCTATTGTATTATCCCAGACGCAAAAGTAGACCCCTTTCGGAGTCTACTTTATTGAAAATTAATAAGTTCTCATTCTAATCCCAAAATGCCGTTTCCTACAGTTTTGACGCCCTAGCTCAAGCTAGGTGGGCGACCTCACATAAGCTTCAGCCATCCACTGCAAAGGAGGCTCGACATCCGCTTATAAATATTGGAATCCCATGAACGTAAATGTAGGTTCAAAAAAGTAAGATTGTCGTACACCCCAGGATTCAAACCTATTAATCATCTGTTAATATTATATCTTCAACTGACCAAAGTATACCACATTGTACCCTGTTTAGCAAGGAATTTTTGCAGTGTAAAATTTCAAAAAAGTTACCTTGCAATTCTGTCCCCTACAACTTCCTCCATGATTATGTCTGTGAATTTAAGTGCCCCGTTTCTGTTTAAATGGTCACAGTTCATATACAGGCTCTTGTCATACACGAAACGCTCGTCAAAGGCATAATCGTAGTACTCCACGCCCGTATCTGCCACAAGCTTGTCCATGACCGCATAGAAATCCCCGTAGAAATCCGGCGTATCTTCCTTAATTTTATCTGTATACTCTTTAAGGTATGGCGTGGTAATCAGTATCGGTATCGCTCCTAAATTTCTGCACAGCTCTATGATTGAATATATGGCATCCAGGTTCGTCTCATTTAAAATTCTATTTCCCTCATCATCATATCTGTACAGAACTATATGCCTATAATAGGTATCATTAACGTCCTGCTCAAGCTCACCGCTCTCCACCACCCTATTCCATCTTGCCAGATTGGTGTTGACGCTCTTTCCGAGAAGAACCTTCGGAATATTCTCATATGCCGAGAGCACCGGGAACATTCCCTCGGATATATGGCTTAACAGGCTGTAGTCCTTTATATACTTAGGACGGAGCACACTGTAATATCTGTTGTTCTTATCCTCAAAGCCGCTCTCCTGTTCCTCCGGAATACCATAAAAAGAAAAATACGACACCGTCATAAGCACAACAGCTCCGTCCGATATATTATCCTGATAATTCTGAAGTATCCTGTAATCGTAATCAGGAGACTGCGCCATAAGTGAGAAGTTGAACGCAGACAGCCCACTGTAATTGTCATAGCACAGACCATACTGCCCGTGGCTCGACCCCAGATTGCACAAAACTATGTTGTCAGGTACATTTTTAAATTTATCTGTATCATTGTCATCGGATATGTCCATGTGCACATACACGACATTGAGTGCCGCCACAAGGACGCACACTATGCATACAGCCGCAATAAATTTTATTACAAATTTTTTCATCGTATTCTCCCTGCCGCCATAAGGCGGCTAAAATAAGAATGAAAAACGTGCTTTTTACGTTTTTCCTGTGTGAAATCGTAATATATCTAAGACAGTGTCTTTTACTGTCTTAGATGTATTTTTCACACTATTCTCCCTGCCGCCATAAGGCGGCTAAAATAGGAATAAAATCAAAACTGGAAATACACGAACTCAGCCGCAGCTCCCTTGCTCGAGAATAACACTACAACAACAGCCAACGCCACATACATAACCCATCTGAGTGCAGGCTTTCTGTTTCGTACCGCCTTCAGCATATCCGTTCTGTAGCTTATAAAATCTACAATCCCTAGAATTATGAGCATACCTGCAAGGTACACAAGCCTTGACAGCGAGATATAGAGCTGTCCAAAGCCCCCCTTTAAATATGCCATTGGCGATGTAAGCCCGCTGAACATTTCTCCGATGACGTACAATGCATCGTGAAGGCTTGACGCTCTGAAAAATACCCACGCAAAATTGCAGAACATGAACACAAAAAGCCACGATATGAACACGCCCGTCTTTTTGCTTTTAAGCTTCTTTAGCGGTCCGTCCGCAGCTTTCTCAAGTACCTGCGCGATACCGTGGATCCCGCCCCATATAACATACGTCCAGTCAGCACCATGCCATATGCCGCTGACGAGAAAGGTCACTATGAGGTTAAAGCTGTTTCTGAGCTTCGAGCACCTGTTTCCTCCGAGCGGGATGTAGACATAGTCCTTAAACCACGTTGACAGCGATATATGCCATCTCGACCAGAACTCCTTAATCGACTTGGAAAAGTACGGCGACGCAAAGTTCGTCATAAGATTAACTCCAAACAGCTTTGCACTTCCGATTGCTATATTCGAATACCCTGAAAAATCACAATATATCTGAATTGTGAAAAAGAAGGTGGCAAGAACGAATGCGAAACCGCTGTATCCCGAAATATTTCCGTAGACATTGTCCACATACACAGCCAGCGTATCCGCAACCACTATCTTCTTAAAGAAGCCCCACAGCATAAGTCTCATTCCATCTGCTGCCTGCTCATAGTCAAAGGTCTTTCTGCTTGAAATCTGTGGCAGAAGATTGCTGCTTCTTTCTATCGGACCGGCAACAAGCTGTGGAAAGAAAGACACGAACGCCGCGTAATATCCGAAATGGTGTTCCGCCTTTACATTGCCCCTGTACACATCAATCACATAGCTCATGGTCTGGAAAGTGTAAAATGAAATACCAACCGGAAGCATCAGTCCCAAAGCAACAGGGTGAAGCTTCAATGTAAACATATTTGCAAAACTGACAAAGCTGTTCAGCAGAAATTCCAGATATTTAAACACGAACAGCACTCCGAGGCAGATTACGACCGTTCCCGCGAGTATCCAATTCTTTTTCCTGACCGACGAGGCTCTCTCAAGCAGCAGTGCTGCCGCATAAGATACCACCGTCGTCCCGAGAATGAGCACTACATATTTCAGGTTCCAGCTCATATAAAAGTAATAGCTGGATAAGAGTAACAGCACCCACCTGAACCTGTGCGGCAGGCACCAGTATATTATAAATACCAGCGGCAAAAAAATTCCATACGAAAATGAATTAAAGAGCATAGCTTTTTACCTCTTTCCAAAGCTGTTCACTTTTTTCACAAACATTCCCAGCTTTCCAAAAACGAACTGAATTATAACGGATGTAGCTAAAGTAATCAATATAAGCAGTAAAATTATAAGCGGAGAAAATTTCGGCATAAATATAAAACTCGTCATAATATAATAGCAGTAAAAACTATGACTCAGCCACATTATCGTGCTGTGTTTTCCAATGTACTCTATCGGCCTTCTGACTATATTTCCAACCTTATTTGCAAACAATACAATGACCGCCGTTGTAAATACCGGTGCATATATATAATCGTATATTATTCCGTTAAACTGCCTCATATAAAATACAATCCCGATTACAGCCAATGCAATAAAAGCCGCAATCAGATTTCCCGAATATCTGTCCTTAATCTTTGATATTATGTCATACTTAGCGCATACGATACCTGAAAGATATTGAGCAAGCAATAACGGAAACGGCATTATTATTATGGGATACAGATATGAATCTGCAAGCCCTGCCCCAAGCACGGTATTGGTTATCTGAGGCACAACATACAACCCTGCCTGCGCCATCAGCACAACCACAATCAGCGAGACGAATATATTATTTATTTTCTTTGAAAACCATAATATTATAGGTGTATACAGCATGAGCAGAATAAACGGCGTAAAAAATGAGATTTCTCCATTATAGCTTATCTCCACTGCCGTAAAATTAAGGATAAGTGCCCTTATCGATTTTTCCACCTGCGGCACGTTCATGATAAAGCACACAGGCACAAACACAATTAGCACTTCCCAATATACTTTATATAATCCAAGTATCTTTTTGCCGAGCTTATTACATATATTGTCTGTATTCTGCACGGATTTATATGTTCCATATCCACTTAAAAATACAAACAAAGCGACACATATTTTTCCGAAGGAACCTATTATATTGGCTGTCTCATGTCCCTGAAATGAAAATATTGAAAAATATTCCGCATATCCGATTCTCTCGGGGAAACAAAATACATGATGATAAAACATTAAAATAATGGCAATTCCCTTTATGAACTTCGTATCTTCTCTTGTAAATTCCTTCATCATATATCTCCCGATACTATCTCAAATAAAGTATATAATATGTCAGCGAACACAGCTTACCTTCCGAACTTGTGTACGGTCCCTCAAAAATATAATAGTCACGCAATGCTTTTTTTGCAGCTTCCGTGTTGTTTCTGCACCATGGAAGTTCGACATAGATACATCTGTCATCCAAATCCCACTGTTCAAGTTCTGCTTCATAATGGAGACGCTTTACAGTATGGTACCTTTCATCCTCGTCCGTCGGCATATATGTGCGCTGTTTGAGCTTTGAATCCCATACAAGCTCCTCATAACCGAACTGATCCTCTATATTCTCGTTAAATGAAGATAATATTCTGAACCAGCCCTGATAATCAACCTCCTCAAGCATTCGGTCAACGGCCTTATCCATGTAGGTGTATTGGTAATTATAGTATCCGAAATCACCCACATTGATATCTACAATCGGTACTTCCTTCTTTGATGCCGCCGTCCATACCATCGGCATGCCCCACGTATTCACACGCGAAAAAACCGCCAGAGTAACAGGGTCAATAGTTACAAATGTCTCAGCCAAAGCAAGACCTGCAATCACAACCGACACGGGAACAAAAGCAAACCACCTGTCAAGCACCCTCATAACCATAGTCATGACAATAAGAAGAAAAAGCACATCCGACAGAATATTGTATCTCGTTCCCTTAGCTTCAAGGAAGAACAACAAAAATCCCGTATATACAGCATATTGAATCAAAATAAACAGAAACGCTCTGCTGTTTATCTGCTTTTTTTCCTTAACTGCCGGAACAAAGGCAAGCACCAAAAGGCACACTATGAGAATAACCGCCCACAGCCATGAAAAATTCAGGATAAAAAGCTGTCTGGCTTTAAGAATGAAATGAGAGCTCTCAAACTGGAAGTTCAGGCGACCGTCACCGCCAATCTTGAGCACATCTATAATTCTCACACCGCCCCACGCCGGCATAAACAATATCTTTATGAACAAGACAATGCAGACCGCAAGGAACACACCGCCCGCTATATACTGCCAGACTTTAATCTTCTTTAATGCCTCCTTAATTCCACCGCTGTTTTTAACCAATCCAACAATGATAAACACTATTGCAAAAAAGAGAAATGAGAAAGCCATCATCGCTCCCGTCTCTTTACAGGTTCCAAGCATAACAAGCCAAAAGATTGTGAGAATATATTTTCTTGTCAAAAACGCACAGAGTGCAAAGATAAAAAGCACTGCCAGCGGGTATTCCATCTGCATGGATGTAGATAATCCGAGAAACATGGGCTGAATCGAGACAATAAAGGCAGCCACGGCACATACATACGCTTTTTTCTTTGGAAACAGCACACGAAATATATTGAACAGGCATACTGCCGCCACAGCTCCCATAACCATATAGGAATACTGAAATCCCATACCGGTCGAGGTATTGATAAACTGTCCGAGCATTGTCACAATCATGAAACCATGAGCTATATGCGAAAATATTTTTCCGCCTTCCATCGGATTAAACATCAGCACATTGGGATAATACAGTGTCCTCTGCAAATTTGAAAAATATGCCTGCGAATCTGACCACTGATAACTGCCCAGCATATTGTATCTTATTAGAATGTGAATGGCAAATATAATTACGGAGCAAAAAAACACCGAGCCCGGTTTCTTAAATTTCTTCAATGTTACCGCACCGTAAATTACAAACGCAATCAGTACCGGCATAACAACGGCATTTATTATATTGCAGTTACGGACAAAGCCTCTTGCCGCCTCATCCCATCTCTCATAATATATCGAATGCGGTATTATGGCAAACAGCCAGGTAAACAATGCCATAATAACAGCAAGCTGTGCTGCTGTTCCATACAATACTTCCAATTTTCTTTTTTCTTTCATAATCCATCCCCTTAAAGCAAGAATATGTTTTATGATATCATAGAATGTACACTATGTCAAACTATTCGCTCCCCGCATAACAACATCGCGTTATTTTTCTGTTAAGCCTGCTCCCCATGCGGCTCACTCGCCGCGGGCAAGCTCACGCACCGATGCCGACCCTCGCGAAAATCCGCGTCACAAAGAAGTCCAGATTTTCATTTATCCCCGCAAACGGCGAGGTGTGTATGGATATGTTGTGCCATAGCCTTCCTCTTTTCCCGTCGTATTCTTAAGCCACTCCACATACTCCTCGAGCGTGGGATTTCTCTCTGTCATCTGCTTTGCATGTTCCACGCCTACATACCTGAAATGCCAGGGCTCATGCCCGATATGCGTGATATTTTCCTTCCCTTTCGGATAGCGCTCTATAAATCCGTAGTCCGCCGCCCTATCGCGAAATATCTGACATATCTCGCTCCACGGCGAAACTCCTATATCCTCAAGCTCCAGAAAACGTCCACTCACTCCGTGCAGCCCATGTTCACCGTTGACCAGCACCAGCCTGCCAAACTGAGCCTGCTGTGTCGGCATTATCCAGAGGATTGAACGGCTTAGTTATGTAATCATCGGCTCCCAGTGTGAGCCCTGTTATCTTATCCATATCCTCAATCTTAGCCGAATCGCCGCCTCGTCGTCAACAATCATTATCTTTTCCTGCAATTTAGCGCCCATCATTTCCCTTAATGTAAAAACCGGATGCGAAATACTCCGCACCCGGTTATATTTTTAGCTATGTTCCCTGCCATATAAGCCTATGGCTGCATCGGCAAAGAAATTCTGATTAAAGCTGAGGGCCGGCAGCAACTAATGCCTTACCTGCATCATTGCCCTCGTACTTAGCGAAGTTCTTGATGAATCTTCCTGCTAAGTCAACTGCCTTCTTCTCCCACTCAGAAGCATCAGCGTAAGTATCTCTTGGATCAAGAATACCTGTATCAACGCCCTCGAGCTCTGTAGGAACCTCGAAGTTGAAGTAAGGAATCTTCTTTGTAGAAACCTTGTTGATTGCTCCGCTGAGGATTCCATCGATGATACCACGGGTATCCTTGATGGAAATTCTCTTGCCTGTTCCGTTCCAGCCTGTGTTTACAAGGTAAGCCTTAGCTCCGCTCTTCTCCATCTTCTTAACGAGCTCCTCAGCATACTTAGTAGGATGAAGCTCAAGGAAAGCCTGTCCGAAGCAAGCTGAGAATGTAGGTGTAGGCTCTGTGATACCTCTCTCTGTACCGGCAAGCTTAGCAGTAAATCCTGAAAGGAAGTAGTACTGTGTCTGTGCCTCAGTGAGGATAGATACCGGAGGAAGTACACCAAATGCATCTGCTGAAAGGAAGATTACGTTCTTTGCAGCAGGAGCTGAAGAGATTGGACGTACAATGTTCTTGATATGATCAATAGGATAAGATACACGAGTATTCTCTGTTACGCTCTTATCGTCGAAATCAATCTTGCCGTCAGCATCAACAGTAACGTTCTCAAGAAGAGCGTCTCTCCTGATTGCATTGTAGATATCAGGCTCTGACTCCTTGTCAAGTCCGATAACCTTAGCGTAGCAGCCTCCCTCGAAGTTGAATACGCCGTTGTCATCCCAGCCGTGCTCGTCATCACCGATGAGGAGTCTCTTAGGGTCTGTGGAAAGTGTAGTCTTACCTGTTCCTGAAAGACCGAAGAAGATAGCTGTGTTCTCGCCGTTCATATCTGTGTTAGCTGAGCAGTGCATGGAAGCGATGCCCTTGAGTGGAAGGTAGTAGTTCATCATGGAGAACATACCCTTCTTCATCTCTCCGCCGTACCATGTGTTAACGATAACCTGCTCACGGCTTGTGATGTTGAATGCTACACATGTCTCAGAGTTAAGACCTAACTCCTTGAAATTCTCAACCTTAGCCTTAGAAGCGTTGTATACTACGAAATCAGGCTCGAAGTTCTCAAGCTCCTCTGCTGTAGGCTTAATGAACATGTTAGTTACAAAGTGAGCCTGCCAAGCAACCTCAACGATGAAACGAACTGCCATTCTTGTATCCTTGTTAGCTCCGCAGAAAGCATCTACTACGAAAAGTCTCTTGTTGGAGAGCTCCTTCTTAGCGATATCCTTAACTGCTGCCCAAGTCTCCTCTGTCATAGGATGGTTATCGTTCTTGTACTCGTCTGATGTCCACCAAACTGTATTCTTGGAGTTCTCGTCAACAACGATGTACTTATCCTTAGGTGAACGTCCTGTGTAGATACCTGTCATAACATTGACAGCACCAAGCTCGCTCTCCTTACCTACTTCATAGCCCTCGTTAGAAGACTTAGTCTCCTCCTCAAATAATAACTCATAAGAAGGATTGTAGACAACTTCTGTCGTTCCTGTGATGCCATACTTGCTTAAATCGATCTTTGCCATCTTACATAAACCTCTTTTCTTAAATTGTATCAATAGAAATGGATTATCCACATTCTTTTGCTATTATACATAATCACTTTTCAAAAAGCAACAGTATTATCGTAGTGTTTAGGTAAATTTTAGAAATAGGATTGCAAATTCTGCCATTCCGATATGTTATCCTCACTATGCCAATATTGACTTGATGTATTCTGCTATCTCAGAATTCCTGCAGTCCTTGAAGAAGTACTCTGCAAAATGCTCTCCGCTTACAGCGCCCTTTAAAAGCTCTTTATCAATATTCTTAAGAATATAGAGCATATCCGTGTGCGTTACCTTCTTAACCTCGTCTAATATCTTCTTGTTGCGCTGCTCAGGTACAACTCTCTCCTTAGGATAACCGCCGCCCGGCTCCTGCTCGAAGAGCTTCTCAAAAATATATGTAAGGTTGAGCTCTGCACCCCAGCCAAAGCCCTTTGCAAAAGGAAGAGCAACGGCATTGCCTGCATTGATCTGGCTGAACATGAATGCGTCTGAAGGGTCAACGATGTGTCCGCAAAGTACGCCCGGGAATGAGTTGAGTGCAAGCATGGCGCCCTCACCTGTACCGCAGCCTGTAACAACGAAATCCGCTGCACCGCTGTTTAAAAGAATAGCAGCCAAAATACCGCACTGTACATATGTAAGCTGTGCTGCATCATCTGCGGAATACATTCCGTAATTGACTACCTCATAGCCCTTTGCATCTGCAACCTTCTTGAGGTTCTCATAAACCATGGCATTCTTGGCTGCCTGGCTGTTCTCATTAATTAATGCAATTCTCATTATATCCTCCGCACTGCGTCTTTTCTATAATATACATGCCCATATCCCCGCGCAGTAAGGGACTCTGCCGCACATACACTATTATCTTAACATTTAGCCGGCTTTTGTGCAAGTCCTGATTATCTTCTCGCACACTCGTAATTATCTTCTCGCACATTCGTACTTCGCCTTAGTCGCAAGGCAGTTACGAAGCGAGAAAAATCTGGCATCTATCGGTCCTTCGTCAACCGTTATATCCATGGCAGCCGCTATATTGTTGATGAGCGCATCATCTATGTTCACCCTGATAAGATTGAGATAGTTAATCTTGTCCTGATACGTCGGCGCGTCGAGGAACTCGAGCAGGCGCACGTCCACACCCTGTTCCTTCAAATCCTCATAGCTGTCTGCCTGTGTGGCGTTCTCCTCCATTTCGGGTGTAGCACTTACCTCATGCCGTGCATCTGCTGCCTTATCCCAATCTGCCGCATGAGCACTGTCATCACCCAATACCGCGCTTCCCGTGTCCGGCACACTTCCTCCCACATTCGCGAGCGTGTTCAGCAGCTCAAATCTGTACTTCTGCTTAACCTGCGGGTACTTCACATGGTCAACCTCACCCACAAACATGTCATACGGGCGCACCCACACCTGCATGTCCCCATAAAGAGCCTGGTAAACCACATAATTCTCGTTCGTCTCGGAATGTCTTGCCACCGCAACTATCTGGTAGAGATTCCCCTTAAAATGTCTGTATATTTCTCCTGTTCTGACCTCTCTCATAAATGTGCCTCACTTCCTGATTATTGGCTCATTGTATCATAAACCATCACCAAACTCAAGTACACTTTTATGGCAGCCATGCATATAATATATAAAATCATACCGCCGACGGAAGCAATCTCCCCATGAATATAAAGAACAAAACCTACTGTGTCAACGATATATACAGGCTTGACAATATCCCCTACACCGGGCGCGGCTGCTGCGCGGCAATACTCGATACCGGTATATACCCGCACCCAGACCTTGCCGACCACATATCCTGCTTTCAGGACTTTGTAAACGGAAGAAAAAACGCCTACGATGATAACTCCCATGGCACACATGTAGCCGGAATCATCGCCGGCAACGGCTGTTCCAGCCAGGGCATATTAAAGGGCATGGCACCGGACTGCCGCATTATAGCCCTCAAAATTCTCGACAAAAAGGGCAACGGCGACAAAGCTTCCCTGTTAAGCGCCTGCCACTGGATACGGGACAACTACAGAAAATACGGCATCAACATAGTAAATATCTCAATCGGTTCCGACACAGCCGACTGCAGCGAGGAGAAGGACGAGATTGCCGCGGTGATAAACCACCTGTGGGAGCTTGGGATATGTATTGTAGTGTCTGCCGGAAATTCAGGTCCCGGTCCCGGAACAATAACCTTTCCAGGAACCTGTGAAAGGGTGATAACCGTCGGCAGCGATGCCCTGCTCCTCTACTCAAACGAGGGCAGCGGTGCCAAATCACACTCTGGAGAAGGTCCCACCAAATGCAATATAAATAAGCCCGACCTTCTGGCCCCTGGACATAATATAATAAGCTGCCACAACCGCTACAACGGCTACACAGTAAAAAGCGGCACCTCCATGTCAACCCCCGTGGTATCGGGTGCCATCGCGCTGTACCTCGAAAAGTATCCTTGGGCTTCAAACGATATTGTTAAACAGAATATAAAGCTTAGCGCCGCAGATGTAGGACTTGGCAGAAACCGTCAAGGTGCCGGTCTGCTGAATGTAAAGCATTTTCTTGAACAAAAACCCCTGTGAGACGGATTTCCCATTCCGTCCCACAGGGGTTTCCAGCACATTATTTTTTTCAATAGATATATGTAAGCTTATTTTCCCTTCTTTGAGGAGATATAGTTGTTAAGTTCGTCCTCCATGATCTCGAAGGAAACTATACCCGTGTCAAGTATGAGCTGATGATATTCCTTAGCATCGAAACTGTCACCGAGCTTTCTTTGCGCCTTATCACGAAGCTTTATCATCTTGATATGTCCTACGGTGTACGGGAGCAATATTCCCGGATCAGATATTACCGACTCGTACATAGCCTCTGCCATGCTGTCTACATCGTTCACATAGTCGGAAAGATAATCAGAAATCTCATCAATTCCCCACCCCTCATAATTTACACCGAGGTCAATTCTCGACTGGAGAATGTAGCCAAGCATGCCGTCGAGCACACACATCTGCGAGAGCTCCTCGCTGCAGCCCAACATTCTGTAAGATCTGTCGGACGCATACTGTGCATAGCCCTCCGTAAATCCGATAAAGTCAACCATCTTCACAGCATCAGGAATATCAGCATTATTGTAAACGCTCGTAAACTGGTAGAGATGTCCCGGGAAGCCCTCATGTGCGAGCGTCGTGTACAGCCCAACATCATCTCCCTCCACAGCCGAACCGTTCACCTTGATGGAATTGTAATCAAGCTGGTCGAGACGCGCTGTAAGGTAATATGCAACCGTTCCCTCAACCTCTGTAGCCTTGCTCTGATACTGTACCACGAAATCCTTCGTAAATGGCTCAGGAAACTCACTTGTGCAGTTATCCGCAAGGTACTCAAGCATCTCCTTAGGGTCAGTCATACCCGTGCTAAGGTTCATCTCCTGGTCAAGCAGTGTCGTGTCCGAGTAGTAAAGCGCCGCATACTCCGTGAACAGGCTCTCAAGCTCGGAATCTAAAAGCTTTATAACCTTCTCAGGTGTCATCTGTGTCGAGGTCTTATCATGCACGATGGCAGTATATAAATCCGTTCCGCCTTCCATATAGCAGAGTCCCTTATCGTTGGTCTCACCCTGCATAAGCTCAGACAGCACTGAAATTACATCCTCGTAGGCTGCATTGTAATACTCCTCAACATACTGCTCATTCGTCGTAATGTACTCTTTTTTCTTCGTATCATCAATGTCTAGCTCAGCTATCTTCTCCTCAAAGGAAGCTATAAGAGGATTAACCTCCTCATCAAGATACTTGTTGCACATGTCTATATTGTCCTGTGCACAGAAGGAGGCCATGAACTTTCCATCCTCAGCCTGCTTTCTTGTGAAATCGAGCACCTGACCGACATATCTTCTCGTATCCTTTAGCAGATCAAGATACTCCTTAACGTCCTGCTCATCATCAAAGACATACTCGATGAAGTTCGTAGGAAGATTTGCAATAAGTCCCGAATTGCTTCCGAACATATTCTGAAGCATATAAAGACCATCGTACTCGTCCTGCTGCTCATAGTATGCCTTGAGGGTTCTAAGCGAGAGCTGCTGCCTCTCGGTAAGAAGCTCCGGATTGAAGCCGTTCAGCTTCTCTATGGTCTTGTCAAGCTCCTTCTCGCCTTCCTCAATCTGTTCTATCGTGAAGTCGCCAAGTGTATAGTCCTTCACCTCAATGCCGTACTTCTCAGGATCGGCGAATTTATAGTGCACCGAAAGCACATCATCGCCAACCATATCCTTGAACAGCTCATCACAGTACTCATCGAACTGTCTCTGCTCCCTCTGTTCCTTTGTCTCGGCGTCACAGCCTAAAAGTGACACTGTCATGGCTCCCGCAAGAACCACTGCCAGCGCTCTTCTGAGAATGTTGCCCGGAACCGCTCTCTTGCTCATGGAAAATCCTCCCTATTAATTAAAGTATACTATATCATCCGCCGGCTTCTCTGCAGGCTGTATATCCGTCGCATAAAGAACAACGCCTTTTCCCTTATACTCCATCTGATACTCGACATTTACCTTCGCTGTAAGCATGACAAAATCCCTGTCCTTGAATGTCTTTAACTGCTCTGCCGTGTTCTTGTCGCACTTGCACTTATAACCGATAAAGCGAATATCATCGGCACAGCAGGTCATCGCAAAACGTCCCGGAACAAAATTATCCTTAAACAGCGACTTCGGTCTGTACACAACCGCCTTCATCTTCATGGTCTTGCCCTTGTACTTGTCGGGGTTATCCATAGCGTCAACATACCATATACCGAAATCCTCGTCGGCAACCTCGACAACGTCCTTGCTCAAGTCAAACGGAAGTATCTCCTCGACCTCATTTGAGCTTCCGTCGGAGGACTCGAAGTATACCTGTGTTCTTCCGTTTACCACCTTGACACTTCTTCTATAGCCCGCGCGGTTGGTATCCTTGACGCATCTGTTGAAGATGACCATATCCGAAAGCTTGAACTTCTCCATCATAATGGACTTCATATCGTTGTTAGCCATATGCATGTCAAACGTGGACGCATCTACAAGCGTGATAACCTGAGCCATCACAAAGAAGGTCGGAAGCTCATTTTCAAGGAAGTTCTTCATGTTCCACATGCCGTTAAATTCTATGAATATACGAAGCGGCTTATGCTTATCGCAGAGCTTTTTTAAGTTGTCCTTGTTAAGCTCCGACTCATCCTCAATATACTCTATAGCAACATTGAGCGGTGCAAGCTGCTTCTCGTCATACTCCTCCATGCCCTCCTCACAGGCGATGAGAAGTGTCTTGTCTCCGTCGGCAAAATCCTCGCTCTTTAACGCATCGTCGATAAACAGCGTCTTGCCGCTCTCCAAAAAACCATTAACCAAATATACAGGTACTTCCATTACATCTTTCCTTTCATGCCGGTTTTATGCAAGCTTGAAAAGCTTTTCAAGCTTCTCCTCATTTAAGTTCTGGCCGATTACACAGATTCTTCCCGTATAGTCAGCTCCGCCGTCACGGATTTCATACTCCTCCGGTACGGCATCAAAGTAAATCCACTTGCCGTCAGCACCGCTTACCATGCCCTTGGCTCTGAGAATTATACCGAACTCTGACTTCTCCGTGAGCTTGACAAGGATGTCCTCAATCTCCTCCTTAGTGTATACATGAGGAGTCTCCTTGCCCCAGCTTGTGAATATATCATCTGCATGATGGTGGTGATGGTGTCCACAGCCGCAGCTGCACTCCTCTCCATCCTCGTGATGGTGATGATGCTCATGCTCATCCTCGTCATCATCATCGTCGTGGTGGTGATGTCCGCAGCCGCACTTCTCTCCATCCTCGTGATGGTGATGGTGATGCTCATGCTCATCCTCGTCATCATCGTCGTGATGGTGATGTCCGCAGCCACACTCCTCTCCATCCTCGTGATGGTGATGATGCTCATGCTCATCCTCGTCATCATCATCGTCGTGATGATGCTCTGCCGAATGTTCAAGTGCCTCTTTTAAAAGTTCATCCATAAGTGACTTCTTCTCAAGTGCTGAGAGTATCTGCTCACCGTTTAACTCGTCCCAAGGTGTTGTGATGATTGCAGCGTCAGCGTTCTTGTCGCGGATAAGCGCAACGCTCGCCTCAAGCCTGGCAGCGTCCATGTTCTGTGTTCTTGAAAGGACAATCGTGCCCGCATGCTCAATCTGGTCATTGTAAAACTCACCGAAGTTCTTCATATACATCTTAGCCTTAGTTGCATCTGCTACAGTGAGGAAACAGTCAAGCTCAAGACCTGCCTCGTCCTTAACCTTCTCAACGGCAGCCACAACGTCTGAGAGCTTGCCTACACCTGAAGGCTCAATGATAATTCTGTCAGGAGCGTACTCCTTGGATACCTTAATAAGTGCCTTTCCGAAATCTCCAACAAGTGAGCAGCAGATACAGCCTGAATTCATCTCAGTAATCTGAATACCTGCGTCCTTTAAAAAGCCTCCGTCGATACCAATTTCACCAAACTCGTTCTCTATTAACACTACCTTCTGTCCTGCATAAACCTGCTCTAAGAGCTTCTTGATGAAGGTTGTCTTGCCAGCGCCTAAAAATCCTGAAATAATTGTTACCTTTGCCATTTTACTTACCTCCATAAAATGATAATAATTGTAATCTTTCGACAACTCGCTATTATAGCACCAGTCTCCGATAAATGCAAATATGAAATTCAGTTTCAAATTCGAAAATCTTTATTAATTGCAAAAACAACTTCCTTATTTGCAGAAAATATAGTATAATTAAAAAATATAGTACATACCTTTCATGCAATGTACATTCGATTATTGTCAACTGTTAAAAGCCATACAAAAAATCACAATATATATTGGCTGTAAACAATTACAATTATTCAACTTTTTCCTTGATTAAACATTTACATAATTATGGAGGATTATTATGGCTAACAAGAAGATTGTAGTCGCCCTCGGGCGCAATGCCTTCGGTGAAACTTTCCCGGAGCAGAAGGAGAATGTAGGCAAGGCAGCAAGAGCTATCGCAGACCTTGTTGAGATGAAGTACGATATCGTTATCACACACAGTAACGGTCCTCAGGTCGGCATGATACAGACAGCCATGACCGAGTTCGCACGTCTTGACCACCGCTACACGGTTGCACCTATGTCGCTGTGCGGTGCGATGAGCCAGGGCTACATCGGCTACGATTTACAGAATGCCATCCGCACGGAGCTTTTAAACCGCGGAATATACAAGACGGTCTCCACCATCATCACACAGGTTAAGGTTGACCCGTTCGACCCTGCATTCTCGAACCCTACAAAGATAATCGGCAGATACATGACCAAGGAGGAGGCTGAGGCCGAGGAAGCCAAGGGAAATTATGTTGTCGAGGAGCCTGAAGGCTACAGAAGAATAATTGCAGCCCCGAAACCTATGGATATCTACGAGATAGATGCCGTGAACACGCTTCTTGACGCACACCAGATTGTCATCGCTGCGGGCGGCGGCGGTATTCCGGTACTTGAACAGCGCACCAAGCTCAAGGGAGCCAGCGCTATCATCGAGAAAGACTATGTTGCGGCGCGTCTTGCAGAATTGACGGAGGCGGACACGCTTCTCTTCCTCACCGTATATGACAAGCTCACTGTCAATGCCGGGACGCCTGATGAGCACTCCTTTGACAATGTGACGGTAACAGACCTGAAGCCTTATGCCACAACCGGCGACTTCGGACCGATAACCACTCTTCCTAAGGTGAACGCAGCCATCGAGTTTGTCGAAGCCGGAACAGGACGAAAGGCCGTGATTGCCAACCTCGAACACGCTAAAGATGCTCTCCTCGGAAAGTGCGGAACGACAATCACCAGATAAAATTCACCTGCTATTGCATACTACGTTCGCAATATGCCAAAAGCATATATCTTGATTAATTGAATATTTTAGTTAATCAACACAAAATCCGGATTGCAGGATATCCGATATTCCCGCAACCCGGATTTTTATTTCATTTTTATGTTTATTACTGTATATATTTCCCTGTTTATTTCCCCTCAGGTATAAGTCCCTCGTAATATGCATTCAAAAGAGCTTCCAGCTCCCTTATGTTTTCCTCCAACTGCTTTCCGATATCGGTGTCTGCGACCAGACGGCGCGCCGCCATGTTCTCTACCACCACAGTCTCGGAATGTATGTCGCTCTCCTTTAGTATGGCTGCCTCAACCGTCTCGAACGGTTCATGTGACACAAGTCTCAGGCCGTAGGAATTGTAGGTGAGCGTGTAACCGGCAATTCCGGTCTTAGACTGGTATGCCTTAGAAAATCCGCCATCTATTATAAGCACACGTCCGTGGCATCTTACAGGGCTCTCACCCTTCTTAATCTCGACAGGCATATGACCGTTTATTATATGTGCACACGCAGGGTCAAGGTGAAAATCCTCGCATATCTTATCAACTATCTCGTCCTTATCTATGAGCTGGTAGTAGAAATCCTTCTTCTCGCTCTGCACCTCCTTGTCCTTCAAAAAATACCTCTCAAAGGTCGCCATCTTCTCTTTTCCATACACCGGCGAGTTCTCATTCGACCAGATAAACCACATTATATCCTGCCCGAACGCCTTCTCCTCGTGATGCTCCGCATCATCCTTCGCAAAATACCCCTTGCGCGCCCAGTACTCCAGTATATCATACAGACCCTTTCCGGAGAACTTCTTGCCACCGATATTAACCTTCCGAAAGCTTCCGTCCTCATTTAGCGGTATGCAGCCGTGGAAGAGCAGATTCCCGTTGTATACCTTATAGAGACTTCCATTCGCAAAGAGAAATCTGACATGCTGCTGAAGCTTGCCACAGCTCATAAACGCCACACGCAGCCTGTCCATTATAGCTTTCTCCTCCTCGGAGAGCGCATAAGGATCCTCCGGATTTATTGTAGGGAAATTGGTATCACTTAACACATATTTCCTGCGCCCGATAGTGACCGTGCCCTCCTCCAAGTCCATCTTGTCCAAAAGCAGCCTCTTGTCCATAAGGAAATCGGGATGTTCCTTTATAATCTGACCCTCAAGCTTAAACTGTATAACAGCTATTGCCTTGTGCATGCGCTTGTCAAGCTCAAGATCATTCTCGTTGTAGTCGTCCTTGGCATAAGTTATGTCAAAGCAGCCGCACGGGTCATTTTTATATACCTCCATCGCAAAACGCGCAAGCGGAATAAGATTAATTCCGTAGCCCTCCTCGAGAACATTGAGATTGCCGTACTTTGCCGACAGCCTTATTACATTTGCAATACATGCAGTGTGACCGCTCGCGGCTCCCATCCATACGATATCATGATTTCCCCACTGTATGTCCACAGAGTGATAATCAAGTAATGTATCCATTATAATATGCGCTCCCGGTCCTCTGTCGAAGATATCACCAACAATATGAAGATGGTCAATGACAAGGCGCTGTATAAGCTGTGACAGTGCAATAATGAAAGCGTCCGCCCTTCCAATCCTTATTATCGTATTTATAATTGAATTGTAGTACGCCTCCTTGTCCGTTACCTCAGTCTTTTCGTGAATGAGCTCCTCAATGATGTAGGCAAATTCCTTCGGCATGGCTTTTCTTACCTTAGAACTTGTGTACTTCGAGGTCACTCGGCGCAGTATCTTTATAAGCCTGTGAAGCGTAATCTTGTAAAAATCTTCAGGGTTATCCTCCTCTGACAATATTACATCAAGTTTCTGCTCAGGATAATATATGAGTGTCGCAAGGCTCTTTTTGTCCTTGCTGCTTAGGGTATTTCCGAACTCCTCATCAATCTTACGCCTTACGGAACCCGAGCCGTTCTTTAGCACATGCCGGAACTGCTCATACTCACCGTGAATATCCGTAAGGAAATGCTCTGTTCCCTTAGGAAGATTCATAATCGCCTGAAGATTTATAATCTCCGTAGATGCGGCAGCTATGGTAGGATAAGATCTCGCCACGCTCCGCAGATATCTCAAATCATATTCCATAATTGTCCTCCTGCAGTACTGCCACTAATAAGTAGTTTGAAAATCTTATTTTCAAACTTGTCCTCCATGCCACCGGCTTGGCAGTGACTTAATTTAATGAAAATACATAGTCAAGTATATTTATCAATTCCTTGCCCGTATATCTTGAGTAAACCGCCTTTCGCGCCATAACGGGATCGTCTGTAATTATATTGTCGACGCCCATGTTTGCAAGCACCTTCACAAGGGATGGCGAATTCACAGTCCACACATATATTTCCTTGCCGTTCCTGTGTACTGCATCGACAAGTGCCTTATTCACATATGTATAGTTAATGCTTATCACGTCCACATAACCTATGGAATAGTAAGCTCCATATGCAGCAGACAGCACATATCCGGTCTGAATATCACTGTTGAGCTTTTTAACGTCCGCTAACACCGAATAGTCAGACGAAGTCACAACACACCTGTCCTCAAAATGGCTGCGCTCTATTATGTCGACAACCGCCTCAGTGAGCCCACTCTCCTTCTTGTTATACTTTATCTCAATATTCAGCTTCACCAAAGGTCCGATTTCCCTTATGACCTCCTCGAGCGTAGGAACCGGCTCACCCTCATACTCACTTGAGAACCAGCTTCCTGCGTCCAGCTCCCTAATCTTGTCGTATGAGACCTGCCATATACTCTTGTTAAGTCCCGTAGTTCTTTTTAAGTTGGAATCGTGCATGACCACCACCACATTGTCAGAGGTCAGATGAACATCAAGCTCTACATAGTCTGCAAGGTCGTATAATGCCTGCTTGAAGGATGCCATGGTATTCTCGGGTGCCGTCATTGAACTGCCCCTGTGTGCGCTTATATCCGGAACGTTCAAGAGTTCCACCCTGCCGAACGGATTTTTCGCAACACCCATAAATATGTACACGCAGATAAGAACACCCGACACAGCCGCAGCCCCTGCCGTGCATATTTTTTCCCAGCGCTTAACCTTAACGGGCTCATCTATAGCCCTCTGCGTGTTCGCGGAAACCCTCCACATTCTTCCAAGTTC
Source organism: uncultured Lachnospiraceae bacterium (assembly GCA_934351925.1). GTDB lineage: Bacteria > Bacillota > Clostridia > Lachnospirales > Lachnospiraceae > CAG-882. Next base: position 98,560 of record CAKRJT010000003.1, read on the forward strand.
CTTCCTGTAGCGAAAGAACATGCTCGTTATCGTCATGTACGACGCCGGTGCAGATATCAGCACAAGAATCAGCGTTATCGTGTTCTTAAAGCCCTTGATTACTGTCAAATATATGGCAACTCCCGCTCTCGTGAAGTTGAGAAGCCTGCTTCCCACAATGACTATCAACGAAATAATCAGAAACAGCACGCCGACCACCGCCAGCACCATGACATTCCAAAAAAGCATCAAAATTATCGTTCTCAGTGTTCTCCTCTTTAGCAGCGACGCGCTCCTTTTGTATGCATCACGGATATTTTCACTTCCATAGATAAGATAATCAGGTGTGAATATCCCCCTTATCGCAAAAATAAACAGCACAAAACACACCAGCAGCACAACCAGATACATCATGTTTTTGCTGCCGAATGCTCTTGTGATAAATTCCGGCAATGTGAGGTTCGTCATCACAAGACCGAGGATAATTATATTAGAGAAAGGAAACAGGAATATCTCGTAAAGGAGCATCGAAAAATTCTGAACCTTGAACTTTTCATGAAAATTGCGTCCGCCTGCACAGAACACATTCAGCACCTCAAGCCTTTTTCCTATAAGCCCCGCCTCTATGACGACCGACATACAACATTTTTCAAAGAAATTGTAGACCGCTATAAGCAGTACAATCAGAATAATCATTAGAATAGTGAATGGATTGGTGAAATAGCGCAGTATATATCCGTTTGTGAGATATTTTATCCCGGCGGCCTTGAGGCTCAAATTAAATAACAGCAAAAAAAGCGGATAAAACACCGCAACCGCCAGCATCTTATAGATAAGCTCAAATATCACCAGTGTCTTTCCGCATTTTTTCAATAAAGTAATATTATCTTTTACAAGATTTTTCATCCAAACAGGCTCTTTTCAATCAGAAGTATGCTATGCCATTCTTTCCGTTTTTTTCTGTTCATTTTTATCTTTTATAGAGCAATAGAACTGCCGTGCAAAATCTATGCTGTAAGAGACAAAGAGAACTATAGCAATAAATCTTACAAATATTGGATTAATGGCATGCACCATATATTTTATTCTAACATTAATCACCATAAACAGCAATACGCAAATCACGCCCCACGCGAGCGAACTCTGCAGACAGAGAATCCCCTTGTAGTTAAAGCGCTTGTGGTCATAATTCCACCACAGCTCACCGAACAATCTTATCATAACCATAGCCACAATATATTCGAATATCGTTCCGCCTATGCAGCCTGCAAAAAAAAGTGCCAGCGGATACCTTGCAAACGGAGCAAAAAGTGTGAATGCTCCCACGCATCCGAAACCATATATTACACAGAACGGCAGCTTTGCAAAGCCTCTGTTCTCCCAATACCCGAGCTGCACCCTGATAACAACACATTCCATGCACCAGCCAAGAAAGCTGTAGATATAGAACCAGACTATGCACTGGTATATGTTCATGTCGCTGAAATTCCTGAATATAATCTCTCTCATAATTATTCTTCCCTCTCTGTTAAAAATCGTGAAAAATCCACTCCCTATTGTCCATTTCCGTAAAATATACAGCATGAAACTTTGACGAAATTCCACATTATACAAAAAAATACTTGCGGCATACCACCACAAGTATTTTATCGCATCTTCTAAAAAAATACAACTAATTTGTTAAAAAATACTTCTAATTATAAAAAAACTATAAATTCCGGTCAATTAACCTGTTCACTATGAGCTCAACCTGGCTCTCGTCCACAGGTCTCGGATTAGTCGCTGTACATGGGTCAGCTACAGCCGCTCTCATTATATCAGCCTTGACAGCTATGTAGTCCGCCTCGTTCACTCCTGCCGCACTGAGGGTTCTTGGAACCTTCATCATGTCGAGCATGTATGAAAGCTCATTTATAAGAGCAAGGACACCTGTTCTCACATTGCTGCACGAAAGCCCTATTCTCTTTGCAACCTTGGCATAGCGCACAGCCGCCTCGGAATCTGCCTCACCGAAATGTCCCTCAAGGTCAGCGTTGAACTCAATGACATACGGAAGGATCATGGCATTGGCTCTTCCATGTGGTATATGGAACTTTGCGCCGAGCTGATGTGCTATTCCGTGATTGACTCCAAGGCTTACTGCGTTGAATGCCATTCCTGCAAGACAGGACGCAGAGTGCATCTTCTCCCTTGCCACAAGGTCATTTCCGTTCTTATATGCCCTAGGAAGGTACTCAAAAGCAAGCTCTAAAGCCTTCTCAGCCAAAGCGTCAGACGCATCTGATGCATTGGTCGAGACATAAGCCTCAAGTGCATGTGTAATCACATCGAAACCCGTGTCAGCGGTCACTGAAGGCGGCGCTGTCACGACAAGCGACGGATCGAGTATCGCCATATCAGGAAGCAGTTCCTCGTCCACGAGAGGATACTTAATGCCCCTCTCCTTGTCCGTGATAACCGCGAACTCCGTGACCTCAGAGCCCGTACCGCTTGTAGTAGGTATGGCTATGAGAGATATTCTCTGCTCCGGGCGCGTCTTTTTCATCATAAGTACAACTCCTTTTGCAGCGTCTATCGAGGAACCTCCTCCGAGCGCAACGACCACATCAGCCTGATGCTCAGTGAGGAACTTGACACCTGCGACAACCATCTCTATAGGAGGGTCAGGGCGAACCTGGTCAAATATATCAACGCTTGTACAGCCCGTCAGCTTGTCGGCAATTCTCTTTGCCGCACCTGAGCTTGACATAAAGGAATCCGTGATGATGACCGCCCTCTTATTCTTTATCTCAGACAGCGCATCTATCGCGTTCTCCGAAAAGCATACCTCTGTCTTAATCTTAAATCTCTTCATTCTGTTAACCTCCATACAGGAATCAATCTGTCATGAAACTCGTCATCTATTCCTGCGGATATATAACCTCTACCCCGGCTGCGTCGAACTTCTGGAGCCACTCCTGTGATGGTCTTGTGTCCGTTACCACCATGTCGACCTCCCTGAACTCGCCAACCTTCGTAAAGGAAATCTTGTCAAACTTCGAACTGTCAACTGCAAGAATCTTCTTTTTTCCTGCCTCGAGCAGTGCCATCTTAACCTGTGCATCGCTCTCATTCGAGTCAGTCATTCCATGTCTTAGGTCAATTCCCTTTACAGAGAAAATCGCCATGTCGACATTGAAAGAATTAATCATGCGGATGGTCTGATATCCGACGAGAGACAACGAACCATCCTTCATGGAGCCTCCGGTAGAAAGGATTTTCCAGCCCTTTCTGTCGGAGAGCTCTAACATTATCTCTATTGAATTGGTTATAATGGTGAGATTTTTTCTGCTCTTGATGCTCTTTGCCACAAAGAGTGCCGTTGAGCTCGCATCGAGTATGATATGATCCCCATCGGAAATCATGCCCCCGAGTATCTCACCGATTATCTGTTTGCCGGCAACATTTGATTTTTTACGCACTGTATACGGAAGGTCTGTATTCAGGCTCTCATTGATAACCGCACCACCATAAGTCTTTTTGGCAAGTCCCTCCGCTTCAAGCTTCTCGAGATCCCTTCTTATGGTCTCCTCGGTCACATTATAGAGCTCGCTTAAATCGCTAACTACAACCTTCTTGTCCTCCTGAAGCTTTGCCAATATAGCATTTCTTCTCTCTATCGCCAGCATATTTTAACCATCCCCACCCAAATTTTTAAAGGATTGTATCCCACAGCCTCTTATCAGGATTTGCAATCACTGAGGACTCTAAGAACATTCCATTGTCAGCAACCGATGCCTTAGCCTTCTCAATCGCCGCTGAAACCGCAGCAACCTCTCCCGTAAGCATGAGATACGACTTCCCGCACATACCTCTCGCAAGGCGGAGCTCGATAAGCTCTACCTGTGATGTCTTTGCAGCCGCATCAGCCGCAATAATGATTGACGCTGCTGAAAATGTCTCAAGAACTCCGAGTGCCTTTACGTCCTTGACCTCGGTTGCACCATAGATTGCCGAGAAAATAGCCTCATCAGGATTTCCAAGCACGAAACTGTCGATAAGCTCTGCCGAAAATCTTGTCTTAGAAGCGTCCACCGCAGCCTTTACCGCCGATAAATCACCTGTGATGATGACAATATATTTGCCGGGACATACAACGGAGGACTCTAAGATATCAACGCTTGATGTCTTGAGCATAATATCCGCTGCCTGTACACCTGTCGAAACCGTCCTGTATTCTACCATTCCAATTGCTTTGCTCATAATAATCCTCCTAAGCCTTTATTGTAACGAACTTGTCGTTCACGTCCGTTACCGTGCCGCTTATTGTTGCATGTATCTTAACGCCTAGCTTGTCATCATCAGCACCGCCGATAGGCTGTCCGACTACGACCTTGTCACCTACGGCAACAAATGCCTTAGCAGGTGCACCTATGTGCTGCGTAAGCTGGATTTTAACTGAATTAACCTTAATCTCCTCATCTGCCATAGGAGCAGGTACATCATATCTTGTAAGACCTATTCTCGCCGTGAGGCGCTCCATAGGAACTCTTCTCTCATTTCTGTACGGAGCCACAGGCTTTAACACCGCGTCCTTAGGAACAGGAACGCCGTTTCTTCTGAGAGCACCCTTATACTCGCCGATAAGCGTTCTAGGTGACAAGCCCTGACCACAGGAATACATCTCGCAGAGACCGCATGCCGAGCAGAACATTGTGTCGAGCAGAGGCTTGATGTCCTGTGCGCTGCCGCTTGACACGGAACGCATGAACATGTGCGGTGTTATAGGGTGTCCGAGAAGATGTCTCGGGCAGAGATCCGTACACATCTGGCACTGACAGCAGGATGCCATCGCTCTCTTTACATTCACCTTGGTGCTCTGTGAACGCTTGAGCACGATATAGTGATCCTTAGGCATTACAAGGACTGCGTTTGATGTCTTTGTTATCGTGTCATAACCATTGCAGATTCTTCCCGTCATAGGACCGCCGCTTATATAAACCGGATCCTCCACCGTGACGCCGCCTGCGAGCTCGATAAGCTCGTTGACTGTCACTCCAAGAGGAACCTTAAGTGTAACAGGCTTCTTTACCTCACCTGCGATTGTTATGTACTTCGTTGTGACAGGCTTATCAGCCGTCATTGCGAAATAGAGATTGAGCATCGTCTCAACATTGTACACGATGCAGCCAACCGAAATCGGAATGGCTCCCGGAGCAACAACTCTTCCGGTTGTCTCATAAATTGTGATTACCTCATCGCCTGCCGGATAAACCTCAGGCAGGTAACCTATTGATATATCCTTAAAGGACGCAAGATTAGCCTTAACAGCCTCCACTGCCCCTTTATATGCAGGCTTAACGGCGATAATAACGCGCTCAGCCTGCGTTGCTTCCTTGACTGCGGTAAGTGCAGTCATTATCTCGAATGCATATTTCTCAAGCACCTGTCTGTGGAGCTTTAAAAGCGGCTCACACTCAGCACAGTTGAGGATAATGGTATCAGCTTTTTCGTTAAGCTTTGCATAGCTTGGGAATCCCGCTCCGCCTGCGCCGACAATACCATTCTCCCTCATGATTCTGCCCAGTTCATTAATATTCATGCCCATTGTAATTTCTCCTTCAAAGCTTAGAGCCCCATACCATCATCTACAATACCAACGATTGCTGCATCGATAGGTGCATCCGGCATACCGCATCCAACCCTCGCAGCACTTCCCATGGCTACGAGTACCGTCTCTCCGATACCCGCACCCACATTGTCAACCGCAACAATACGGCTTGTGCCATGTCCGGATGCTGCCTGCATTCCGTCCGACGGCTCAATGATCATAAACTTGCTGCCAATTAAGTTATCATTCTTTCTGGTAGATACCAGACTACCCACGACTTTTCCGACTATCATGCTCTGCCTCACATACATTAATTCTTCTTAGCATTAATACCAAAATATACTCTCAGATCTCACAGATCACTTTAAAACCGGAAGAATTTTCTCTACGTCTGCATGCGGTCTAGGAATTACATGCTTTGCAACAACCTCACCGAGTCTTGCTGCTGTAGCAGCGCCTGTGTCAACTGCCGCATTTACTGCACCTACATCTCCTCTTACCATAACGCTTACGAGTCCGGAACCAATCTTCTCTGTTCCTACAAGTGTTACGTTAGCTGCCTTTAACATTGCATCTGCTGCCTCTACTGCTGCTACAAGACCTCTTGTCTCGATCATTCCTAATGCTTCCTGTGCCATTTTATTATCCTCCTTATGATAAATACGATTATTAATTCTGCTTTGCCATCCTGCCCGCGCTGAGCTTAAGTATTCTCACTACCTCATCGCACGGATTGGCTATAACTGCCTTCGCAACCGGGCGCTTGATTGCCTTAACATAAGCTGCCTCGACTGCCTCGGTGCAGGCTGATACGTTGCCTGTGACAACCACTGTCACAAGCCGTCCTCCCAGCTTGCGCTCCCATGTCACAAATTCCACGTCCGCCGTCTTGCACATTATGTCCAGACAGTCGATTGCGGCTGTGACGCTTGGTACTTCAATTAAGCCGATTGACTTCATCGATTGTTCTCCTTACTTAAGCTTTGGAAGAATCTTCTCTACATCTGCATGTGGTCTTGGGATTACATGTGTAGCTACAACCTCTCCAAGTCTTGCTGCGCTTGCCTTACCTGCATCAACTGCTGCGTTTACTGCACCTACGTCTCCTCTTACCATAACGCTTACGAGTCCGGAACCGATCTTCTCTGTTCCTACAAGTGAAACCTCCGCTGCCTTAACCATCGCATCTGCTGCCTCTACTGCTGCTACAAGACCTCTTGTCTCAATCATTCCTAATGCTTCCTGTGCCATTTTATTATCCTCCTTAGATAAAATATGTTAATAGTGTATATTTTATAAGTCCATGCCTTCATTAAACCCGGGATTGCTTCCGCCCGTCAGCTCTTGTCGAGAGCCGACAGCTTAAGAAGCTTCTCCACATCGTCCCCAGGTGCCGGAATAACATACTCCGATGCAACACCTGTAACTGTCCCGGCTGCAAGCTTGGCTGCCTCCATGGCTGCCCTCACTGCCGAGATACTGCCGCGAAACTTCACGGTTACCAGAAGCGGTACCGGCAGTTTATCCGCATTGGCAGGCTTGTTTTTATCAAATGTCTCCATTGTAACGTCGGCTGCCTTGCACCCCGCATCACCTGCGACGAATGCTGCGACAAGACCATATACCTCTAAAAGTCCAACTGCCTGTGCCATATATCAAACCTCTTCTCTGCGATACTGTAGAAACCGGCTCCTACTTATTTACGATTGCTATCTTGAGTCCTTCCATCTTCAGGTTGGTCTTGAGTGCCTCGTTGATCTCCTCGAGAGGGAACTTATGTGTTATAAGCTTCTCGATAGGAAGTCCGATTCCCTTGGCTCTCTTTAAGAAATCAAATGTTGTGGCATAATCCCTGAGGGTGTATACCCATGAACCTACTGTTGTAATCTCTTTGGAGCAGATATCAAAGTGAGGATTGATTGTAGCATCTCCGCCGTTGATGAAGAAACCGAGCTCACATAAGCCACCGCCGTTGCGGATAAACTTATAGATATTGCTGTGTGCCACAGGTGAACCTGTGCACTGGAAAGCAAAATCTGCAAGATGTCCGTCGAAGCTTGCCTCAACTGCACCTGCGAGTGCTTCAATGCCCTTGTGCTCCTTGAAATTAACGGTCTTTGTTGCACCCATCATCTTGGCGAACTCAAGTCTCTTAGCTTCGCCGTCAACCGCAACGATGTTCTCAATACCCATTGTACGCAGAACTGCTATACAGATAAGACCGATAGGACCGCAGCCCTGTACAACAACTCTTGAGTTGAAACGAAGAATGTTGGTTGTCTTGGCTCTCTCAACCGCATGTACCAGAACCGCACATGGCTCAATGAGTATTCTTGAATCAAGATCAAGGTCACTTACGTTGAATACCGTTGAACCCTCGCGGATAAGGATATAATCTGAAAACCAGCCGTTAAGATGAACTTCATCATCAGGAAGAAGTCCGTATACATCAGCTCCGCCGACATTCTGCTTGTTAAGGTCGAACATTGTGATATCAGGATTGTCCTTGAAAATCATACAGGTTACAACCTTGTCTCCGATATGTAAATCCTTGCCTGCGCTGTCCTTCTTTACATTCCTGCCCATAGCAACAATCTCACCTGTTCCCTCGTGTCCGAGTGCTACAGGGATAAGGCTGAACGGATCTCTCTTAAACTCGTGTGCGTCGGTACCGCATACACCGCAGCCCTCAACCTTAACAAGAATATCTCCGTCGCCGAGCTCCGGGATAGGGAACTCCTTCACGTCAAAATGCTCAAGTGATGTGAGCATGGCAACATGTGCTGTCTTAGGGATTGCTCCCGGTGTACTGCCTGCAGGAGCCGCAGCAGCCTGTGTTGTCTGCCCTCCTGTCATATCCTTCAATACCTGTTTTACAATAGCTTCAATATCAATATTTGATGAACCCACGTCAAAAACCTCCGTTTCTTAAACTGTCTTATCGACAAGCTCCATAAAAACCTGTCTGCCGTAAGCCGCCAGTGCGGTGTCTTCTTCCTCCGTACCGCCGCTCACTCCAAGTCCGCCAACAATCCGTCCACCTGCCATGAGTGGCTCACCGCCTCCGAATATCACTATTCTTCCGCCGTTGGTGTTCTGTACTCCGTATAGCGAACCTCCCGGCTGTGCCAGCTTCTTAAGCTCTATGGTAGAAATCTTAAGACCGACAACCGTATATGCCTTGTTAAACGCAACATCGTAGCTTGCTATGAACGAGTCGTCCATACAGTGGACAAGCACCGGATTCGCCCCGCTGTTCATCACGACGACCACCGCCTTGACACCCATCTGAACTGCCCTCTCCTCGACGCGCTGCGCGAGAGCCTTTGCAAGCTCAAGTGACATATCCTGCTTCTGCTGCATTATGACATTCTTTACAATCTCAGTAATCTGTGAAGAATCCACGAAACCACCTCTTCCGTCAACTGATTATCTGTTAAGCTGTTCTAAAACCTTGCGGGTAATCTCAGCTACAAGCTCCGGTGATGCATCTGCACTGCTGCCGCATGAGCCGTCGCAGCTATGGCAGTTAGGCTTGCCCTCTCTCGCATTCGGACAGAGGTTAGCAGGGTGCTTTCCAGGCAGACCGAACTGTCTTCTGATTTCATAGAGACGTTCTACCTGCTCCTTGCTGAGCTCCTTAGGTCCGCCGAGCTGTCTTGCCTTGTATAAGAGCTCTGCATAGAACTCAAGTGACTCCATCTTGTGGTAAGCCGAGAGCAGATCCACGCTGTATGAGAGTGCTCCGTGGTTCTCAAGAAGCACTGCATCATAATATGGAAGATACTCCTCAACAGCATCAGGTATCTCGTTGGTTGACGGTGTGCCGTACTTTGCAATAGGTACACAGCCAAGCGCTATAACCGCCTCCGGCATAATAGGCGCCGTCAGAGGAATACCTGCGATGGCAAATGCCGTGGCATATGATGGGTGAGCATGTACAACAGAACCCACATCAGGTCTCTTCTGATATACTCTCATATGCATCTTAATCTCAGATGACGGCTTAAATCTGCCGTTAGCCTCGATAACATTGCCGTTTCTGTCAACCTTGCAGATGTACTCCGGTGTCATAAAGCCCTTGCTCACGCCCGTAGGTGTGCATAAAAACTCATTGTCGTTGAGCTTTACGGAAATGTTGCCGTCATTTGCGGCAACCATGCCTCTGTCGTAGATTCTTTTACCAATCTCGCAGATCTGCTTCTTAATTTCGTACTCTGAAACCATTACGAAACCCTCCTTGATAATTATATGTTGTTTTGTTTGTTTTTGCGTTGATTTATAATTAAATTATACCATTTTGTTAAAAAAACGTCAATCTAAATTTGTCAAAAAAATGTGGTTTTCGGTTGTTTTTTATATAATTCCATGCACTAGGCCAGATATGAGAAAATATCAGCAATTCCTTCGCCCGTAACCGAACTCACAAAGAATATTTTCTTACACCCGGCAAGCTTAAGCCACTCAGCCGCACGCTCCGGTCTCGCGTCAGCTCTGTCAATCTGCGTCACTATGCCGATGACATCACGATTGCACATGCAGGTGATGCACGGCGGAAACAACGAATATTCCTCCCTCGCTGACAACAGCAGCCCGACGACATCTGCCTCATAGCTGTACAGCGCAAGCGCCCTTCCAAGTATCTTGTTCTCAGCGTACTCACCCGGCGTATCTATGATACAGTCAAAATGATTTATGTACTGCGTCTTATGGTATGAAATTCTCTCGCCGCGCATAGCCTGTGTGAGCGTAGTCTTGCCGCAGCCCGTCTTACCCATAAAGATTATCTTTTTCATTGAGTTTCACTCCCGTATACATTCATGCACTGTAATCAGGTCTTTGTGATATCGCACACGGTAAAGTGAAGCTTCTCGCGGCAGTAGTCCGTGACCGCCCTCATCGCAGCGTCGACCTCGGACACCGTCCCGGTCACTATGAGCGTTCCGCTGAAACGGTCCACGAAACCGAGCTCAACTCCCGAAGCCTTGGTCGCGATATCGGCAGCTATGATTGCCGTCTCAGCCGGGCTCATGGTGATAATTCCTATCGCCGAATGCGCGTAGTCGACCGCCGGGTCAAGCCCTAACTTCTTATATAATATCTTGTCAGGATTGGCTATTACATGTGCGAGCGTTATCTGTTTGCCCGGAACAAGCTCCTGAATAATACGCTGTTTGTTTTCGCTATTGTAGTCCATCTATGTCCTCCCTGCTTAACCGCCAATCTGCACGTCCAGCCCATAGCCCTGCGCTGCAGCCTCAAGCTCCTGTATGTGCTCTTTGCTCATCGGGGTGATGTGTGCCATCGTGTACTCCCTTCCGAGTCCCGCATACTTGTCCTGACCCAGCCTGTGATACGGGAGAAGATGTATCCTGCTCACTCCCGGGAGTGTCGACGCAAATCCCGCAATATCCGAAATCTCCTGCGGCGTGTCATTGAAGGTCGGGATAACCGGAACCCTTATGACGAGCCTTGTCTGACCGGAAGCCGCAATCTTTTTGGCATTCTCTATCATCAGCTCATTGCTTCTTCCCGTGAACTCCTTGTGCTTTTCAGGGTTCATATGCTTAATGTCCATCAGGTAGGTATCAAGGTAAGGAAGTATTCTCTCGATCACGCTGTAATCGGCGCAGCCCATGGACTCCATTGCCGTGTCCAGACCGCACTCCTTCGACGCATGCAAAAGCGCCTCGCAGAAATCCGGCTGGCAAAGACTCTCCCCGCCCGACAGCGTTATCCCGCCGCCCGAGCGTCTGTAGTAAACCCTGTCCTTCATCACCTCATTAAGCACATCGTCGACCGTCACATCGTAACCTATCGTCTTTGGCTTTCCGTCAACCATCATCGTCTCTATGTCGTATCTCTGGGACTCAGGGTTACAGCACCAGCGGCATCTTAACACGCAGCCCTTTAAGAATACTATCGTCCTTATTCCCGAGCCGTCATGCACGGAGAATTTCTGAATGTCAAATATTCTGCCCTTCTGTCTGTATATATCTTCCACCATTATCTCCTCCGCTTAAAAACCCTGCTCGGTTCTGTTGATAATGTCGTCCTGCAATGACCTCGACAGTGTTGTGAACAGTGCGCTGTAGCCGGCAACTCTTACAACCAATGTCTTGTACTTTTCAGGGTGCGCCTGTGCGTCAAGAAGTGTCTCACGGCTTACGACGTTGAACTGTACATGCATGCCCTTCTGGTCAAAGAAGCCTCTTATAAGCGCGACAAAGTTCTCAAGTCCCTGTCTGCCCGCAAGCGCCGACGGGTGGAATTTCTGGTTGAACAGCGTACCGTTAGAGCATATTCCGTGGTCAAGCCTTGCAACCGAGTTAGCTGTAGCAGTAGGTCCTTTAACGTCCCTGCCGGACATAGGTCCGACGCCGTCCGCAACAGGTGTGTTGGCAAATCTGCCGTCAGGTGTCGCTCCCGTCTGCTGTCCTAAAGGAACATTCGCCGACACTGGATAAAGACCTGCCTGATATGAACCGCCTCTTGGGTTTTTGTACTTCTCGAGCGGCTTCGAATATGTGTAGGCAGCCTCCCTCGCGAACTCGTCCACTTCCTCGATATCGTTGCCGTACTTAGGAAGCCCGTCTATCAGCTTTAACAGTTCCTCGTACCTGCCGTTACTGCCATCAGAGGCAGTCCCCGCAGCGTTTGCGGCATTTCCTGTCTTTACGCACTCCGCAACCACATTTGCGATGAGTTCCTGCGTGATTTCCTGACCCGCAGCCTTGCAGGAGGCGAGCACGGCGTTGACCATCTCCTCTATCCTATCAGCATTTCCCGAACTGGTTCCAGCCGCATTGCCGTGGCTGCTCTCATGTCCGAAGTTGTGCTCAAGTGCGTCCTTGTACTCAGCCATCGTGACCTTCTTATCGTCAAAGACAAGCTTCTTTATGGCGTAGAGTGAATCCGCAACATTCGCTATGCCAAAGCCCTGTGGCCCGGTAAAATTGTAGACGGCTCCGCCCTCCTGAAGCGACATTCCACGTCCAATGCAGTCGTCGACCATACATGACTCATATGGGAGCGGGCATCTCTCACGGTGAGCGTAATCTATCGAGTTATCTGCGTCCACCAACAGACCGATGCAGTACTCCATCTGCTTCTTATATGCGTCAAAGAACTGCTCATAGCTTGCAAACCTTGTCACATCGCCGGTATCGCAGCCGACCTTGACGCCCTTGTCATAGCCCCTGTTGAACACAAGCTCGATGACACGGCACATATTGAAGAATGCCGCATCATGCCAGCCTTCTGTCTTTCCCGCCTTCTGAGGCTCAACACAGCCGATTATGTTGTACTGTCTCGCGTCCTCAAGCGTGAGTCCCCTGTTCATAAGTGCCGGAATGATAACCTCATCATTGTAATATGCCGGAAGTCCGATTCCCGTTCTGGTGAGCTCGGCAGCCTTAAGGAGAAACTCATGCGGCGACTTGTTCCACACTCTGACCGACAGCGACGGCTGCGGGAGTGCCACATGCATCGACGCCTCAATACACATGAATGATAAATCATTCGTGACATCGTTGCCCTCAGCGTCCTGTCCTCCAGCTATAAGATTCTGGAAAAGTCCATATCCTGCAAAGCCCTCAGAGCTCGCGGCATCCCTCGCCTTGTTGAGGTCATTCAGCTTAATCCATATATTATCGATAAGTTCCTGTGCGAACTCCCTTGTGATTCTTCCGCTCTCAATGTCCGCTTTATAATAAGGATACATGTACTGGTCAAAGCGTCCCGGAGAAATTGAATGTCCGCTCGACTCAACCTGCAGAAGCATCTGCACGAACCAGAACGACTGACAAGCCTCATAAAAATCCCTCGCACCGTACTCAGGTACCCTGTCACAATTTCGTGCCATTCTCTCGAGCTCCGCCCTTCTTGTGACGTCCGCACATGAAGCCGCCTCACTTCTGCAAAGTGCCGCATATCTGTGTGCATAGTTGATGACAGCCTCGCAGCTTAGTATCACCGCGTCAAGAAAGTGCGTCCTCTTCGCAAAATCGCCGTCACCGAAGCGAAGCTTCTCCTTCGCCGCCTCTGCCTCGTCGATTATTCCTCTGTAGCCTATCGCGAGAACCTTCTCGTACTGAACCGTCACATGTCCGACACCGTTGTAAAAATAGTTGCCCGGCGTAAATATGTTGTGCTCAATGGCTGTCCTGGTCTCAGGTGCCATGTAGGAAGCCGCAAGCTCACTCGTCGTCCTGCCCTTCCAATATGTATACGCCTCATGGAGCGCCTTCTTGGTCTCCTCCGAAATATAGAAAGGGTCTGCCTTTCTCGTGGCTATCGTGTCGAACTCCGCCTCAAGCCACTCATAGGAGAACTCAGGGAACACCTGACAGCTTCTAAGCTTCTTAGTAGTGCTTCCCGCAATGAGCTCCTTATCACGCAGCACGATGGGAATGTTCTCAAGTATGTGTGCAAAAGCCTTCGCACGTCTTGTTATAATCGGCTCTCCTTCGGTCTGCCTGTAGCTCTCCGTTATAAGAACCGCTCTGTCCGCCTCAATCTCCGGAAATGCCCCCAGCAGCTCCTCGACCATGGCGGCTATCCTCTCGGTCTTTTTGACCGGTTCCGTGTTGAACTTACTCTTAAGCATAATATCTTCTCCTCATACACGAATACATTCTTCTATTTTTTTGCTTCTCTTATGTGTAAAAAACAAAATGCAGTTTATGTTAATTATATAACATAATCCCGAAAAATGCAAAGGAAAACAACAATTTTAAACAATTTTATTGTATGTTTCCATGTTGATTTTGCTTTAATGTCTGATAAAATTCAGCCAATTGTCAGAATTTTCATTCTAATTGTGTCTATACTGTTTTCCGGTGCAGTCCGTTACCTCATAACAAAACATATCCGCCAAAAAAGCCCCTCTTTTTGCATTTTGTATATTTTCAAACACCATATTTTATGATAGTATAGAAAGGTATGACCATTCAGCGATTTAAAATGGCACGCAGCGTGCCGTTTCGGAAAGGACCAATATGTTTGTATATAATAATGAAGTAACACCTACACCTTGTGAGCCGGGTGTCTCAAGAAAAGTGCTCACCTACTCGGACGACCTTATGATGTGCGAGATAACCTTCGAAAAAGGTGCAAAGGGCAATTTCCACCAGCATGAACATTTACAGATAACCTACATCGCCGAGGGCAGCTTTGAATTTACAATCGGTGACGAGACAAAAATCGTGAACAAGGGCGACAGCGTGTATATGCCGTCAAACGTGCGCCACGGCGTGACATGCCTCGAAGCCGGAAAGCTTGTTGACGTTTTCAATCCTATGAGAAAAGATTTTGTAAATCAGCAGTAATCAAATATACAGAAATTAAAAGATGCATTTTTATAAAAGGAGACAGATTTCAATGGCAGATTTAAAGAGCGAAATTAACAAGAGGCGAACCTTCGCCATCATCTCCCACCCGGACGCAGGTAAGACGACCCTCACTGAGAAGTTTCTTCTCTACGGAGGCGCAATCAATCTCGCCGGCTCCGTAAAGGGAAAGAAAACAGCCAAGCATGCCGTGTCCGACTGGATGGAGATTGAGAAGCAGCGTGGTATCTCCGTAACCTCATCCGTATTACAGTTCAACTATGACGGCTACTGCATCAACATTCTCGATACCCCGGGACATCAGGACTTCTCCGAGGACACCTATCGTACACTCATGGCAGCCGACTCGGCGGTCATGGTCATCGACGCTTCAAAGGGTGTTGAGAAGCAGACAATCAAACTTTTTAAGGTATGCGTAATGCGCCATATACCTATTTTCACATTTATAAACAAGATGGACAGAGAAGCCAACGACCCTTTTGAGCTCTGTGACGAGATTGAGAGTGTCCTCGGCATCGCAACCTGTCCGATGAACTGGCCAATCGGCTCCGGCAAGGAGTTCAAGGGCGTGTATGAGAGAAATGAGCGCTGCGTGTCCACATTTAAGGCTGAGATGAACGGTCAGAAGGAGGTCGACACAACTACCATCGGAATCGATGACCCTGCCCTCAAGGATGAGCTCGGCCCAGCCTTCTACGACAAGCTTCTCGAAGATATCGAGCTTCTCGACGGCGCAAGCGCAGAGTTTGATCAGGAGAAGGTAAGCGCAGGTAAGCTTTCTCCTGTGTTCTTCGGCTCGGCACTCACCAACTTCGGTGTTGAGACCTTTCTGAAGCACTTTTTGAAGATGACCTACTCCCCACTTCCAAGAATGTCAAATCAAGGTCTGATTAATCCGTTTGATGAGGATTTCTCCGCCTTCGTATTTAAGATTCAGGCTAACATGAACAAGGCTCACCGCGACCGTATCGCATTCATGCGTATCTGCTCCGGCAAGTTCGAAGCCGGCATGGAGGTAAACCATGTCCAGGGCGGCAAGAAGGTCAAGCTCTCGCAGCCGCAGCAGCTCATGGCTTCCGAGCGAAAGATAATCGACGAGGCATACGCGGGCGATATCATCGGCGTATTCGATCCGGGCATCTTCTCCATCGGCGACACACTCTGCCTCTCCAACAAGAAGTTCCAGTACGAAGGTATTCCTACCTTTGCTCCTGAGCATTTTGCAAGGGTGCGCCAGATTGACACCATGAAGAGAAAACAGTTCATAAAGGGAGTCAACCAGATTGCACAGGAAGGAGCTATCCAGATATTCCAGGAGTTCAACACCGGAATGGAAGAGATTATCGTCGGCGTTGTAGGTGTTCTTCAGTTCGACGTATTAAAGTTCCGCCTCGAGAGCGAGTACGGCGTTGAAATCCGCCTCGAGCCGCTCCCATACGAGTATATCCGCTGGATTTCACCAGAGAGCACAGTTGACCTCACACGCATCGCCGGCACCTCCGACATGAAGAAGATTAAGGACTTAAAGGACAGACCTCTCCTCCTCTTCGTCAACGAGTGGAGCATCAACATGGTATGTGAGCGAAACAAAGGCCTCGTGCTCGAGGAGTTCGCAAAGAACTGATGCACGGCTCATTTTCTGAACAGAAAACATCTTAATATGTGACAAAATAAATAATAAAATAACGGCTTCACGCGCGGGCATCTTATGATGCTGCGGCGGAAAGCCGTTGTTATTTATCCATATATTTTTTATGTGCGAAAGCTTATGGGCTTATTCTGCTATCAGAACATTCTTGCCCTCGAACGCGAACCCGTAATGTCTTATACGAGCTCTTTCTATGCCTCTTGCAATCAGCTCCGCGTCATAATTTTTGTCCTCTATCTGCCTGAGGGCTGAACTTGCCGTATTCTCAAGCGTGCCTTCCTCCCGCAAATCCAAGACCTTAAATTCCATTACAGTGGCATTATATCTGTCATCATTGTTCTTAGGAATAAGCATAACATCGTATCTTCCGTATCCGCTCTCGCGATTTGATTTCACCTCGTAAATATCGCGTAGTTCCACCAGTAATCCCAAAACAAACCCATGAAAAAATCTCTCAGGCTGTGACCTGTCCGACGGGTGCGTTCCCGTGTCAAAGCTGCTGAAGGTGGACAGCGCCGTGCCAAACCATCCCTTGAACATGGAGGCGAACATGCTCCTCGTCTCAAGATTGGTTATGCTTAACGTATACCATATTTCCCTCAGCTCGCCTCTGTACTCAATACTGTCAATCCTCAGATAACCGCTGGCAACCAACAAGCTCCACAGCGCATTCTCGTCCCTTGAAAGCTGATTGAAAACTATCTGTTCGTCAAAATGAACCGTTATCGCCTTCCCCTCAAGCAGGATCTCCATCTCGCTCTTGATTTCGGCAGAAGAGCCCTGTATCAAGGTATTTATCAGACTGTTAGAGCTAGTAGCCGCCCAGTATGCCTGAATCTGCTTCTCCTTTAAAAAGTTGATGATCGACCATGGATTATAAATTCCCTTCTTAGAGCCAAAGTTAAAGCCGTCATACCATTTTTTTACGATATCTCTCTGTCCGGAGATACCATATTCATCCAAGGCTTCAAAAACCTCTGTCTGTGTAAATCCAAAAAAATCCGCATATTTCTCCGACGATGTCGTTATGACTCTCAGATTATTCAAATCAGAAAAAATCGACTCCCTGGAAACCCTCGTTATTCCCGTCATCAGAGCCCTTTCAAGATACTGGTTTGTCTTAAAGGTTGAATTGAACAGGCTCCTCATAAACGACGTAAATTCCGCCCAGTATCCTCCGATATACGCCTCCTGCATCGGCGTGTCATACTCATCAAGCAGCACAATTACCTTCCTGCCATAAAAGCGATATAAATACT
The DNA here is from genome assembly GCA_934351925.1 of uncultured Lachnospiraceae bacterium. Taxonomy (GTDB): domain Bacteria; phylum Bacillota; class Clostridia; order Lachnospirales; family Lachnospiraceae; genus CAG-882. The sequence continues at coordinate 116,386 of CAKRJT010000003.1, forward strand.
CGCATAGGATATTAATGCTCACGGCACAGTCCGCGTCGCTCATATTCTTGGTAATCTGACCATATTCCTCCGCTTCGGCTCTGCTAAGGACCCCTGAGTCTGTCAAAAACTCCCTGCTTCTGTACAGCCTTGCAATCTGTGTTTTAATCTCTGTCTTGGCACTGTCAATGTTATCCGCCTTCACTCCTGCGAAACTGAGGGTTATCGTCGGATATGTACCCTGAATATTCCTGTATTTCTCACAATCCCATATGGACAATCCCCGGAACAAATCTGCCCTGCCCGCATAATCCGTTGAGAAGAAGCAGTTAAGCATGCTCACATTGAGCATCTTTCCAAATCTGCGCGGACGCGTGATAAGCGTAACATCATCGCCGGACTCCCACCATTCACTGATGAAGTTAGTCTTGTCTATATAGAAATAGCCGTTCTCCCTCAATGACGCAAAATCCTGTTTTCCAATAGAAATCACTCTCTCCATTCAGCTACCTGCCTTCCCCACAACGAACACCCTTATCCGTCAAACTCAAAGCTATCTACAGTGTATCATAATGTATCATTTTTATCAATATGTTAATTTTGACAAACCCGTTACCCGCAAAGCACCTTATCAAGCCTCTCCTTCGACAGCTTACAACATATCTTTTGATTAATTCCTTCTTACCCAAAACCGTAACTTTCTTTCCTATTCTTCATCGTATGTTTCAAGAAAATGATGTCTCACGCCGTTCTGCTTATAGGCGACGATTGTGCTGAGATTGACATTCTCCACACTCTTAAATATATTTCCCTCGACAAATGGATTTGTCTTTTTAAGCTCCGCGATGAGCTTCTTGACCTCGAGGCGCTTTGACTTGCTCTGACCGTCCTCAGCACAGGACGAACAGGTATCCGTGAATTTGCAGGCGCACTGAATAAACTTGAGGTTGTTCGCATCGCGCCATGCCTTGATATCGTCCTCTCTTATAAGATACAGCGGTCTTATAAGCTCCATGCCCTCAAAATTCGTGCTGTGAAGCTTAGGCATCATGGTCTGCATCTGCGCTCCGTAGAGCATACCCATGAGAATGGTCTCTATGACATCGTCATAGTGGTGCCCGAGGGCTATCTTGTTGCAGCCAAGCTCCTTCGCCTTGCTGTAGAGATGACCGCGGCGCATGCGCGCGCACAGGTAACACGGCGATTTTTCCACATTGAACACCGACTCAAATATGTCCGACTCAAATATCGTCACCGGGATATTCAGCCTCTTTGCATTGCTCTCTATAAGCTTTCTGTTCTCAGGACTGTATCCCGGATCCATAATAAGGAATTTTACCTCAAAAGGAAACTTATTGTGACGCTTAAGCTCCTGAAAGAGCTTAGCCATGAGCATCGAGTCCTTGCCGCCGGAGATGCACACTGCCACGCAGTCTCCCTCCTTCACAAGCTCGTACTCGTTTATCGCCTTGGTAAACTTCGACCAGATGGATTTCTTGAAGCGCTTTCTTATGCTCTCCTCAACCTCCGCCGCAAAATCGGAATCGCTCTGCTCCTCACTCATCTTCTGAATGTCAGCCATGAGCCACGCTATATATCCGCCCTTGAGACTGAGCGCGTCGATGCCTCTCTCACGCAGCTCCTCCGCCGTCTCAAGGCTCGCCTCGCCCCTCTTGCAGTACAAAAGAAGCTTTCTTCCCTCATAATTGCCCGCGTTCTCAAGCAGAGTCTCCTTCGGCACGCTCACACTGCCGCTTATGTTTCCGTATGCATACGAGAGCTCGTCCCTCACGTCGATGAGTGCATAGCCATCCTCCATGTATTTTGAAAGCTCACTTATGTCTATCTCAAGCTCAGTCGTGCTATTTCCCATTTCACCATCAAAAACCATATTATTATCCAAAACTGTCCCACACTCTCTTTCTTCTGCCTGTCAAAGCAATGCACAGCCTGCTGCCATGCACAGCCCCTGCTGTTTACACAACAAAAATCAAGGTGCCAAAACAATTTTGACACCTCTCACTCCGAAATATAATTTTATTTGTTTATTCACACTATGTCAATAGGATATTTGCAGTTGTCTCCCACATTGTTATTCAGGGTGACACCGTCAGTTTTTGTAGCAGACTTTGTCTCGCCAGCGCTCTCAGCCTTCATAGCCATGTTGAAAAATACAATTCCCACCACGAAGAACACCGATATCATTCCGACACCCTTGCTCATGCTTCCGGTAACCTGTGTGACCACGCCGACAACCGTTGTGCCGAGAAAAGCCGCGCCCTTGCCGCAGATGTCCATAAGTCCGAAATACTCTCCAGCCTGCTCGGACGGAATAATCTTTGCAAAATACGAGCGGGAGAGCGCCTGAACTCCGCCCTGGAACATTCCTACCAGCACCGCAAGTATCCAGAACTGTAGCTGTGTCGCAAGGAAAATTGCAAATATAGCTATGAACAGGTACGCGCTGATGCAGACAAGTATGAGTTTTTCCGTCTTAAAGCTCTTAGCAAGCTTTCCGAATATAATCGCCGACGGAAATGCCACAAACTGTGTCACAAGAAGCGCCAGCAGCAGCCCCGTTGAGTCCAGTCCCAGCGCAGAGCCATACGCCGTAGCCATATCTATTATAGTGTACACGCCATCTATATAGAAGAAAAATGCAATCAAAAACAGAAATATTTTTTTCTCTTTGCGGGCATTTACGAGCGTTTTTCCTATTCTTGCAAAGCTGTCTCTGACGGCGTGGGGCTTTCGCTCCACATAATGTCTCTGTTTATATGTCTTTAAAAGCGGCAGCGTCATCGCAAACCACCACACAGCGACTATCGCAAACGATATAGCCATCGCACTCTCCATCGACAGCCCGATTTTGTCAGCTCCGAGAACCAGCGCAAGACATACTATAAAAGGAATACAGCTTCCTATATAGCCCCACGCATAGCCCTGTGATGACACCTCATCCATGCGCTCATCACCCGTCACATCCGTGAGCATTGCATCATAGAATATAAGACTTGACGCAAAGCCCGATTTTGCTATTATAAATATTCCGAGAAAGACAAGCCACTGCTTTGCAAATCCAAGTGATATACAACCTCCCGACCCGACAAGCATTGACACCGTAAAAAGAATTTTCTTAAAGCCTTTCACGTCCGCCATCGTGCCTGCCACCGGTCCCATGACCGCGACAATGATTGTGGCAATTGACGCCGCATAGCCCCAGTACGCAAGATAGTCCGTGTCGGACAGCCCTGCATTTCCCGCAAGATAATTAAAATACAACGGCAATATGGTCGAAACCAACAGCACAAACGCTGAATTACCCACATCATACAGAACCCAGTTTCTCTCCACTCTAGTCATCCTCATGCCGGCATACCACCCTTTACAATATGATTGCCCTGCTGCTTTGTCCTGTCATAAATATCTGACAGTCCGCCGTCTCTTTTGTGGTCTGCCTCCGGTAAAATACCGTTGATATTCTCATCCATCAGCTTAGAGCCGAATGTATACTTATAAACCGGATTCCAGTCGTCCAGCTCGCTGTACTCATTTATGAGCTGAACCGCAAGCTTCTCAGCCTTTTTGTACAGCTCCATGAGCCTTCTGCTGCTGTCCTCGCAGAGCGGATTAGGCTTATAATTAACCATAAGCCCGTGCATTTCCTTATAATTTCCCGATGCCTTCAATATTCCGTTCACGACCGCTCTTTTAAACTTTGAAGGTGCAAGCAGAAGCTTGTTGTAAGATATCATGCCCTCAAGAGCCTCCTTAACCTGCTCAGACGTTATTCCCTCGTAAAAGCAGCTTATCACCTTGGCATTTCTCATACTCGGCACAATATGGTCGGTGAGAGAATGTCTTAGCGGGTCAAGTCCGTCTGTCTCCATGAGCATTCTATCAAACTCAACTTCTATCTCCGCGTGTGTCACCCCACTCTTTTCAATCTTCTCGTCAATGTAGCCATGGCAGGTCACATCGAGTGCAAAATGGCACATAACACCGTACATATACGCAAGATACGGCGCCTTGTTGTCCTTATTTTCTATCACCTTCACTGCATGCTCAAAAAATTCAATTCCCGGTCTTCCATGCATTCCATACCCAATACCGTTTATCGCATTTGATTTGAGCGGCTTATAATAAAATAAAATATCCGGTCCATGAAGCCCTATAAGATACAATTGACGGTACATGCTCAGCGTGTGCCATGCCTCACCTGTAAGCTCACCTGCCACTTCTCTTCCCATTCTGTAATGTGCATATGTTGACGGCATAAACAATCCCTCCTTAAATAGCAAAACCCAATCCGTTTCTATACCCCAAGTATAGATAACGGGCTGGGTTTTAACTATCACGATCAGGTGTATCTTGTGTAAAATATGTGTAATAAAAACCCCGGGCTTCCCATTTCTCATTCTGACTGCCTTCGCCTCAAAGTAGAAAACACTTATCGCATTAGGAAGCGATAACAGCATCAATATAATTCCCAGAGTATTTATCTTCACGTCACACGCTCCATAGTATTGGTGTGACTATCTTATATCAATTAAAGAGATTTTGTCAACACGTTTAACGATGACGTTCTCCCTGCACACTCATAGAATACTCGTTGTATGTTCTCATTGTTCATGCTAATATATAGCTATATATCCCCCGGAGGTGATTACAATAAACCAGTACGACCCTGACCGTTTTCTCTCAGCCTGCGACGCGGTAATACACTCCGCACACGCCGAAAACGGCATCGGAACCCTCAGTGAAAAGACTGTTCACTCAGTCCTTAAGAATTATCTTGAACCGGACACCTCATACCATGAGATAAAGACCGGGCGGTATGTGGCTGACATACGCACCCCTGACGGCATCTACGAAATCCAGACAAGGCAGTTTAACAAGCTGCGGAACAAGCTCGAGGCCTTCCTGTCCGAATACTCCGTGACGGTGGTCTACCCCATACCGCACATAAAGTATCTGCGCTGGATTGACGGACAGACGGGCGAGATTACCCCTGCCCGCAAATCCCCGAAAAAAGGTGTGTTTCAGTCCGTTTTCTACGAGCTTTACAAGATTAAGCCGTACCTTACGCACCCAAACTTCCATCTGCTGCTCATGCTCATCGACTTGGAGGAGTACAGATTTCTCAACGGCTACAGTAAGGACAGAAAAAAAGGCTCCACCCGCAGCGACCGTATCCCTACGGCTCTCTACGCAAGTGAAACCATTATGAATGTATCTGACTATAATAAACTTATACCCGATGAGCTCCCCGACGCCTTCACGGTGAAGGATTTTGCCAAGGCGTGCCACGTCAATCTGACCATCGCACAGCCCGCAGTCAATGTTCTCACTCATGTGGGTGTACTCGAGCATATCGGAAAGCACGGACGGGCTTACCTTTACAAACGGACTAAAATATGAGTTTTGCAGCCAATTATGCAAACAGGCAGCAGTCTGTTAAAGTTGTTTTGTCTCCGACACGAATACTGCCATGGTGCGCGCAGCGAGTCTTATGCGCTTTCTGCCCGCATCGTATATAACGCCCGTCTCGTCCGAGCTTAACAAGCAGCTCCAGTTTTTTCCTGCCATCTCAATCACGGCAAACTCGTGCGGCTCGGTGTGCATGTTGTAGAGAATATACACGTTCCCCTGCTCCCCCGCATAGGCGCCGCTGTAGAGCAGCCCGATATTGTGGGAGTACTCAGCCATAATCGGGAACCACGCCCTCTCGCTGTGGCAGGACAGATCCGGCATCCCCTTTATCCTGTGGTCATTCATGGAAAAATCCTGCTCCGGATGTATACATGGGTGCTCTTTTCTGAACTGTATAAGCCTCCTCGTAAACTCATATAAATCGGAATTTTTCTCAAGCAGTCTCCAGTCTATATAGTTAATCTCATTATCATGGCAGTACGGGTTATTATTTCCCCCGTGGCTCATTCCAAACTCATCGCCTGCGATGAGCATTGGCACCGAAGCTGACAAAAATACCATGGCAAGTGCATTCTTGACCATCTTTTTCCGCTCCCTGAGTACAATCTCCCGCTTCGTCTTTCCCTCAACTCCGCAGTTGAAGCTTATATTATAGCGTCTGCCGTCCATGTTGTTCTCGCCATTGTACTCATTGTGCCTGCGCTCATAGCTTACCATATCCATGAGGCTTAAGCAGTTCTGGTCAGCCATGAAGTTCACAACCGGGTGTCCGCACTCGTGCCTTGTCTCCCTGTCGACAAAGCCTCCTATGCTGTCCTCGTCACCTCTTAGAAAATGTCTTCCCGCCTCCATGAAGCCGTCGTTGTATCTGATAATTCTCCGCCCGGCATCGCTCACAGCCTGAACCGTGCCCGCATGGAAGCTGTCCCCACCGAAATCATCGCCGAGCAGCACACATTCAGAAAGATACAGGTCCGTTCTCACGGCATACAATAGTCCTCCGCTCCCGATTATCCTGAAGCCGTCCACGCCGAGTCTCATATGCCAGTATCTTAATATCTCCACTGCCATCGCCGGTGCCATGTCAAGTGGGAACCAGAACTCCATCAGCACCGCTGTTCCATGCTCATGGAACACGCGCACCATCTGTGAAAACTCCTCCACACAATTGTCCCCTGCACAGTACGCTCTCTTAGGCGCAAAATAATAGCCGTCCGTGTAGCCCCAGTAATTGACCTTTCCTATGCCGGCTCCTGCATAGCCCGTGCCATAATGGCTCCTGTTGTCTGAATGTGTCGGCAGAACCTCGTGGAACTCGTAGCACGGCATAAGAAGCACCATGTTCATTCCAAGCTCCTGTATATATGCAGCCCTTTGTGCCAGTGCCGCGAAGGTTCCCCCCTCTGTCTCTCCGAGTCCGGGCGCAAGCTTCGTGAAGCCCCTGATATGGAGCTTGTAGATGAGAGGATTATCAAGTATCGCATGAAAAGCAGCTTTCTCACCGTAAACAGCTTCAACAATGTCCGCCTGCCCGCTTCTTAACACACTGCACAGCTCGTCCCTGTTTCTTCCAAAGCCGTCCCCGTCCTGCTGCTCCTTAGCCGCATAACAGTACTCCTTCGCATATATATCCGCTTGTTTCCCATCACCTACGGCATAGCACGCACCATCAAGTCCTGCCGCAGCCTCCTCATTTCCAAAATCCAGCACAAAGGAGAATATCCTCCCGCACTTAAATTCCTGCGGTATCTCTATTGTCATGCCGCCATCCGGCTCACCGCACTCAAATATGGTCAACGACAGCACCGCGTCATCGCTGAAAATACCAAACTGCCATCCATGTGTAATTTTCTTAGCCCCCATGCTTATTTCAGAAGCTTTTCTTAATGTAATTGATGTCTTATCAGGTATTTTCATATATCCACACAACTTTCCAGTTTATTAATTACGATTTCTTTGATGCCTCTATCTTCTCTGCAAGCTCCGTAAGATACTCCCACCTTGCATACTTTTCATCAAGCTTGCTCTGTGCGGCTTCCTTTTCCCTGCCAAGCTCATTAAGTTTCACGAAATCCGTGGCAAAAGCCGCCATATCCGCGTCGAGTTTCTCTATCTTGTCCTCGAGGGCTGCTATGTCGTCCTCTATGGTGTCATACTCCTTCTGCTCCATATATGAGAACCTGAGTGCCCTCTCGCCCTTATTCCATGTCGCCTTTATATTTTTCTCCGAAGCCTTATCTGCCGTACCTTGCCCCATGCCTGCTGCCGGGGCAGCCGCCATCTTAGCAAGTATCTCATCTGCCTCCTGATGCACTTCCTCAGTTATATTCCCGCAGTCGTCGAAAACAAATATCCTGTCCGCTGCCCTGTCAAGAAAATATCTGTCGTGGCTCACGATTATGGTTATTCCCGCAAAACTCTCCAGATAGTCCTCGAGAATCGAGAGCGTCTGAATGTCAAGGTCGTTCGTAGGCTCGTCGAGTATCAGCACATTGGGTGCGGACATAAGCACCTTGATAAGATACAGTCGTCTCTTCTCACCGCCCGAAAGCTTACCTATCAGCGAGTACTGGAGCGTGGAGTCAAACAGGAACCTCTCGAGCATGAGCGACGCGGACACGCTTCCCTCCGGTGTCCGGACATACTCCGCCACGTCCTTAATGCAGTCAATAACCCTCTGCTCAGGGTCAAGCTCACCGTTCTCCTGTGCAAAATACCCTATGCGTATGGTATCGCCTATCTCTACCTCCCCCGCATCAGGCTTCTCTGCACCTGTGATAATCTTCATAAGCGTTGACTTGCCGCAGCCGTTCTTTCCGACAAAAGCCACCGACTCCTCGCGAAGAAAGATATATGAAAAATCATTTATAAGCGCTCTGCCACCGAAGGACTTCCTTATATTCCTAAGCTCTATCGTCTTTTTACCCATGCGCGTGTACACGCTCGATAGCTGTGCTGACTCTGTTCTTCCGGCTGCCGCCGCCTGCGCCGATGCTTCCTTCATATCGTTAAAACGGTCAATTCGCGCCTGCTGCTTGGTGGAACGCGCCTTCGCGCCCCTTCTTATCCACTCTAGCTCGCGTCTCATTATATTCTGTCTCTTCTGCTCAGTCGAATCAGCCATCGCCTCCCTCAGGGACTTGAGTTCAAGAAAGCCCTCATAGTTCGTCTGGTAGCTGTAGACCTTCCCGCGGTCAATCTCGAGTATTCTGTTACTGACCCTGTCGAGAAAATATCTGTCATGTGTCACCATGACAAGCGCTCCCTTGTAAGCCTTGAGATAATTCTCAAGCCACTGTGTCATCCATCTGTCAAGGTGGTTAGTCGGCTCGTCAAGTATCAGAATGTCCGCCTTAGCAAGCAGCGCTCCCGCGAGCGCGACTCTCTTTCTCTCACCACCCGACAGCTTATCCACAACCGTATCGAACTCCGTAAAGCCGAGCTTTCCGAGAATGGTCTTGGCATCTCCCTCTATCGTCCACTCATTCTCGTGGGTGGTATTCGCCTTTATGACATACTCATAGATTGTGCTTCCCGGCGCAAATTCAGGGTTCTGCGGAAGATATCTAATATGAACACTATTCCCCTTCACAACGCTTCCCTCATCGGGCGTATCAAGTCCCGCGACAATCTTTAACAGTGTGGACTTGCCGGTTCCGTTTATCCCTATCACACCGATTTTCTCATTCTCATTTATTGAAAAATCCACATGGTCGAAGAGCGTCCTGTCCGTGTACGCCTTGCACATGTCCTTGATTGTAAGTAAATTCATTTTCTCAATTTCCCTTTATCAGATTATACAAACTATATACAGTTTATCAAATTAATAAAAATTATGCAATGATGTTCACGGCAAAACGATAAATTTATGCACACTATTGTTTTTACCCGGATATATTATTATAATTAAGAAGGACGGGACTTAAAAGTTTATGCCCTTGCGTAAGCCTTCCGCCCCGCCAGACTACATTTTTTAACGGAGTACTTATTGATAATGAACATAACCACAGCTTCTAACGATATACAGGAAACCAAGCCCACCTACAAGAGGGCTCACATCTGGCAGATAGGTTTCTTCTCTCTCAACACCTGTGCGACGAACCTATACCTCGCCATGATGGCTTATGTCTCCTACTACGCTAACGGAATTGCCGGAATATCCGTGGTCATGATTTCGATGCTTCTCACGGTCATGCGTGTGTTCAACGGAATTACCGACCCCATCGTGGGCTATATAATAGACAAAACGCATGGGCGCTTCGGAAAATTCCGTCCTTTCATGCTGATAGGAAACACACTGCTTGCGGCAAGCTGCATACTGTTATATTTTACCACCCACCATATGCCCGTATTTTTCAGGATACCATATTTCATACTGGTTTACGGTCTGTTTATCGTCGCATTCACCTTCCAGACCGCCGTCACCAAGTCAGCGCAGTCGATAATAACCAACGACCCTAAACAGCGCCCGATATGCACATTTTTTGACTCGACCTTCATAAGCGCTGCCTACGGTGGTGTCGCACTGTATGTGTCAGCGCGCCTCATTCCGCACTATGGCTCTTTCAACAACCCCAAGCTGTTCGCGGAATTTATAATCGTGACCGTCGTGCTCTCCATGCTGTGTACAATACTCGCCATAATCGGAATATGGAGCAAGGACAAGGATGAGAACTTCATTCTGCCGCAGAGTCCGGAACATGAGGACTCCGTGACGATACACGCCTACCTCGATGTCCTGCGCCACAACAGACCTATACAGATGCTCGTCATCGCTGCCTCGACGGACAAATTTGCCTCCGTCGTGTACTCGCATGCCGCCGTCACTGTTATGATGTACGGTATTATAATGAACAACTATTCGATATACGGGCTCATCGGCATAATAACAGCCGTACCGTCACTGCTCGTCGTGGTGTTCGGAATATCACTCGCAAGACATTTCGGACAACGCAAGGTACTCATCTGGTTTACCTGGGCTTCCATCATCTTTCAGACCGTGATAGGACTGCTTATGCTGTCCGACAGCATAAGCACTGTGTCGCTGAAACATATAAACCTCATAACCATACTGTTTTTTACCGTGTTCGCTATCCTTAATGGCTGCAAATCCATCACCAACAACATGGTTATCCCGATGATTGCCGACTGCACCGACTATGAGCTGTACAGAAGCGGACGCTTCGTCCCGGGACTTATGGGCGCCCTCTTCTCGTTTGTTGACAACTTTGTCTCCTCCCTCGGAACAGCCTTCGTCGGAATAATGTTGAGCATTATCGGCTTCGGAAACGCTTTCCCGCAGGTCGGCGATGCGATGACCCCACTCATTCTGTGGAGCACTATATTCTTCTACTGTGTCACACCTATAATAGGCTGGATAATCTCGCTTATCTCCATGCAGTACTACAGACTCGACAAGAAACGAATGGAGGATATCGTGAGAGAACTGAACAGGACAAAGGGCTGAAAAAACAGAGTACTCATAAAAAATCTGATGACTCAAAAATTCAAACAACTCAAAAAGAACCGGAATATATCGCGGAAACACTTTGTGTGAAGTTGTTTCTGCGGTATATGCCGGTTTATATTTTTTTCAATAAATGAAAATGAGAAATCTTGATATCCGTCAGAGCGCAAACATCTCGTCAAGAAGCTTCTTTCCCGCTTCTGACTTAAATATCTGTGCCCTCACATTTCTTATATTTTCCTCGGGAAGTCCTTCCTCGAGTGCATTTACAAGGAAATCGGCTTCTATGAGAAGCTGGTAATCCATGCCCGTGACACCTGTGTAGGTGTGATGATGTCCAATCAGGTAACACACTCTGCCGACAAACGCCTCGTCAGCGTCAGAGCCCATTATGTTCTCAAGTATAGCCTTCGCCACGCCCGGACCTTCAATCTCCTGATTGCGCCCGTCACAATTGCCATACTTCTGCTCGCATATGTGGATACCAATATCATGCAGCACCGCCGCTATCTCCAGCACCTGCTGCTCCTTCGGCGATATCCCCTCCATGCGTCCTAGGAGTGCCGCGAACTCATACACCTTGACTGCGTGCTGAATTCTTCTTGCGTCGCCGCGGTTATACTCTATCATCGAGTTCATTACCTTATCTGTCAAATTCAAGTCATTCATGTTTATCCCCCTGCATACTGCAGGCAATGCTTGCAGTACTGCCACCAATAAGCAGTTTGAAAGCGTCGCTTTCAAACTTAACCTCATCTCTGAGCGTCTGCAGCCTCATACTAACCAAATTTCCAAATACATGGTTACTCCGCATCGGCTGCATCATTCTCCTCAAGCTGTTCCTCCGTGAGTGCAACAAAGCCCTGTCTCTTACGAGCCATCTCATCGCTCTCAAGGTACTCATCGTAGGTTGTAATCTTGTCGATCATCTTACCGCCGACAAACTCCATGATACGGTTCGCAGTAGTCTGCACGAACTGATGGTCATGTGAAGCGAAAATCATGGCTCCCGGGAACTTGATAAGTCCGTTGTTGAGTGCTGTGATTGACTCCATGTCAAGGTGGTTGGTTGGCTGGTCAAGTAAAAGCACATTAGCGCCCATAATCATCATCTTAGAGAGCATAACCCTGACCTTCTCACCACCGGATAATACCTTAACCTTCTTAACACCGTCATCGCCTGCAAATAACATTCTGCCGAGGAAGCCTCTTACATAAGTGACATCCTTCTCAGGCGAGAACTGCATAAGCCACTCAACAATCGTATCGTCACAATCAAAATCCTTCGTGTTATCCTTAGGGAAATATGCCGTGCTTGTTGTTATACCCCACTTATAGCTTCCCTCGTCAGGCTCAAGCTCACCTGCAAGAATCTTAAAGAGTGTCGTCTTTGCAAGCTCATCGCTTCCGACAAGAGCAATCTTATCCTCTCTTCCCACGATAAACGATACATTGTCAAGAACCTTAATGCCGTCAACAGTCTTGGACAGGTTCGTCACGGTGAGAACCTCATTTCCAATCTCTCTTGCAGGACGGAAATCAATGTATGGATACTTTCTGCTTGATGGCCTGATATCGTCAAGCTCAATCTTCTCAAGAGCTCTCTTACGGGATGTAGCCTGCTTGGACTTGGAAGCGTTGGCGGAGAATCTCTGAATGAACTCCTGTAACTCCTTAATCTTCTCTTCCTTCTTCTTGTTGGCTTCCTTCATCTGCTTAACCATGAGCTGGCTTGACTCGTACCAGAAATCATAGTTACCTGCATAGAGCTGAATCTTTGAATAATCTATATCTGCAATCTGTGTACATACCTTATTGAGGAAATAACGGTCATGGGATACCACGATAACCGTGTTCTCAAAATTGATTAAGAACTCCTCAAGCCATGCGATGGCGTCAAGGTCAAGATGGTTCGTAGGCTCATCAAGAAGCAGGATATCAGGATTACCGAACAATGCCTTTGCAAGAAGAACCTTAACCTTCTCACTGCCGTTTAACTCACTCATCTGCTTATAGTGAAGCTCAGTGTCAATTCCAAGACCATTTAAAAGTGTGGCTGCATCACTCTCAGCCTCCCAGCCGTTCATCGTGGCGAACTCGCCCTCAAGCTCACTTGCCTTGATTCCGTCCTCCTCGGTGAAATCTTCCTTAGCGTAGATTGCTTCCTTCTCCTTCATAATCTGATAAAGGCGCTCATTTCCCATGATAACCGTATCAAGTACATTGTACGCGTCATACTTGAAGTGATCCTGCTCTAAGAATGATAATCTCTCACCCGGAGATATTGTCACGTCACCCTTAGAAGGCTCAAGCTGTCCGGACAAAATCTTTAAGAATGTAGATTTTCCTGCACCATTGGCACCAATAAGACCATAGCAGTTTCCCGGAGTAAACTTGATATTCACGTCCTCAAAAAGAGCCTTCTTACCGATTCGTAATGTTACATTATTAGCACTAATCATTTTTATAAATCCTTTCCAAGCCGTTTTGCCCGGCTTCACCCTAAATGGCATACTTAGGATATATTATAACGTATAATGGGGATTTTTCAAGAACTATATTTCAAAACAGGGAAAAATGTGGTATTATCTGCATAGCAGGTGGCGCACCGGTGTCAAAACCGACTAGCTCTGACTCTCATTTTTGGGGTTGGCTTACCGCCTACGCGCCCGCTGATTGTGACAAAGCGGTATTAATTGCGTTCAAAGCAAGAAAAATCACCCACATTTACCGCTTATAGTTGATAGATTTTATTCCAGGCGGTAACATTAAAAGGTCACAATAAAAAAGGGCATAGAATATAAAAAAATATACCGCTTACAGGAAGAAAAAAGTCAAGGAAGCGGTAATTTGCAATTAATAAATCGGAAAATAGGATATTTTTTACCGCCGCTATGTGAAGCTAAGACAATCCGGCGGTATTGCCGTGTGATAGCGGAACATTCAGAAGGTAATTCAGGTGACGTTCACAACTTTAAATTATTATAACAAAAAAGGAGACTTACATTTATGAAACTTACAGATTTACATGTACATTCTACGGCATCGGACGGAACATTCACACCGTCGGAGCTGGCAGCTGAGGCTAAGAAGGTCGGACTTAAGGCGTTTGCGCTCACAGACCATGACACGGTTGCGGGAATTGAAGAAGCGGTTAATGCCGGAAAGGAGGCTGGAATTGAGGTTATCCCGGGAATTGAGATAAGCACAAAATATAACAGCACCTACATCAAGGACAAGGAGATACACATTGTAGGCCTTTATATTGATTACACGAATGAACATTTTCTGACAGAGATTGCAGGCTTCCGCGACAACCGCGACGGAAGGAATGACAAGCTTATTGAGCTGATGAACGAAGCAGGTATGCCGATTTCCCTTGAGGCAATGCGCGATATGTTCGGAGACGATACCGTACTCACAAGGGCACATTTTGCAAGATATATGATCAACAAGGGCTACGTTTCGAGCAATAATGAGGCTTTCGACAGATATCTCGGCGAGGGCAGGCCTTTCTATGTGTCGAGGCAGATGCCTGACCCGGCAAGGGCTGTTGAACTTATACACGAGGCAGGCGGCGCTGCCGTTCTCGCGCATCCTATCCTCTACAAGATGTCCGACAGCGAGCTTACGAAGCTCTGCCAGTACTTAAAGCGCCATGGCTTGAACGGAATTGAGGGCATCTACTCCACCTACAGAAGCGGCGACGAGACAACCATTCGCCGCATCGCAAATGATTGTGGGCTTCTCATATCCGGCGGAAGCGACTTCCACGGAGCAAACAAGCCCGACATCAAGCTCGGCATCGGAAAAGGAAACCTGAAAATCCCTTATGAGCTGGCGCTTAACCTTAAAAAGGCGGCACACTAGTCCAATTATTTTCTAAATGCAAAATACCTCTAATGCAGTAACAAATGTTGCCTTAGAGGTATTACTATTCTATATCAATTAAGCCATGCTTTCTCCCGGGACATTGCCTGTGATACACATATTTAACAATTCCTGTTCACTTGTGACAAATGTATAAGGTGAATATTCAGAGTACACTTCAAGAGCATTCGGTCCGCCCAATCTCACTACCTGTACAGGCGACTCCGCGATAGCCATACACTGTCCAAATAATCTATTAAGCGCATCAATGTTCTTATCCGTAAACTCCATAACCGCTGAACCAATCTTATTAAAATCGTGGACAACTATATAATTCTTAGGCATTTCGCAACCTCCTGACTTATACCCTCACTGCTCCTTCTTATTCCTATACTCCGCAGGGCTCACCCCGACATACTTCTTGAACTTCTTGTGGAAGTAGTCCACGTTCTTGTAGCCGACGCGCTCGGCAATCTCGTACACCTTGAGCTTGTTGTCCATGAGAAGCTCTATGGCGTGGTCAATTCTCACCTTGTCAACGTAGGAGTTGAAGCTCTCGCCCACGTTCTTGTTGAAAATCTTGCCAAGATATGCACTGTTGTAGCCAAAAAGAGAGGCGATGACCTCGAGCTTGATGTTAGTCGCATAGTTGTGGTCAATATAGTGCAGAACATCGTCTAAGACGCTCTCCCTAGACGAGCTTCCCATGCTGTTCATAATCATGTCGAGCTGCTTTGAAATATACTCAATAATGTCATACATGTAAAATCTCGACGATATGTACTCTATAATCTCCGAGTTCTGCGGGAACGCAAAGCTGTTATTGCTGTATATGCGGTTGATGTTCTCCTTAATCTGCAAAAATAAGTCCGTGAGAAAGAGCTTCACCTGTCTTATCGGGGCGTCGACATTGTACAGATACTCCTCGATGCTGTACAACGCCTCTGCGACCTTGCGTCTTGAGAAGGTCTGGATATAGTCCGTTATCTGCGCGCAGTAGTCAGTTATCCTCGACTTATCAAAGTCCTCGAGCACCTCCCTGACATGCGGCATTTCCTCATAGCTGAGCGTATGCTGCCCCTCTATGCAGAAAAAACGTCTCTTAATCAGCGTGTATGCGTCGGAATACGATATGTGCACGTCAAAAAGCTCATTTACCGGACGTCCGTAGGCTATAAAGAGCGTGTCCATCGGGCTGCCCTTCTGCGGCGGTGTGCTCTCGTAGTGCTCGATGAAGCGCTCGAACTTCTCTATCGCAAAGCTTCCCTTCAGAATTATCACATTGTGCTCGTCGTCCATGAAATGCTCGAAGGTCTGGCTTCCGTTGTTCGTCACCTTCAAAAGCTCCGAGAACTGGTACGGCATGTTCACACCCTTCTCGATATCAAAGTTCTCATACAGCACAACCTGATACACCGGCGCAACCAGCCCAAGCTCCTGCGGGGAGAACATGTCACTGTCAAGCTCATTTCTAACAAGGTCGTGCAAAAGTTCCTTCTTCGCCTTATTTTTGTAATGCTCATTGTGTGACACACTTTCCTTGTCCGATTTAATCTGTTCGCCAATTCTCTTTACCGCCTCAGCAAGCTCGTCCTCATCAATAGGCTTGGTGATATAATTGTCCACGCCGAGCCTGATTGCGGTCTGTGCGAACTTGAAATCAGAGAAACCGCTCAGAATTATAAATTTTCCGGCAAAACCGTGCTCTCTCGCATTCTCAACCACTTCAAGCCCCGATAACTTCGGCATCTTGATGTCCAAAAGAACAAGACCGGGCTGCAGCTCGTAAATCTGTTTCAAAGCCTCTTCACCGTTGGCGGCTTCGCCACAGACCGTAAACCCGAGTGCCTCCCAGTCTATTATGTATTTTATGCCTTCTCTTATATTCTTTTCATCATCTGCAATAAGAACTGTTTCCATCATATCCCCCGACCCGGTGCTTTTTCCGTGCCGAACCCAAATCATAAGATTTTTAAATCAGATTTTCAAATCTTACCCCTCGAGACCGGCACGCCGTCACATCTTTTTATTAAGCTAAATTATAAATTATGCCGCTGGCATTGTCAAGGAAACAGCACCCGTTCACAGCTATCCTTTGCGCTGTGAGCCCTTGTTTTTCTTAGGTCTTAACATTATGAACACTACCACTCCCGCTGCAAGCACAACTCCCACAATTATGATAACCGCCGTCATCGTGCTGACTGTTGCCCCCGATGAGGCAGGCTGCGTTTCGGTGCTCAGCTCCTGCGTAGTGGTCTCCTGTGCTGCCGCCTGCGTCGAGCTCCCGCTCTCCGTCTCAGCCACCTCCTGTGTCGGCTCCTCATGCTTGATATCCCTCTCCGGTGCAGGTATTATGTCACCGACCGAATCAGCTTCCGACACATACTCTGTTATTCCCGATACCCCGAGAAGAATACTTGCCGACACTCCGCTCTCTGTGTATGCCGTGATTACCGAACCGCCGATTTTAAGTGCCTTTGCAACTGCAACCGCCCTGCCGTCACTTATCTGAACCGTAGGCTCTGCTATCGCTGCGACAGCCTCATTTTCCGATGCAAAATATATCTTCTCGTTGGCTTCTACCGGAGCCACTGTTGCAACTATGTCATAGGTTCCGTCCTCATTGTCAACCACCTCAAGCTCCATGTAATCAACTTCAATGTCAGTGTCCCCCGTATCCCCCGTGTTCTCGAACTCCATATCCGAGAGTGTGAATGTAATCTCAACGGTCTTAGGGTTCTCAACGGTTGTAAAATCAGCCACATGTTTCTTGACAACGACCTCCTCAACCATCGAACCGTCCCATGAATTTATCGGGTCATTGGTATCGAATATTCCGGATGACTTAAGTGCGCTCTTAGGCTCTGTCTGTGTCACGGTAAGTTCAACACCGTCCACTACCACACTGTCATACATTATATTACAGGACACAAGCTTTGACTTCTTTTCCTGTCCGAGTGTAACCGCATGGTCTTTTATGTATATAGCAGTCATTTTGCTAAGGCTGTCAACTCCTGCCTTTGCGGCATCGTCGGACAAATCCTCCTCACAGTTGAAGGTGAGCGTGTAGGTTCCGTCACCGCTCACCGTTATCGGTTCGCCGTACTCATTTGAGAAAAATGAGTGGTCATTGTCGTTGTAGTACACGTTCACGGCAAGGGATATCTCATTCGCCCCCGCCTTGTGTCCAACCACCACTCTCGTCGTCGCGCTCTTTCCCTTCGCAGCCGTCGTCGTTATGTATGCGACGCCGTCCGACTTGGCAAGCACCTTGCCTGTCCTCGACACTGTGGCTATATCCTCGTTTGAGGAACGGTATGTAAGATACTCTCCAGAAACGTTTATCTGTGCACCGATATAGGTGTAGGAGTCAGTGCTAAGCTCAAGCTGCTCAGGCACGGAAAGCTCGATATCCTCAGCTCCCTTCTGCGCTATGACAGTCACAGTCATGCTCTTGCTGTAACCGTCCTTCTGGCTGTAGGCTGTTATAGTCGTGGTTCCTATGCCTCTCGCGCGGATACGTCCGTCATAAACCGTCGCAACTGAAGGGTCATCTGTTTTCCACAGCACTATATCGTTCGTGTTCTCAGGAAGAACATTCTTTACAGAGGTCTCGTAAAGCGCCCCGACTTCAATACACAGTTCATCCTTCTCAAGCTCAAAATCCGTAATCGGAATAATCTCGGTTCCCTTGCTCAAATCCGAGCAGTCTGAAGGTCCTGCAAGATATTTTCCCCTGAGTATCGCCGCAATCAGGTCCGGATATACAGGCTCACAGGTCTCCCTGTCAATGAGTGTGAAGTTATAATCCGTAGGCTCCTTTGTGAGGTCATACTCGCCGTTATCCCAGTAGCACGCAACAATCATTCCCGTGTTGCAGATTCGGTTGACAACCTCGTAGTGGTATGCTCTGTCAGCCTCATTTCTCTTGTCAATGGCACCGTACTCTCCCACAATAACCGGAACGCCCTGCGAGGTGAACTTCTCAAGCTGTGCAAACTCAGCCACGAGTTCATCGGTCATCTCCTTCGTCCACTCGGTGTAGGTCGTGTTCTCAGCAAGACCGAACAGCCAGTTATAATAGTGCACTGACAAGAATAATCTATTCTCAACCGTATCCTCCGGAAGTCTGAAATCGTACTGCGTCGTGTTCGTGATGTTGGTGTATCTTCCCGGCACGGACAGCCATCTGTATGCGTTATTAGAGCCCGTTCCCCTGACTGTGTCCACGAATATCTGGTTGAGCTCCATGACCCTGTCCATATCGAACTGGATATTGTTTCCCGGTCCCGTAACCTCGTTCATGGACTCGAATATGAGGTGCTCGTCGTAGTCCTTAAATCTCTGTGCAATCTGCTTCCACACAGCCTCATACTTCTCCTTCACGGAGTCAAAGTCGTCCGAAGCTATTCTAAGCCATCCCGTCTGTTCCGCGCCGTCGTGGTGTATATTTACGATGACATACATATCCTGCTCAACGCAGTAGTCCACGATATCCTGAACACGGCTCAGCCATTTGTCATTTATCGCATAGCCGTTCTCGTCATCAATCATAGTTCCCCAGGTCACAGGAATTCTCACAGTGTTAAAGCCATTGTCATGTACCGTCTTTATAACCTGTTTCGTTGTCTCAACGTGCTGCCACAGCGTCTCATTCGGGGTAAAGCCTGTATGTCCATCCATCGTGTTTCCAAGGTTCCACCCTGCCCCCATCTCCTGAACCATATCCTGCGCCGAGAGTACACGGAACGGCTGCTGTGTGGCTGCCGCAACCAGCCCCTTGTCGTCGGAGGCGTACACCCTGCACGAAAGCCCCGACATAACACTTCCCGCGAGCACAACCGCCGCGGTCGCGATGGCGCACATGCGCCCAATCATTTTTCTCATTATCCTTCCTTCTCCTTTCTCTCTATGTCCTTAAAAATATAAAGAGCACCCGCGCTTATCGTATATATGATGCACGCCGGTCCTATAAGTATCATAAAATACATTGTCGTCGTGTTCCAGAACATTACAGCAAGCTCAAGGGCAACTATAAGCGTCATAGCAACTGAGCGCCCGAAATATCTTGTGTAGATTTCAAAGGAATTCTTCATAGTGTTTATAAAAGAATTCTCATATCTTGCTAGCAGCGCGTAGGCGTACATAAAGCCCGTTATCCCTATCACTATGGCGAGTATTCCCATCGCAAGACATATAAACGGATTTCCCTCAATCTTGTTAAAAAGCTCAAAATCCAGATATGCCGCATATGCTATCAGAAGATTCAACAGCCCAAGCGGTATACCCTTTTTCCAATTTTCCTTAAACGCCTCCAAAAATGCCTTGAATATGTAGCCCTCGCTCCCGTCCGACATCTTAAGCCCAACCGAAAACGCAGCCGTCGTGGAAGCACCGATAGTAACAACCGGCAGTGAAAATACCAGCCAGAAAAAGTTCAGCTTCACTATCTCCCAGAATGTTGATATGAACTTGTAGAGCGGGCTGTCCACACTGAAAAATTTCATCAAATATCTCCTTTTATAAAAAGGGCTGCCGCACTTAAGTGCAACCTTAGTGCAACAGCCCCCGATATTTTAATTAACCAAAATTACTTTGCGTCCTTTGCACGAACTGCTTCCTCGAGCTCATGGAGGATAGCAGCCTCGTTCTCGTTCCACTCCAGGCACTGCTCATAACCATACTCATAAGCATCTGAAATCATCTTGGAAACGATCGACTCGAACTCTGCGTCTGTCGATGCATATACCGCATTCCAGCTTCCGTTTACGATACACTTGGTAACCTGATTCCATGTTACTTCAAGCTCATCAGATCTTACACCATCTGTGTATGTAGTAGCAGGAGCTACCTTGTACTCATGCTGGTTGAGATATTCCTGAACGGAGATTGCTCCTGTCTTATCTCTCCAATCCTGCTCAATATCACAGGAAGCCTCAGCTAAGTTGCTCTTCCAGTTCTGCCAGTTGTAAGTCTCACCGTTAGAGTCAGGATTCTGAGCATCAAGAGACCATGTGATGTTGTTAATCTGCTGACGGCCATCACCGAATGTACCTAAATCATCAGGCATTACAGTGTTGACATCTCTGATAGCGCTTGCACCAAGCTCTGTGAAGTGTGTGTTCTTCTCATCATCATAGTACCATGTAACGCCCTCAGGACCATATTCAGATACCATTCTTCCTTCAGGTGTACATAACCAGTTGATAATCTCCATGCAAAGCTCAGGATACTCTGTCTTTGCACCGATTGTCCATAATCTGTTGCCGCCGGCTGTATCCATACCATATACGATAGGAGTTGCATCCTCAGGCTTCATTGTGAGCATCATCTTGTTCACAGCCAGGTGATCCTCTGTGTTGTATGCAAGAGAACCTGCATAGTTGAAGATTGAGAAGAATACACCGCCGTTTATTACCTTATCAATCATCTCGTTGTATGTCTGTGTCATTGAGTCAGGGTCAAGAAGACCTCTCTGATACAGAGTGTTAAAGAACTTTAACATTTCAAGATATGGTCCGTTCTCCTCGAGAGCACCGTGGAACTCACCTGTATCGCTGTCATACAGTCCAAGATGAAGCTCGTTATAGCCATACCAAGCTGTTGCCATAGCCTTGACATACATTACCATGTTGCCGTCCCAGTCAGGCCATAAGGACACACCGTAGGTCTTGTTGCCCTTATCATCAGCAGGACAGAGTGCCTGCATATCTGCAAGTAAGTCTGCGAGGTCATCGAGTGTCTTAACCTCAGGATAGCCTAACTCCTTGTATAAATCCCATCTTAAATCCCATGTATAGAAGAAATCCTCATGATCCTCACTGCTTGTTGCTATTCCGTGACCGATACCATGTACAAGTCCGTCTGAGTTAATCTGCTTATTCTTATCAAGAGCGGCCTGCATGTGCGCTACTATGTACGGACCATACTCTGTTAAAATATCATCCTCGTTCCAGTCAAGAAGCGCTCCAGCCTCAACTGCTGACTTGTACTCCTTACCTGCACTTCCGAATACAACAATGTCTCCTAAGTTGCCGGACTCCATTCTTGTATCGAAGGTTCCGTCTGATTCAGGAATGATATTGAGCTTAACATTGAAGCGGTCTAACATCTCCTTGGCAAACCAGCCAACCTGCTCTCCGTTATAGTTAGCCAGCTGGCTGAACACCGTAAGCGTTATAGGATCGCCGCTTGTTTTTCCTCCATCAGCAGCATTGCTCTTGGAGCATGCGCTCATTGAGAGCACCATCGCTGCCGAAAGTGTGACGGCAGTGATTTTCTTAAATAATTTTGATTTTCTCACTTTTTTGTCCTCCTTTTAATATATTTATTGTACTAAAAATTGAGTCTCAAATCAATACAATTTACCCCTTAACGGCACCTAACATAATACCCTTCTCAAAGTACTTCTGAAGGAATGGATATACAAGAAGAATAGGAATTATCGTAACCATTGATACCGTGTACTTGATTACCTTCATGTTCATCTGCTGCTGCATCGCCGCGCTCGCCGCCGTCGTGTTGTTCATAATGCTGTCAAGGTTGCTTGACGAGTTGAGGTACACATACAGTCTGTGCTGTAAGGTGTAGAGCTTCGGGCTGTTCTGCATGTAGATAAGTGAGTCGGTAAATGAGTTCCAGTGTCCTACCGCACCGAATATCGTAATCGTCGCGAGGATTGGTTTACACAGCGGGAAAATAATCTTTCTGAACACTGTCATAAATCCCGCGCCGTCCATGTATGCGCTCTCCTCCAGCTCCGCCGGTATCGACTCTATGTAGGTCTTTACAAGTATGATATTGTACGGTGCCACAATTCCCGGAAGAATGTAGACAAGGTAGTTATCGGTAAGACCTAACATGAGGAAGTTCAAATATATAGGAATGATACCCGCGTTAAAGTACATCGTCACAACGAGAAATCTGTACCAGAACTTTCTGTGCCACATCTCCTTCTTGGTTACGAGATATCCGGCAAGAGCAGACGCGAGAACCATGAGGAAGGTTCCTATAAGTGTTCTTGAAACAGATACAAGGAACGCATTTCCGAGGTCGTTAACCTGAAGCATCGCAACATAGTTATGGAAATTAATTCCCACCGGGTAAAAATTAATCTTGCCCGCACGAACCAGATCATTTGATGATATGGTATTGATGAACAAATAATAAAATGGGAAGAAGCATGACAGTGTAAACAATGCAAAAAATGTGTAGTTAATAATGTTGAATACAATGTCTGAAGGTTTTAACTTGTACTGCTTCTTGTGCTTTCTGTAATAAGCTCTCTCTGCCTTGGCATCGAGTTTTTCCTGTGCTGTCTTTGCCATATTCCCACCTCCTATACGATACTTTCGCCGCGGATTGCTTTTGATATTCCGTTAGCTGCAAAGAGCAAGATTACACTCACGATTGTCTTTACCATACCTACAACCGTGGACAGAGGAATGAGTCCTCCGCTGATACCCAGCTTATATACATAGAGGTCCAACACCTCGATAGTGTTCGTATTGTTGGCTGTCTCGAACACGAGGTACTGATCCATACCGTTGCTTAGGATACCTGCAACTGACATGAGAAGAAGTACGCAGTATGTAGGAAGAAGTCCCGGAAGTGTT
Source organism: uncultured Lachnospiraceae bacterium (assembly GCA_934351925.1). GTDB lineage: Bacteria > Bacillota > Clostridia > Lachnospirales > Lachnospiraceae > CAG-882. The sequence continues at coordinate 139,750 of CAKRJT010000003.1, forward strand.
ATGTACCACATCTTCTGGAAACGTCCCGCACCATCAACCGTAGCCGCCTCATAGAGCTGTACATCTATTCCGGATATAGCCGCTATGTAAATGATTGCGCTCCAACCTGTGCCCTTCCACATGCCCCAGGCGAGCATCTTAAACCAGGTTCCCGAATCTCCCATAAGATAATTGGTTGCGTGGTTCGTTCCCGTTATCATCGTGAGTAATCCGTTTAAGAAACCATCTGTTGAGAATATTGCATAAGCAATGGCATAAACCAGAACCCAGCTTATGAAGTTAGGAATTGTTGTAAAGGTCTGTACAATCTTTCTGAACCATGTACACTTAATCTCGGAAATAAATATTGCAAATGCCATCGGAACCCAGCTTGTAGCAATTCCGAGACCACTCATAACGAGTGTGTTCTTTAAAACTCTCACGATATCTCTTCTCGTCGCCGCATTGTTGAAAAGATACTTAAACCACTTCATTCCCACAAAATTATCGGAAGAAAGTGTTCCGCCTGCCGAATAGTCGAAGAATGCATATCTCCAGCCAAACAGCGGCAGATAACAAAATATAAATGCGAGCATTGCAAACGGAAGGAACATAAGGAACAATCTGTACTTTGTCTGCATCTCCATCTTGTCCGTCACGGCTGCCTTTGGCAGTACCACAAGGTTTATAATGGATACCGCAAGCTGTATGAGTGCATCCACGAGGAATAATATAAATCCCGCTGCGAATGTCGGTCCAACCTTCTCGGGTCTGCTGCAAGCCATCACCTCATTGTAGCCGAGCATAAGGACTATAAGTCCGGCGCCCTCCACGCACGCACCGCCAAGTGAAATCTTATTGCTCAGGTTCTTCATTTTAAGGTTTCCAAGAGATACACAGGAGCCTGCCGCACACACCACGATGCCTATACATATGAGCATACTTCCCACAAAAATAAATGTATAAGCTGACTGTGATACCCAGCCCTGACGAATTGCCCGTCCCGCTCCGCTGACAAGACTGCTGTATGACACGCCGGCGGTAAACACCGAAAGATTCTTGCTTATCAGTGATGAAAAGCGTCCCGGATTGATTGCGGGAAGAAACATCATAAATACTGACAGAAGTGAAACCAGACGTGACACATAGTAGAACTTATTAGCTGTTTTCTCTCTTTTGCTAATTATCTCGTTCATCTTGATACCTCCTTGCTTTATGATTACATTATATATTTTTCATCATTTTTTTAATACCGTCATTATAAGTTCAAAATTACATTCACTTTTTGCAGTACTTATTTTTACATATCCAACTACATTCCGGGCGTTAAAAAAACTGCCGCCGGACAGTTTCCCGTCACGACGGCAGTTTTCATTTTTTACTTGATTTTACTGCGAAAATAAGCAGAATTTTTATTTACTTTTTCTTCTTAACAGCTACAACAACGATTGCTGCCACAACTACCACTGCTGCAACGATTGCGATGATAACACCCACGGATACACCACCCTGTGATGCCGCATCTGCACCTGCTGTGGTTGTCGCCTGGCTGGCTGCCTGCGTTGTAGAAGCTGCTGTTGTCTCGACAGGAGTCGTGTCACCGCTTGGCACTGCATCAGGGTTATCGTATGCCAAACCGGATACAGTGAAGGTAATCTCAATGTCCATGCCTGCGGATAATGTGTATGCGAACTCATTATCTGCCTTGAAAGCGTCATTGTATGTATTGATGAGAAGAGTCTTGATGTAATCCTTGGTATCAGGGTCCTGATAGGATTCCTCAAACTCGTATACCTTCTTGCCGCCCATTCTTACAGTAATGTCAGAAATCTCCACACCCTTGTCAAGAGGAATATCCGTTGAAAGGAATAAGAGGTTAAGCGTCTCGGCATCATCTGCGAAATCAACACCTGTAAGAGAAACTGTGTATGTACCGTTGCCCTTGATTACGGCATCTGTGATTGTTCCGGTTCTTACGACCTCATCGTTGCCGTTCCAGCCTGTAATCTGGTTCCACTCAGGAGTTCCTAGGCCATAGCTGTCATTCCATGCGTTACGGAAGGAGTAAGCTGCTGTCTGAACACCGAAGTATGCGTTGAACTCGCCGTTTGGATCAAACTCACCGTTTCCAGTTGCTGCCTCGCCTGCCTCAGCGTTCTTGCCGTAATCTGATACAGTGAAGGTAACTTCTACTGACTGGACGCCTGCGAGCTGATCTGCTGTCCAGAGGCATGCTGTTGCGTCCATAAGGCTGCCGTCTGCAACACGCTGGTCAAGATGGCTGTCGTCGCCTGCCGTTGCAGTATCATCAGGCTTGTTCCACTCATTGTAGAGGTTGACTCTTGTATCTACACCGGCACCGTCTGCTGAACAGGTGTAGCTTGCGCCCTGGAGAGTAATCTCCTCGCCGTTAATCTTGATGCTGTCTACCGTGAGAACACACGCTGTACCGAGAAGTGCCTCGCCGTTAGGAACCTCAAGTGCATTGAACTGTGCAAGGTCCTGTGCCTCTGCTGCGTTCATTGATACTGTGTATGTACCGTCTCCGGTGATTGTCGCGTCAACATACTCAGCCTCGTAATCACCCCAGCTCTCATTGTTAATCTTGAGGTGAGCTACAGCCTCTGTTGCCGCATCGGAATTATCTGCTGTCTCAGCAGGACCGCCTGCTGTTCCGAAGCCTGATACAGTGAAGTTGACAACGATTGATGTAATGCCTGTGAGCTGCTCTGCTGTCCACAGACATGCTGTGGCATCTGCCACATTTCCCTCTGCCACACGGCAGTCGGCATGCTTGTCATCGCCTGCTGTTGCAGTTGCATCAGGTGTATTCCACTCGTTGTAAAGGTTAACTCTTGTTGTAACGCCTAAGCCATCTGCCGAGCATGTGTAGCTTGAACCCTGAAGTTCAATCTTCTCACCATTAAGCTCGATAGAATCAACCGTGAGAACCGCACCTGTTCCGAGAACCTCCTCACCGTTGACAACCTCAAGAGCATTGAACTGTGCAAGGTTCTGTGCCTCTGCCGCCGTCATCGATACCGTGTAGGAGCCGTCTCCCGTAATCTCTGCATTAACCCACTCAGCGTCGAACGGCTGCCAGTCTGAATTGTTAATGTTCAAATACGCTGTTCCGTCAGAAAGTGAAGATGCATCCTGTGCAGCAAGCACCGGAACCGCATTTGAAAGTACAAGTGTTCCGGCAAGAATACTTGCCAATACTTTTTTGAACTTTCTCATAGATAAAAACCTCCTTAATTTTTCTGCCAAGGGGTATACGAAACCCACCCTCAGCGTTTGATACAATTCTATGCCATGGGTGGGAATAAAAAAACATTGTCTTTTTTACATATTTTACACTCTAATTTTTACTTTTACTGCAGTTTTTTTATCTGCTCCTTTGCCGGTTCATGAGAATAGCGCGGCAGAACCACCGTCACCTTTGTTCCCTCTCCCTGCGTACTCTGTATATCTATGCCATATTTATCGCCGTAGCACAGCTTAATCCGCTGGTCTATGTTCGCCATTCCTATGCTGGAATGTTTCGATATGCTGTCCTGCGTCATGCTCTTTTTCACGCTGTCGAGCTGCTCGGCCGTCATCCCGTTGCCATTGTCGGTCACGTCTATTATCATACATCTTATTCTTTCATTCTTATACCCCTGCATACTGCAAGCACTGCTTGCAGTACTGCTATCAATAAGTTGTTTGAAAGCTTCACTTTCAAACTTATCACTGCTGTCATTACCCATACTGCCACGAGGCGCACAGGTTTTCTCATAAATATGTATCTGTATATACCCTGTTCCGTCAACGCCCTCAAGTCCGTGGACAACCGCATTCTCGACTATCGGCTGCAGAAGCAGGGGCAGAAGCATATACTTTTCGGTGTCGATGCCGTCGTCCACCGTCAGACTGTAATTAACCCTGTCGTCAAATCTTATCTTCTGGATTTTTATGTAGGTCTCAATGTGCTCCAGCTCGTTTGCAAGTGTCGTGTAGGTCGTTCCGATATTCACGAGCACATACCTCAACATCTTTCCGAGGAGTTTGATTCCCGTGGCGACCTCCCTGTCACCCGCCGTGAACGCCTTCATTCTGAGAGTTTCAAGAGTATTGTAGAGAAAATGAGGGTTAATCTGGCTTGCAAGCATCTTAAACTCCATCTCCTGCTGCTCGTTCTGAAGCTGTTTCTCATTTAACATCGCCTCGTACATCGCCACCTTCTGCTGCTCTATCGTGTCAACCATCACGAGCAGGTCGCCGTATGCCTGCTGCAATTCATAGCTTCCCGAGAAGTTTTTTATTATGTCGTAGTTCTCATTGCTAGCCTTGTGCATTTCGTCGCGCAGCACATTTACCTGGCTCACAAACGAATGTGAAAATTTTGTCATAAACACAGCCGGCACAAACAGCGCCACAAGCACCGTCGAGACTGCCACAAGAAGCGTCTTGACTATGCTCCACAGCGCGTTTTTATCAATCGTGGTTATATATAGAAAGCTTCCCGACTGCTTGAGGCTCAGCGAGCTTATCTCCACAAGGCTGTTGACCCCCTCGAACTGCTCCATGAATTTGTCCGAATAATATTCCCCGGCATAGTCTGCCTCAAACGGCAGCGTTGTTCCGTAATAGTCTCGTCTCGAGCTGTAGAAGGTCTCCTTATCGTCAAACGACACAAAGGTTATGTAATCGCTGTCCCCCAGACGCCCCTCTAGATAATTCTCACTTATCTTGATGACCATCACCGCCTCACAACTGCTGCCGAGCACCGTTATCTTTCTCACAAGCGCATAGCTGTACTCCACATTCTTGTAGGCGTTCGGCTCGACAATGAGCTGGTAGAACGGGCTGTACTGTCCTATCGCTGTCTGATACCAGTCCTTCTGCTTTATCTCGTCCGTCACCGGTCTGAAATACTTGAAGCTCGAAGCATACGGCGTGGTCGTGTATATCGTTATGCTGCCAATCTGGCTGTAATTCTCCACGAAGTTATCAATGAGCGTATATCCTCTCGCGGCATCGTGGAACTCCCTCTCACTGCCGTACTCACCGCCGAGCATCTCTATCGTCCTGCTGTCGTAGGCGATGCTGTCGGAAATATTGTAAATCTGGTCGCTTATCTCCTTCATAATCTTCTTCGAGGAATTGTTGCTCCCGTGAATCAAATCCCTGTGGTGCGTCAGAAGCATGCTGTAGGTGTTTATGACGAGAAAAACACCCAGCGCGAGCACCGGAATAACCACCGCACACAAATATACTATATTAAACTGCTTTCCAATCTTCATTCTGCTAAAGCCGCTCATGCCATGCCCCCCGCAATCCCATATTTCCTGATAATCTCAGATAAATATATCACACCCGCCACCACGGCACAACCTGCAAAAATCAAGGCAAAAATATATAAAAAATATGGTATCCATTTTTAACCTGTTTCTATATAATATCAGCTAAAGGGCTACATAGCCTTTTAATATCATGCCAATAAACAGTTGTGTAATTTACCTGTAACGCCAAAAGACCCTCGGAAAAGTGCCGGTGCTTGACGGCTGTGTTTTAGCCGTCTACGCATCCGCTGCATCTTTCCGGGAGCGGGTGCGTGTCTTGGGGCGTTACAGGTAAATTACACAACGTCAAGGCAACTCAACAGGAGGTATAAAATGAAATTCTCGAACGGCTGCTGGCTTGAGAAGGAGGGCTGCTCCTGCTTCTCCCCTCAGGAGGTATATTTTACAAAGATTGAAAAGAACAAGGTGACTCTGTGTGCACCTACCATAAGAATAATCACAAGAGGCGATACCCTCGGAAGCATCAACCTCACGGTTGTGATAACGTCTCCTGCCAAGGGTGTGATAAGGGTTCAGACCTATCACCACGCGGGCATGGCTGCAAAGAGCCCTGCGTTCGAGCTTGCCACCGGCGAGGACAACATGAGCGTCACACAGACCGACGAGCTCATCACCATCACAAGCGGCGATTTATCCCTTGAGATTAACAAGCTGCCTTGGAGCATGACCTACAAGCACAAGGGCAGAGTTCTCTCTAAAAGCGGAAGAAAAGACCTCGCTCTTATGAAAACCGACTGGAAGGGTTATGCCTACGACAAGGGCGACTACACCGATACATATATCCGCCAGCAGCTCTCAATGGGCGTCGGCGAGCTGTTGTACGGCTTCGGTGAGCGCTTCACCCCATTTGTAAAGAACGGTCAGTCGATAGACATATTCAATCAGGACGGCGGCACAAGCACCGAGCAGTCCTACAAAAACATTCCTTTCTATGTGTCCAACAAGGGCTACGGCGTGTTCGTAAACCACCCGGAGAAGGTATCCTTCGAGGTCGGAACCGAGATGGTCACAAAAGCTGAGTTTTCCGTAGAGGGAAGTTATCTCGACTACTTCTTCATCGACGGACCTTCCATGAAGGACGTGCTCGTAAAGTACACCGACCTGACAGGAAAGCCTTCACTCCCGGCGCCTTGGACGTTCGGACTGTGGCTTTCCACATCATTTACAACCAACTACGACGAAAAGACCGTAATGAGCTTCATCGACGGCATGCTCGACCGTGGTATCCCGCTCCGTGTATTCCATTTCGACTGCTTCTGGATGAAGGAATTCCACTGGTCTGATTTTGTATGGGATGAGCGCGTGTTCCCTGACCCTGAGGGCATGTTAAAAAGAATCAAGGCTAAGGGACTCAATATCTGTGTATGGATTAACTCCTACATTGGTCAGGAATCCGTGCTCTTTGCCGAGGGTGTTGACAACGGCTATTTCGTGAAGAGAACCAACGGCGATGTATGGCAGTGGGATATGTGGCAGCCGGGAATGGCACTTGTCGACTTCACGAACCCTGACGCCCGCAAATGGTTCCAGAGCAAGCTCGAGGTACTCCTCGACATGGGCGTTGACTGCTTCAAGACGGATTTCGGCGAGAGAATCCCTACTGACGGTGTTGTGTACTTTGACGGCTCCGACCCTAAGAAAATGCACAATTACTATACCTATCTCTACAACAGATGCGTATATGAGCTTCTTGAGAGAAAGCGCGGCAAGGGCGAGGCTGTACTGTTTGCCCGCTCCGCAACGGCAGGCAGCCAGAAGTTCCCTGTACACTGGGGCGGTGACTGCTGGTCCGACTATGAATCCATGGAGGAGAGCCTGCGCGGCGGTCTTTCACTGTGCATGTCGGGCTTCGGCTACTGGAGCCATGATATAGGCGGCTTCGAGAGCACCTCCACACCTGACGTGTACAAGAGATGGGCTGCATTCGGGCTTCTAAGCTCACACTCCCGTCTGCACGGAAGCTCCTCCTACCGCGTGCCTTGGGCATACGATGAGGAGGCTGTCGATGTAGTCCGCACCTTCACACTGTTAAAGGCTTCACTCATGCCGTACCTCTACCGCAATGCCATCTACGCATCGCAGACAGGTATTCCTATGATGAGAAGCATGGTGCTCGAATTTACCGACGACCGCAACTGCTCATATCTCGACAAGCAGTACATGATGGGCGACAGTCTCCTCGTGGCACCGATTTTCAACGAGGATGGAATTGCCGAATACTATCTCCCTGCCGGGACATGGACGAACTTCTTCTCCGGCAAAAAATACAACGGCGGATGCTGGTACTCCGAAAAATGCGGCTACCTCGAGATTCCTCTTTTCGTGAAGGAGAACTCCATCATCGCAGTTAAGCCTGACGCGGACCGCCCTGACTATGATTATGCCGATAACGTGACCTTCCGCGTATATGAGCCTTCGGACTGCACCACAACAGTCTATGACATAAAGGCAAACGCCGACACCACAATAAGCGTAAAGAAATCCGGAAACGAACTTACAATATCCATCACCGGAACCAAGAAGTGCAATGTGGAGTTAGTCAATATGTCAACCGATGCAAAGCTGACGGAGCTGACGGCTGGAACGTATACGGTTACGGTTAAGTAAATAATGGTTATAATTACCGCTTACGGATAATAAATCTTATTTTGGGGCAGTAAATAAAAACTTTATTGGAGGTTGATAGTAGTCCATAACTTTGAATTTGTCAAGCAGGCAGAAGTCCCCATTGCTTCTGCCTGTTTTTTACAATACCATAATCTTGACAAATCATTTGAGCTCTTATCCGGTTTAATAAATTTTTCACCTAATACCGCTATTCTACCATATCCTGACCATAAAGGCTTTCAAGCATCTTCTCAATGTAAGCCTCCACTTCCTCAAGCGTGTCCGCGTCGGCTATGCTTCCGTATGCGTACCTGGCGAACACGAGCCCCGAGTCTGTCTCAAGAAATGCATACCTTTCGCCGTCCGCAAAGCCATAGCCCGCAATATCCCTTTTGTCCAGCCTTGCCCCGTTTTCCAGCCACAGAGCACTCTCATCATCATACTCCACCGGCATGAATATTCCCGTCACCCCAGCCTTCATGGCAGAGACCGTGGTGGTGCTTGTCACCTTCAAAGCCGTTGAAACCGGACACGGAAGCATTACCGAGACCGTATCACCCTCACTGCAGGTTCCGCGGTAAACCTTCTCCACCTTGATTTTGGCAATCGCGCGGTATTCCTTTTCCCCGTTGAAGCTCACAACAATATTCCTGACTTCCGATATGGTTCCTTTAAAAATAGCTGTGTCAAATTCCGTGAACAATTCCTCCTCGGTGAGGTTTATCAGGCAGCCTGACTGAAAAATAAGAGGATTTCCCGTGTAGCGCACGGTCACATTAGATGACCTGTCCGACAGCGCAAGCGGCTCTCCCCACCCGTTTGCAATCAGCAAAACTATGAGTAATGCCACGGCAAGGCACCCTGCCGCAGCCACGATTAACCTTCTCTTTACGGCTTTCCTTTTCGGACTCCTCTTCTCTGGCCACGGCACAGGCTTGTCAACCGCGTGTACATCGCCCGCTTTTTTATAATTAATGGCTTCATCAATGTATCTGCCGTCAATCTCACCCATTGCATCAGAAAAAATTTCCACATTCATACCGGCACACTCCTTTCCACTGCCACTTTGCAGCACAGTCCTTTATCATACATTTATCTGCCTTTCTGCCAGATAGCTTCTCAGTTTTTCCCGTATGCGGGTCAGCCGCACAGAAACATTTTTCTCCGAGAGCCCCACAAACTCTGCTATGTCCCTCAGGCTGTCCGAAAACCAGTAGCGCCGCATAAATATAACCCTGTTTTCCGTTGTAAGCGTGTCCAGAAACTGCTCTATGATGCGCGCTAACTCCTTCGCGTCGATTTCATCTTCCACATTTTTTCTGTCCGCTATGCAGCCCTCAATCTCTTCCAGGGCAGCCTTATAATGCCCGCCTCTTTTGGCTGCCTCCGTTTTCCGGTAGCATTTGATGGAAATATTCCTCACTATTCTCGCGATATAGGACAAAAGCGGGCTCGGCCGCGCGGGCGGAATGGCGTTCCAAGCCCCAAGGTAGGCGTCATTTACACACTCCTGCGCGTCCTGCCTGTCATTCACGATATTGTATGAGAGTCTGTGACAAAGTTTTCCGTATTTATCATCAAGCTCCCGTATTCCCTGCTCGGAGCGTGCAAAGAACAGCTCTATGATTTTCTCGTCGTCCATCGTCTCACCTCCTCATTTTTGATTTCACCTATATACTACGATTTTTGGGATAAATACTACATCTTTTTTATTTATTTTTAAAATTTTGATTATTTAATTTCTACTACATTTTCTACAATATCCTCTCCATGTACCGCCTGACAGCTCTGTTTCCACATGACGGCGGTAAAAAAATACGGCATTTCCCGGTTTTTAATCGTGAATTACCGCTTGGTTGACTTTATTGTGATTGCAAGCGGTAATTTTTTTCATATTTGATGATTTTTTTGATTATAAATTTTTAATTTTACCGCCTCAAATACAATTTGTCAGCTATAGGCGGTAATTATAGATATTTTTTTTATCGACTTGACGCAGTTATTACCGCTTTATAGCCGGTAGCCGTTTTTTAGGCGGTAACTATTAATAAATATTCTTTCATTTGACACAGCTTTTACCGCCCCGACATAAGCATTAGGCACTTAGGTGGTAACCATCTCCGGCAACGCTAACTTATCCCGTTATATAATTGCATTTCATAGCTGAACGGGCTATATAAATGTATTCCATAGCTGAACGTATGCGTGATTTCACCGGCTTGCACAGCCCCGTACAATCGGAGCCAATGTGCATAAATATAACAAGTTATACACTCACAGACTAAATCAGCATGTTTTGACACCCTAATCCTGTTTGTCCATTTAGAAAAAGGAGGAGATTTAGATGAAATCTCCTCCCGCCTGATTGTCCGTGTTCTATTTTCTGCTCCACACATAGCAGAACGCCTGCGTTCTCGCGGCAAACTTATACTTTTTCAGCAGCTCCCTCACCTCAGCCTTGGTGTACCAGCCGGGTGTAATCTCCTCGAAGGTGGAGGTGCTCTCCTTGAACTCTCCTCTCGCCTTTCCGACTATGCACACATTCGTCTCGTTAGAGAAGCCCACCGCGCTGTAGCTTGTTCCAATGAGGTCGTCTATTCTGTAGAGTTCAAGACCAGTCTCCTCGAGAAGCTCCCTGCACGCACTCTGCTGTGGCTCCTCGCCCGGGTCGATAAGTCCTGCCGGGAAGTTGTATACCCAGTCACCGACCGCCATGCGGAACTCCTTGTTGAGCACAATCCTCTCGTCATTCTCGTCGGTCGCAATGATAACAACCGCATCTGCCACCTTTCCGTGCAGCTTGTCATAGTCCGTTATATCATCGCTGCGGCTTATCATCTCATATATCTTCTGCTTGCCATCGACCGTCTCGTACTCCACATCGTAGCGCGTTATGAATCTGCCCTCCTCGCGCTTTGTAATGCCCTTAAATTCCATCGCATCTTCTCCTGCTTATTTATTTTAATTATCAGAATTTTATATATATTTATATCACTATAAATTAATCGTTACTCTCTGCCTGATGTCCTCCGCGCTCATTCCGAGGCTTACTATATACTCGCCATGCTCGTAGGCATAGCCGCATTTACTCTCGTCATAGTACGAAAAAGCACGCTTATCAAGCGCAAACTCGATCTTCCTCTTCTCGCCCGGCGACAGCTTCACCTTCTTAAAGCCCTTCAGCTCCATGACCGGTCTCTCTACACTGCCCTTAGGAGGCGTCACATATAACTGCACCGTCTCCATTCCCGCTCTGTCACCGATATTGGACAGCTCCGCACTCACAGTGATGGTGTCCTTGTCATTCCACTTATCGGCAGCACTGCTCTCAAGGGCTTTTGCCCCCTCCGCCTTGATTTTTTTAAGTGCAAAATCAGTATATGACAGTCCGTGTCCAAAACAGAAATTCGTCTTTACATTGCTACTGAGATAATATCTGTAGCCGACAAACACGCCGTCCTTATACTCGAGTCTGTCCTCCCTGCCGAACTCACCGAGTTTAACCGAATATACGTCCTCCGTGCACTTTGGAAATGTCTCAGGAAGTTTACCCGAAGGATTTACCCTGCCGGTCAGGACATCGGCAACCGCCGATGCACCCTCAAGACCTGAGTAATAATACCATACAACCGCTTCTGCCTTATCAAGCCAAGGCATCTCAACGGGAGCACCTCCCATGATGACCACCACCGTGTCCGGGTTGGCATCAAGAACCGCCTCAATAAGCTCGTCCTGACAGTACGGGAGCTTTAACGTGCTCTTGTCCGTTCCCTCGATATCATAGTCATGGTTGAGCCCGGCAAATATGATTGTCTGCTTATTCTCCTTTGCAAGCTGTACTGCCCGCTTTCTGTACTCCTCCGCCTTTTTATGTAAATCCACATTCTCCGCACCTTGCCTGCCATCAGCATTTTCAAGCGAAGCCTCCTGCCAGCTCTCGTCCTGCCCCTGTGTCCTCTCAGGCACCACATAACCCGGCTCATAGACAAAGTGCACATCCCCGCCGCCGACATTCATAAGCGCCCTGAGCGGTGTCACCTCATAGAGTGCTTTAATCTCGGCGCTTCCACCTCCGTTTGAATGAATGGAAACAGCATTCTGACCTATCACCGCGACCTGGGTGTCAAGCTCAAGCGGAAGAAGCTTTTTGTCATTTTTAAGGAGTATAACTGCCTCCTCGGCAGTTCGCCGCGCCGCCCTTATATGTTCAAAACTGTGGAAAGAGCCTTTTTTCCTCGTTCCGGTACCCGGAAGCATCTTGAGCCTGTACATCATTCTGAGGATATTGGACACTTTTTTATCAATATGCTTTTCCTTTACCCTGCCCTCCTCGACAGCCTTTTTGAGCGGTTCTGCCATGCAGTACTCGTCAAAATTATATGTGATGGACATCTCTATATCGAGCTCGCTCTTGGCGGCTGCCACAGTGTCATGCACACCTCCCCAGTCGCTTATCACGGTTCCGTCGTAGCCCCATTCTTTTCTTAAAATATCCCCCAGCAGATATCTGCTCTCACAGCAGTGCTGCCCGTTAAGCATATTGTAGGCTCCCATTATCGAGTAAGAGTGTGCCCTGTTCACCGCGGCATCAAAGCCCGGAAGATACATTTCATAGAGTGTTCTCTTATCGACTATAGTGTCCACCCACAGTCTGTTCGTCTCCTGACCGTTCACCGCAAAATGCTTCACACATGCAGCCACGTCAGACTTCTGTATCCCTTTTATAAGAGGAACCGTCATCTCTGACACCAGATGAGGATCCTCACTCATGTACTCAAAATTTCGCCCACAAAGCGGCGTCCTCTTGATGTTAATTCCCGGCGCGAGTATGACATCCTTGCCCCTGCCCCTCGCCTCCTCACCGAGAACCTCACCGCACTCTTTAGCACGCTTAGGGTTCCAGGTGGCTGCTATGGCACTGTTAGACGGAAGATATGTAACCATATCCTCCCTGTCATAAACACCCTTCCACTCGTTATCAACAAACTCCTGACGGACACCCATAGGTCCGTCCGACATATGAAGCTCAGGTATTCCAAGCCGCGGCACTCCTGCCGTCCTGAACAGCCCCGCGCCATGTATCATACCGATTTTCTCATCCAAGGTCAGCTCTTTTACGAGCGAGCTTATATATTTTTCCCTATATTTTACTACTTTATTAGATGTATTTTTCACACTTATCCTCATTTCTGAGCGCCTTTCCGCGAAGAGGCGAAGAGAAATTCGCGAAGGCATTTTCTCTTCTGCCATAAAAGCTATTTGCTTTCGCTCAGAAACAAATAGCCGTGTGAAAATATGCTATCGAGCATATTTTCACACTAGAACTCCTTAATTCTGTCATTGCTGTCATCTGTTGTCTTGTCGATCTTCTTTATCCGGACATAGTAGCTCACGTTCTCATTGACCACAACCTGAACCCTGTCGCCGACCTTGTGTCCCATGATGGCCTTGCCAATTGGAGACTCAATGCTTATGTAGTTGTGCATTGAGTCGCCCCTTATGCTCGTGACAAGCTTGTAGGTCTCCGTCTCGTCGTCATCTTCAAAATACACATCGACGGTGTTATTCATTCCGACCTCATCATCCTTCGAGGTATCGTCAACTATCGTTGCATATTTCAACATCTTCTCAAGGTAGCGTATGCGCCCGTCATTCCTGTTCTTTTCCTTCTTTGCCGCATAGTACTCGAAGTTCTCGCTCAGGTCGCCCTGCGCCCTTGCCTCCTTGACATCATTCAAAATTCTCTTTCGCTCAACCAGACGGCGATACTCTATTTCTTCCTCAATCTTCTTAACATCGCTCGCAGTTAATCTCTCTCCCATGTTGTTTTCCTCACTTTATTTGCTTAATAAATCCTTATACCATCTTCCCGACTCAGACAGCTCACTGTCCTCAAATCCTGACAGTTTGCTGCAGCCGCTCGATATGAGCGCGGAGGTCTCTGCCTTGTTTGAAAGGTTCCAGATGAAATAGCTCACATTGTAGTCGTCCATCGCCTCTATCCACTTGTTACCCTCGTCATAATTGTTGCCGCCATTTCCCGACGCATCACATATTCCGAACTCAGATACAATAACCGGAAGACCGGCATCAATTGCACTCTTCATTCTGTCCCTCAAATAATCCCTGTGTGTATCGGCGTAAAAATGAAGCGCATACATTATATTGTCATACCCGGTTATAGGGTCCGCTGCCGCCTTGTCGATATCCTGTGACCAGGTCGGCGTTCCTACTATTATAATGGCATCAGGCGCATTTTCGCGGATTACAGGAATTATCTTCTCCGCATAAGATTTTACCCTGCTCCAGTCAGGACCACTGTTCGGCTCATTGCATATCTCGTAAATGACATTGCCGTAGTCCTTATATTTCTCGGACATCCCGGCAAAAAATCTCTCCGCCTCATCGGCATAATTCCACGGGTCATGGTCGTTTAACACATGCCAGTCTATAATGACATACATTCCAAGGTCGGTTGCCGCCTGAACCCCTGTGTCGATAAGTGTCTTTAACTTGTCCTTGTTCGCATCGCCGCCCTCACAGTAGCCTCCTTCAGCCGTGTACATGGCAAGCCTTACTGCATTTACCCCCCAGCTCTCCAGCTCTGCAAAGGTGTCCTCGTTCACATACTGCGGAAACCAGCCAATTCCATGCGTACTCACGCCTTGAAGCTGATATGCCGCCCCATGCTCGTCCGTCAGCGCTGTCCCATTGACACTCAGCCTTCCGTGCTGTGCATACGGTGTGCCGTCAGGTGCCCCTGATGCACCAGCTGAAACGGTCTCCTGTTCCGATGCTGTATCCGTTGTTGATTTAGTTGACTGCTCCGTCTGCGATGCATTTTCCGGCTGTGAGGTCGTATTCTTCTCAGATGCAGTATCCTTCTGTGATGCTGTTGCAGCCTCCGGCTGTGGGGTCGACCCGGTTTCCGTATCCTGCGCTGCGGCATCGCTCTGCTTGTGTGTGCCGCTTTGCGCCGCCTCACCCGCCACACTGTCATTTTCCTGACCCGATGTGCTCACGTTATCCGCCTTCCCGGCACATGCCGCACACAGGACTAACACAGAAATCATGCCTAAGAGCAGTATAAGTATTTTTTTTAGGTTTTTCATGGCTGTTGTCCTTTCAAAATTTAGTCTTACAAATTGCTCCACAAATTATAAATTATTGATTTAATTTTACCATTGATTAAGTCAAATATCAAGCCATTCACAACTTCGCATCAGCGCAGTGGCGGCATATTCCCAGCCATTTATATGCACCAAATCGATAACAAAATATATTTTTCCCTAATAGGATTAAAATTATATTGGCGTCTTCGAAATACATTACGCCATGCCTGTGCGGAACATGCTATACGATGCCATCAACTATAGCCGTCAGGCTTCCGAAGCCGACCGGCTGCACCGCATCAACAAGGAGTACAATGGCAGCGCTGAATTTCTCTCCGGCTTTAAAAAGGGTGACATTCTCACTCCCGTCATTACCCTCACCGTGTACTGGGGCGATGATGAATGGGACGGTCCGCGAGGTCTGCACGAGATGTTTGACACCAATACCCTGCCGCTGCGTAAGTATATTGCGGACTATAAGCTCAACCTTATAGCTCCATATGAAATCACTGATTTTGACAAGTTTCGAACTTCACTCGGCACGGTACTGGAGGTTATTAAGTATGCGTCCGATGAAAAAGCAATGAATAAGCTTTTGGAGGGAAATTCTAAGTTCAACCACATCGAAGCTGATGCGGTCAGGGCAATCAATACATTAACAAAGTTTAAGTTCTCTATAAATAATGACGAGGAGGAAATCAATATGGGAAATGCATGGGAGGACCATAGATTATCGGGAATAAGGGAAGGTCTTCGTCAAGGCGAATATAAGGGCACGACCTTAAAGCTAATCGACCAGACAATCAAGAAAGTTAAAAAGGGATATTCGGTCGAGCAGATTGCCGACATGCTTGAGGAGCCAATAGACACGAGTGTATGAAACTTTTTCTGTAAAAAGCTGTTAAGCAACAGGTCTTCTATGATAAAATATAATTCATAGGAGGCC